>NZ_JBEZEZ010000018.1:0-208889 GCF_040649155.1 Streptosporangium sp. NPDC049046 | reverse complement strand
GACCCCCCACTCCCCCCCCCCCCGGCGGGGGGCCCCCCCGGCGGGGGGCCCCCGCCGGATGTTCTGTCGGGACTCTCTCACCAGGCGCACTCAGGAGTCGGGCCGCTCGGAGCCGGCCGACCGGACGGCGGGGCGGTCGGGAGAGGTCGGCTGCGCGGGGATCCGGTGCTCGGCGGTGCCGGGCCGCGCCGGCTCGGCACCCTCCTCGGCGTGCGACGGCGCGGGGGACGTGGGAGCCGGATCGTCCGCGGGCGCGGGGTGGTCCGCGGTGGCCGGTCGCGCGGCGCGCCCGGGGATGACCGGCTGCGGCGGCAGGTCGGAGGTGACCGGACGGCCGGAGAGGTCGGGGGCGGACGGCTGCGGGGGGATGTCGGTGGCGAGCGTCTGTGCGGGGGTGGCGTGGGTGGGGGAGGTGGCCCCGGTGGCGGCCGGGTCGTACATGCCGGCGGACGGGGGAACCTCCACGACCATGGTGTCGGCGGGGCCGGGGGTCGACTCCAGGACGGCCCGCGCGTGGTCCAGGTGGGAGGCCGCGACCAGCACGTCGTAGCGGCCGGCGACGATCGCGCTGCGCGAGGCGAAGTCCCGCTTGCCGCCGGTGAAGAGGTGGTTGATGAACCCGAACGCGGCTCCCATCACGGCACCCCACAGGGCCGCCCAGAGCACGAGGACGAAGAACGACATCGTGGTCGAGGTGAACAGGCCGAGGAACATTCCCACCACGGCGCCGAAGGCCGCGCCGCTTCCGGCTCCGGTGAGCGCGGCCCGCCCGTTGGTCATCCTGCCGGTGACGGTCTCCTCGAGTTTCAGGTCGCTGCCGACGATCGCCACGTTCTCGACGGGGAAGCCCGCGTCGGAGAGTCCGTCCACGGTTCGCTGTGCCGCGAGGTAGTTGTCGTAGCCTGCCAGGACCCTCCGGTCCACGACGACCTGCGTGTCCAGGCCGGTGGGCGTTCCATTCATGTCCGCTCGCCTTTCGGTGGTGGAAGATGGCTCGACGAGCCGACTACCCCGTGGCGGTAGGAGGATGCGTGTCCTCTCCCGGGATCTCGCCGTCTACGGCGAGATCCCGGGAGAACGGTGGGACGGATCACCAACTCTGGTGGAGCGGCATTCCCTCGGTGTAGCCGGACGAGCTCTGGACGCCGATCACCGCGCGCTCGTGGAACTCCTCCAGGGTGGAGGCCCCCGCGTAGGTGCACGAGGAGCGCAGACCGGCCACGATGGCGTCGATCTGGTCCTCGACGCTGGGCATGGCCGGGTCGAGATACATCCTGGAGGTCGAGATGCCCTCCTCGAACAGGGCCTTGCGCGCCCGGTCGAAGGGGGAGTCCTCCGCCGTGCGCAGTCTCACCGCGCGGGCCGAGGCCATGCCGAAGTTCTCCTTGTACTTGCGCCCGTCGGCGGCGGTACGGGTGTCGCCCGGCGATTCGTAGGTGCCCGCGAACCACGAGCCGATCATCACGTTGGACGCCCCCGCGGCCAGGGCGAGGGCGACGTCGCGGGGATGGCGGACGCCGCCGTCGGCCCACACGTGGCGGCCCAGCCCGCGGGCCTCGGCGGAGCACTCCAGCACGGCGGAGAACTGCGGGCGGCCCACGCCGGTCATCATCCGGGTGGTGCACATCGCCCCGGGGCCGACGCCGACCTTCACGATGTCGGCCCCCGCCTCGACGAGATCCCGCACGCCCGCGGCGGTGACGACGTTGCCCGCCGCGACGGGCACGTCGGGGCCGAGCGCGCGGACCGCCCTCAGGGCGCTGATCATCTTCTCCTGGTGTCCGTGGGCGGTGTCCACGACCAGGCAGTCCACCCCGGCGTCGAGGATCTCCTTGGCCTTGGCGGCCACGTCGCCGTTGACTCCGACGGCCGCCGCGACGCGGAGCCTGCCCGAGTCGTCGACGGCGGGCCGGTACAGGGTGGCGCGCAGCGCGCCCGTCCTGGTCAGGATGCCGACCAGCCGGCCGTCCGCGTCCACGACGGGGGCGAGCCGGTGACGGCCCTCGTGGAGGCGGTCGAAGGCCTCGCGCGGGTCGAGCCCGGCGGGCAGCGTGAGCAGGTGGTCGGACATCACCTGGGAGAGCTGGGTGTACATGTCCACGCCCGAGCAGTCGCTCTCGGTGACCACGCCGGCCGGGCGGTTGTCCCAGTCGACGATGATGATCGCGCCGTGGGCCCGCTTGGGCAGCAGGTTGAGCGCCTCTCCGACGGTGTCGTGCGGGGTGAGCGTGAGCGGTGTGTCGTGGACGAGGTCGCGTTTCTTGACCCAGTCGACGACGTCGGCGACCACGTCGATCGGGATGTCCTGCGGGATCACGGTGATCCCGCCCCGCCGCGCGACGGTCTCCGCCATCCGCCGTCCCGCCACCGCCGTCATGTTGGCGACCACGATGGGGATGGTGGTTCCGGTGCCGTCCCGGCTGGAGAGGTCGACGGCGAGCCGCGAGCCGACGGAGGAGAGCGACGGAACCATGAAGACGTCGCTGTAGGTCAGGTCGTAGGCCGGTGCCATCTCATTGAGGAATCTCACGTTGCTCCACCTTATGCCGTGAATTGCCGGATATGAGCGTTCCCCTTTTCCCGGCCTTCGAAGAGGACTGGCAGCTCGGAGCGGGGACTAGGATCCGGTTTGCGTGAATAAGTGGATGGCCATGAGGAGGCATTGTGATCGTGGTTGATCGGCCGGAGATGCTCGTCGTAGGTCATGCCGTACGGACGTCGAACGCCGACGAGACGGAGCCCGGCCGGGGGAGGCTCGGCGCGCTCTGGGCGCGGGCGGGGTCCCCGGGGGCCTTCGCCCATGTGCCGGGACGGGTCGACGAGAACATCTACGCGGTGCTCACCGACTACGAGAGTGACCACCACGGCGCCTACACCCAGATCGTCGGGGTCGCCGTGCGCAGTGCCGCGGCGCTGCCCGAGGGGATGGTGGCGGTACGGGTGCCGGGAGTGCCGTCGCTGAAGGTCGAGGTCCGCGGGCCGATGCCGGGTGTCCTGCTGGAGGGGTGGCAGCAGCTGTGGAAGCACACCGAGTCGGGTGGCACCCCGCCGAGGGCCTTCACCACCGACCTGGAGGTGCACCACCCGGGGGGAGCCGACATCTACGCGGCGGTCCTGTCCCCGATGCGCTGAGTGCGGTCGGCCCCGGTCGGCTCGCGGTGACGCGTCCGACCGGGCGGCTCGGTGCCCTCGGTGTTCAGCCTTCCTGCCCCCACAGAGGCTCGGGGATCTCGAAGCCCACGTCCTGGCCCCACCGGTTGCGGTAGCTCACCTCGTGCGCGGGACGTCGGGGCGCGACACCCCAGCGCCCGGTGGGGTAGCCGAAGGTGACCGTGCAGGCCAGGGTCCAGCCCTTGCCCTCGGGCACGCCGAGCACCCGCAGCGTCTCCTCGGCGTGGAAGATGCCGAGCACGCTGGTCAGCGCGCTGCCCACTCCGTGGGCGCGGGCGGCGAGCTGCGCGCTCCACACCGAGGGGAAGATCGAGCCGCCGGACGGGTCGTTGCGGACGAACGCGAACAGCAGCAGCGGATAGCCCTCGAAGTGGTCGGCCAGGTACTGGGCCGACTTCAGGACGCTGAGCGTCCGGGTGTCGCCCTCGGCCTCGGCCTTCTCGCGCATCGGCCGGTAGTGGCCCTCGAAGAGCTGTCCGAGCGCGTCCCTGTAGAGGGGGCCGAGCCGTTCCTTCACCGCGAGGTCGTCGACGAGCAGGAAGCGCCAGCTCTGCACGTTGCCACCGCTGGGCGCGCGGACCGCGGCGTCCAGGATGCTTCGCTGGACCTCCTCGGGGATCGGGTCCGGCTTGACCCTGCGCATCGCCCTGGTGGTGTAGAGGGCCTCGAAGACGTCCATCAGGCCAGCACCCCCGCTTCGCGCAGCCGTGCCGCGGTCTCGTCGGCCAGGCCCCAGGAGGAGAGGTCGTCCAGCCGGGTGGAGGGGGAGAGGTCCTGCTCGGGCGCGCCGAGCAGGCGTGGCGTGGGCACGGGTTGTCTGATCCCGCCGATGTCGACGAACGTGCCCCTCGCCTTGTGGTGCGGGTGATCCGCGGCCTCGCCCATCTCCAGCACCGGGGAGACGCAGGCGTCCGTACCGTCGAAAAGCGCCTCCCACTCGGCGCGGGTCCTGGATCGGAACGCCTCGGCGAGCCGCTCGCGGAGCGCGGGCCACCGTGACCTGTCGTCTCGGTCGGGCAGGTCCTCCAGGCCCATCAGGGTGATCATCTCCGTCCAGAACTGCGGCTCAAGCGCGCCGACGGCCATGTATCCGCCGTCGGCCGTCTCGTAGGTGTCGTACATCGGCGCGCCGGTGTCCAGCAGGTTCGTGCCGCGCGGGCCCCAGCCGCCGGTCTGCACGCCGTGGTAGAACATCGCGAACAGCGTCGCCGCGCCGTCCACCATGGCGGCGTCGATCACCTGTCCCTCGCCGGTCCGCTCCCGCTCGATCAGCGCCAGCAGCACGCCGTACGCGAGCATGAGGCCACCTCCGGCGAAGTCGCCGAGGATGTTGATCGGCGGGGTGGGGCGCTCGCCCGCACGGCCCAGCATCGACAGCGCGCCGGAGACGGCGATGTAGTCGATGTCGTGCCCCGCGGTCGGGGCGAGCGGGCCGTCCTGGCCCCAGCCGGTCATCCGGCCGTAGATGAGGCGCGGGTTGACCGCGTGCAGGTCGGCCGGGCCGATGCCGAGGCGCTCGGCGACCCCCGGCCGGAAGACGTCGACGACCACGTCGGCCCGGCGGGCCAGTTCCTTGAACGCGGCGACCCCCTCGGGGGACTTGAGATCCAGGCCGACCGTCCGCTTGCCCCGGTCCATCACGCCGGCGCGCGGCCTGTCCCCGGCCTTGGCGACGACGCTCACGCGATCGACGCGCAGCACCTCGGCCCCGTGGTCGGCCAGCATCATCCCGGCGAACGGTCCGGGGGCCAGTCCCGCCAGTTCGAGCACGCGGACTCCGGCCAGCGGGCCCTTCCTGGTCACGCGCTCCATCGACATTCTCCTCGGGTGTCGCCGGTTCTCTTCGGGTACGGCGTCAGCAAGCAATCACTTGGTCGTGACCACTGCCGTCTCCCGCCACAGTAGAACAACATTCGACTTTCGATGGCAAGACACATCGCCAGGAGCCACATGAGGCCCGCGCGTGTATGGGAAACTTGCGCCCTCTCCGAATGGTACCTAGGGGTCTTACGATGACATATCCGCACAGTGAACGGGTGGTCGCTGGGCGCTATCGGTTGCTGCGAGAGCTCGGCCGGGGCGGGATGGGCGTGGTGTGGGAAGGCCACGACACCCTCCTCGACCGCTCGGTCGCCGTCAAGGAGGTGCTCCTACCGCCCAACCTCTCCCCGGCCGAGCACCAGGTCCAGCTGACCCGCACCTCCCGCGAGGCCAGGACCGCGGCGAGGCTCAACCACCGGGGCATCGTGGCGATCTACGACGTGGCGGAGCAGGACGGCCGCCCCTGGATCGTGATGGAGCTGGTCAGGGCGCGCGGGCTGGACGAGGTCGGCCCGCTGCCGGTGCGCCAGATCGCCGACATCGGCCGCCAGGTCCTGTCGGCCCTGCGCGCGGCCCACGAGGCCGGGATTCTGCACCGCGACGTCAAGCCGAGCAACATCCTGCTGGACGCCGAGGGACGTGCGGTGCTCTCCGACTTCGGCATCGCCACCGTCGAGGGCGACACCTCGCTCACCCAGACGGGCATGGTGACGGGCTCGCCCAGCTTCCTGCCGCCCGAGCGCGCCACCGGCGTCGACGCCGGCCCCTGGTCGGACCTGTGGGCACTCGGCGCCACCCTTTACGCGGCCCTGGTCGGCCGGGGGCCCTTCGAACGCCGCGACGCCATCTCCACCCTCAGTGCGCTCCTCACCGAGGAGCCCGACTTCGGTCCGGTACCCCCGGAGATGCGCGCGGTGCTCATCGGCATGCTCCAGCGGGAGCCCGCCCACCGGCTGACCGTGCGGCAGGCCGACGCGATGCTGGCGGAGGTGATCGACAACCCGTCGGCCGCGGCCCGCCGCACCGGGGAGACCGCCGTCCGCCCCGCACCGACAGGCCGGGGGCACCGTACGGAGGAGAGCTTCGGCCACACCGGCAGGACCGTTCAGCACAGGCACGAGACCGGGATCTCGGCCGCCTCCGGTCGTCGCGGGGGAGGGCGGCTCCCGCTGATCCTGGGTGCCGTGGTGGTCCTGGCCGCGGGTGGCGCCGCGGCGGCCGTGGCGATGTCGGGGTCCGACCAGCAGCCGGTGGCACGTTCCGTGCCCACGGTCGCCCAGACCGAGCCGACGCCGGTGGAGCAGAGCACGTCGCCGACGCCCACCCCGACCCCGACTCCCACCCCGACTCCGGCCCCGACCAGAACGACGGCGCCCGCCGGCGGGCTGAAGGCGTGGCGGGCACGTCCCCCGGAGAACTGGTCGATCGGCTACCCGGCCGGGTGGAGAGGCGACTATGCGGCCGAGACGGGATACACCCAGTGGCTGCGCCCCGACGGGGCGGCCCACATGTCGGTGGAGCTGCTGGAGGGAGACGCCGGCGAACTGGAGCGACTTCAGTGGCTCGTGAGGGAGAACGCGGTCCAGTGGAGTGAGATCCACTCCGATGACACGTTCAAGATCCCTCTCGCCTACGGGGCCGGGCTCCAGTGGGAGTTCACCTGGAGCATGAAGGACGGCGGGGGAGCACCCTGGGCCAAGTCCGGGGTGACCTATCACGAGGTGCGGCGGTTCATCGCGGTGGGCAACTCGGTGCTGGTGCTCAGCTGGACCACCCACGAGGCCGACTGGGACACCCAGCGTGCCCTCATGACCCGCGTGTTCAACAGCTTCCACCCCCGAGGCGGTGAGTGACATGCCCTGGAAGGTGCTCGCGCTGCCGCCGCTCCCCGAGGATGCGGTGCGCAACCTGCTCGGCTCGCTCGGCGACCGGGTCGCCGTCTCGGTTCCCGCGACCCGAGACAGAAAGTCGCTGCTCGCCGCACTCGGCGACGCCGAGATCGTGGTGGGCGACTGGAGCGGCGGGCTCACCCTGGACGCCGAGGCCGTCCGTGCCGCACCGGACCTGGCGTTCGTGCAACAGCCCTCCGTGGGGGTGGACGGCCACGATCTCGCCGCGCTCGCCGCGGCGGGCGTGCCGCTGGCCAACACCGCGGGGGTGAGCGCGATCGGGGTGGCCGAGTGGTGCCTCGCCGCCACTCTCGCACTGTCGCGGCGGCTGCTCGACGCCGACGCGGCGGTCCGCGCGGGGCGCTGGCCGCAGCTGGACCTCGGCCCCGCCGAGCTGTACGGATCACGCGTCGGCATCGTCGGGTTCGGCCCGATCGGCGAGGCCGCCGCCCGGATGTTCGCCGCCCACGGATGCGAGGTCTCCTACTGGACCCGGACGCCGCGCGAGGTGCCCTACACCTACCGAGAGCTCGGTGATCTCGTCGCGAGCTCCCAGGTGCTCGTTCTGGTCATCCCGCTGACGGAGGAGACCAGAGGGATGATCGACCCCTCCCTGATGCCCGCGGGCTCGCTGCTGGTGAACGCGGCGAGGGGACAGGTGGTCGACTCGACGGCGCTGCTGGAGGCCCTGGAGTCCGGGCACCTGGGGGGCGCCGCGCTCGACGTGTTCGACACCGAGCCGCTGCCGCAGGACGACCCGCTGCGCACCGCTCCCCGGGTCCTGCTCTCGCCGCACGTGGCCGGGGTGACCCCTCAGTCGACCGGCCGCCTGATCCGCTGCGTGCTGGACAACCTGGAGGCCGCGATCGAGGGCCGCCCGGTGACGAATGTGGTCAACGGGGTTGATGCGGTGGTCGGTCGAAGATCACTGGAAGAGCGGTCGTAGAGTTTTCTCGTGTTTAACGCGTCCCACCTGGTTCCGGAGACATCCGAGATATAGCGTGCCTAGGGGCGATCTTTCTGATGAGGTCATGGGGGTGATTACCGTGCGACAGACGACAGGGATGCCGGCGCACCGGCAGGCGGTGGAACAGATCAGGGCGTCTTACGCCGCCATCCCGCAGGACGCGGCGCCCCGGCTCTCCAAGGCCACCACGAACCTGTTCCGGTTCAGGGACGGCGCCCGCTCGGCGAAGCTGTCGGCCAAGGACCTGGACCAGGTGATCGAGGTCGACCCGGTGGCGATGACCGCCGAGGTCCAGGGGATGACCACCTACGAGAACCTGGTGGACGCCACGCTCGCCCACGGGTTCATGCCGCACGTCGTGCCACAGTTGAAGACGATCACACTGGGCGGGGCGGTGACGGGGCTCGGCATCGAGTCCACCAGCTTCAGGGACGGGCTGCCACACGAGTCGGTGGAGGAGCTGGAGATCCTCACCGGTGACGGACGGATCGTCGTGGCCCGTGACGACAACGAGCACCGCGACCTGTTCCGCGCGTTTCCCAACTCCTACGGCACGCTTGGCTACGCCCTGCGGATCCGGATCAAACTCAAGCGCGTCCAGCCCTACGTCAGGCTGACCCACATCCCGTTCGGCGACGCCGACAAGTGCATGCTCGCGATGCGGGAGATCTGCGAGCGCGGCGAGTACGAGGGCGAGCGCGTCGACTTCGTGGACGGCACGTTCTTCGAGCCCGGCGAGCTCTACATCACGGTGGGCCGCTTCGCCGACCGTGCCCCCTACCTCTCCGACTACACCGGGATGCGCATCTACTACCGGTCGATCCAGACCAGGACCCGTGACTGGCTCACCGTGCGCGACTACCTGTGGCGCTGGGACACCGACTGGTTCTGGTGCTCACGTGCCTTCGGCGTGCAGACCGCGCTGGTGCGGTCCCTGATGCCGCGCAAGTGGATGCGTTCGGACGTCTACCGCAGGCTCGTCGGTCTCGACCGCAAGTACGGGGTGATCGCCAGGGTCGACCGCTGGCGCGACCTGCCGGTACAGGAGTCGGTCATCCAGGACATCGAGGTGCCCGTCGAGCGCGGTGCCGAGTTCCTGGATTTCTTCCACACCAAGGTCGGGATGGCGCCGGTCTGGATGTGCCCGCTGAGGTCCACGGGCGAGTGGCCGCTCTACCCGTTGGAGCCGGGACGGCTTTACGTCAACTTCGGCTTCTGGGGAACGGTGCCGCTCCCCAGGGGGCAGTTCGACGGTTATCACAACCGTCTGATCGAGAACCGGGTCCACGAGCTGGAGGGGCATAAATCGCTGTACTCCACTTCGTTTTACCCAGAAGATGAATTCTGGCGGTTTTATAACGGAACCGCCTACTGGCCGGTCAAGCGGGCATACGACGGGGGTGGCCGGTTGCTCGACCTCTACGACAAGTGTGTTCGGGGGCGTTAGTAGGAGAGGTTGTTTCTGTGTCGCTCGCAGAGATCTTCGAGAAGGTCATGGGGCCCGAGGCGGACGTGCGCTTCGTCGCCTACGACGGAAGCAAGGCCGGACCGGACGGTGCCGACATCAGCGTCGAGGTGAAAACCCCGGCGGCCGTCGCCTACCTGGCGCAGGCACCCGGAGAGCTGGGTCTGGCGAGGGCGTACGTGTCAGGACATCTCGACGTCCACGGTGACATGTACACCCTGCTGTCCCGCATGTGGTCGCTCACCGTCAACGACATCCCGGTCGGGCAGAAACTCTCGGCCATTCGGGCCATCGGGGTCCGCCCGCTGCTGACACGAATGCCGCCGCCTCCGCAGGAGGTGCGGCGCAGCGTGCTCGCCCGGATGGGCAGCAGGCACGCCAAGCAGCGCGACGCCGAAGCCATCCACCACCACTACGACGTCTCCAACAAGTTCTACTCGTGGGTGCTCGGCCCTTCCATGGCCTACACCTGCGCGGTCTTCCCCGAGCAGGACTCCACGCTGGAGGAGGCGCAGCGCGCCAAGTTCGAGCTCGTCGCCCGCAAACTGGCTCTCAAGCCCGGCATGAGGCTGCTGGACGTCGGCTGCGGCTGGGGCGGCATGGTCATCCACGCCGCCCGCGAGTACGGCGTGAAGGCGCTGGGTGTCACGCTCTCACGTCAGCAGGCCGAGTGGGCGCAGAAGGCCATCGCCGAGGCCGGTCTCGGCGAGCTCGCCGAGGTCCGCCACATGGACTACCGCGACGTGTCGGAGACCGGCTTCGACGCCGTCAGCTCGATCGGCCTGACCGAGCACATCGGCAAGGACCAGTTGCCCTTCTACTTCCGTTTTCTTTACGACAAGCTCGTCCCCGGCGGACGGCTGCTCAACCACTGCATCACCCGCCCGACGGGCACGGAGAAGACGCTCAACGCCGGCGGGTTCATCAACCGCTACGTCTTCCCCGACGGAGAGCTGGAGTCGGTCGGCTACCTGGCCCGCCAGATCGAGGACACCGGCTTCGAGATCCGCCACGAGGAGAACCTGCGCGAGCACTACGCGCAGACCCTCCGCTTCTGGTGCGCCAACCTCGACGACCACTGGGACGAGGCGGTCCGGGAGGTCGGCGAGGGCACGGCACGGGTCTGGCGCCTCTACATGGCGGCCTGCGTGGTCGGCTTCGAACGCAACAAGATCCAGCTTCACCAGGTTCTCGGGGTGAAGCTCCACGACGACGGCAGGGCCGGCGTCCCGCTCCGCCCTTCGACCGACTGGCCCTGATCTCCGGGACACCCGCTCACGCGCGGGTTCCGGGAGGCACGTCGCGTGCCTCCCGGAACCGGCGGCGCCGCCGCCGTGCTCTCACCGGCCGCGGACCTCTCGTCGCTCAGCGGAGCTCGCGCTTGAGGATCTTCCCGGTCGCGGTCATCGGCAGGGTGTCACGGAACTCGATGATCCGCGGATACTTGTACGCGGCCATGTTCTCCCTGCTCCAGGCGACGAGCTCGTCCTCGGTGACCGTCGCGCCGGGGGTGCGGATGACGTACGCCTTGACCTCCTCGCCGTGCGAGTCGTGGGCGATCCCGACCACCGCCGCGAGGGAGACCTCGGGATGGGTGATCAGGACCTCCTCCAGCTCGCGCGGGTAGACGTTGAAGCCACCCCGAATGATCATGTCCTTCACCCGGTCGATGATGGCGTAGTAGCCGTCGGCGTCGCGGGTGGCGATGTCGCCGGTGCGGAACCAGCCGTCCCGCATGACCTCGGCGGTCGCCTCGGGCCGGTTGTAGTAGCCCTTCATGACGTTGTGACCGCGGATCGCGATCTCGCCGGGCCCCTCACCCTCGATCGTCTTCCAGTCGGCGTCGATCAGCTTCATCTCCACCCCCCAGATCGGGGTGCCGATCGAGCCGGGCTTGCTGGGCCTGCCCGGCTGGTTGAAGCTGGCCACCGGGGAGGTCTCCGACAGGCCGTAGCCCTCCAGGATCCCGATCCCGAAGGTCCTCTCGAAGTCCTTGAGCACCTCGACGGGGGAGGAGGCGCCACCGGCGGCCGCGACCTTGAGCGAGGTGGGCACCTCGTCGCCGTCCGCGTGGATCTTCGACAGCATGGCCCAGTACATGGTCGGCACACCCGCGAACAGCGTGACGTTCTCGGCGCGCATCAGCTCCAGGGCCGGGCCCGGCTCGAAGCGCGGCAGGAGCACGATGGTCGCCTGGCGCCGGAACCCGGCGTTCATGACGACGGTCTGCCCGAAGGAGTGGAACAGCGGCAGCACCGCGAGATAGGCGTCGCCGCCCTCGCTCCGAGGGAACATCTCATCGGCGACCATGGCGTTGAGCAGCATGTTCTGGTGGCTGAGCTCGGCGCCCTTGGGCTGGCCCGTCGTGCCGCTGGTGTACAGGATCACCGCGGTGTCGTCGGGTGAGGTCTGCACGGTCTCGAACTCGCCGGACACGCCGTCCAGCGCCGCCCACAACGTCTCCCCGTACTCGGACTCGGTGGCGAACGCGGTGGCGGGCAGGATGAGGAGGTGTTCCGCCGAGGACTCCTCGAAGCCCGCCCTCCCGCGCTCGCCCAGCGGCAACTCGGGGGTGCCCTCGAAGCAGAACAGCGCCTTGGCCTGTGAGTCCTCCAGGTGGTAGGCGATCTCTCTGGACTGCAGCAGCACGTTGAGCGGCACGACCGTCGCGCCGGCCTTGAGGATCCCGTAGTAGACGAAGGGGAAGTAGGGCAGGTTGGGGCAGGCCAGCGCCACCTTGTCGCCCTTACCGATCCCCCGGGAGACCAGTAGGTTGGCAACCTGGTTCGCGATGGTGTCGACCAGGGAGTACGGCAGCCGCAGGTCACCGAAGACCAGTGCGGTGCGGTCGGGGGCCTCCCGGGCGCTGTCCTCCAGGGCGATCGACAGGTTGAGCATCGTGCGTCCTCCTCCGAGCGGGCTCTGACTTGCTCATACTGGCAGCCAGAGATACCGACCGGTAGGTAGCGCGGCTACGAATTGACTGGCAAAGCGTGGGGGAGTAAGCAGATGAGAGCGCGCTTACGGGGAGACGGGCCGGTCGTCTGTGTGATGAGAGGTCATTGAGCGTGGAGTACGACTACGTCATCGTGGGTGCGGGGTCGGCCGGATGCGTGCTGGCCAACCGTCTTTCCGCCGACTCTCGCGTGAGGGTCGCCCTCATCGAGGCGGGTGGTTCCGACCGGAGACTCGAGGTCCGGATGCCCGCCGGTTTCGCCAAGCTCTTCAAGACCGAGTGCGACTGGGACTTCACCACCGTCGGGCAGCCCGAGCTGTCCGGCAGGGAACTCTACTGGCCGCGCGGCCGGATGCTCGGCGGGTCCTCCTCGATGAACGCCCAGATGTGGGTGCGCGGGCACCGCGCGGACTACGACGGATGGAACGTGCCAGGCTGGTCTTATGAGGAGGTCCTTCCGTACTTCCGCAGGGCCGAGCGCCGCACGGGCTCCAACCACGGAGACGTGTACGGCACGAAGGGCCCGATCCACATCTCGGAGCTGCGCTCCCCGAACCCCGCCACCGCGCTCTTCCTGCGGGCCTGCGAGGAGTTGGGCATCGCCCGCCTGGACGAGCTCAACGGCCCCTCCAACGAGGGCTGCTCGCCGACACCCGTCACCCAGCACAGGGGCCGCCGCTGGAGCTCCGTCGACGCCTACCTCGCCCCCGCGGCCGGGCGACCCAACCTCACCGTGCTGACCTCCTCGCGGGTACGCCGGGTGCTCGTCGAGGACGGACGGGCGACCGGGGTGGAGTACGGCGACGGCGACGGCGACGCAGCGGTGGCCCGGGCGCGGGGAGAGGTCATCCTGTCGGCCGGGGCGATCGGCTCGCCGCACCTGCTCATGCTGTCGGGCATCGGCCCGGTGGACGAGTTGCTGGCCGCGGGCGTCGGGCCGGTCCACGAACTGCCCGAGGTCGGCGCCAACCTCCAGGACCATCTCGCCTCGGGCGTCTTCCTGCACTGTCTCAAGCCGATCACCCTCGCCGGTGCCGAGTCGCCCGGCAACCTGCTCCGCTTCCTGGCCGGAGGCCGGGGCATGCTCACCTCCAACGTCGGCGAGGCCGTGGCGTTCATCCGCACCTCGGACGAGGAGCCCGCCCCCGACATCGAGCTGATCTTCGCTCCCGGGTCGTTCATCGGCCACGGCCTCACCCCGCCGCCCGGCCACGGCCTGACCATCGCCTCGATCCTGCTCCGGCCGGAGAGCCGAGGCCGCCTCTCGCTGGACGGCGAGGACGTCGTGATCGACCCCGGCTACCTGACGGCGCGGGCCGACGTCCGCCGCCAGGTGGCCGGGCTGCGCAAGGCCGGGGAACTGTTCGCCACCGAGGCGCTCCGGCCCCTCGCGGGACCACCGATGGACCCGTACTGGGGTCCGAGGACCGAGGAGGGGCTCGTCCGCTGGATCCGCGAACGCAGCGAGACCCTCTACCATCCGGTCGGCACCTGCCGGATGGGTGAGGATCCCGGATCGGTGGTGGATCCCGCCCTGAGGGTGCGGGGGATCGCCGGTCTGAGGGTGGCCGACGCCTCGATCATGCCGGTCATTCCCCGGGGGCACACCCACGCGCCCACCGTAATGATCGCCGAAAGAGCCGCCGACCTCGTCGCCGAGGACTCGTCGAGGCGTTGAGGCGCGAGATGCCGGGACGTCGAGGTGCCCGGGTGTCGGGGTGCGGGGCGTTGTGACGTCGGTCACCGGGGAGTCTGCCGCGTACCGGTCGCGCGGGAGGACCGGCCTGGCCGGGCTCCGGCCTTCCTTTCGCGGGGTCGCAGGGGGGAGCATGTTCTCCAGGCCGGGCGCTTCCCACATCGGGAGTGCTCCGGGAAAGGCGACGACCTCGTTCTGCGCTGGTTGAGGTGAGGGTCCTGTGGCAGGATCCAAGAAACAGAACGCGGTTCTAGTGGAGGCTGGCGTGACGGTTTCACTCGCGGACATCGACCTGTCGGACATCTCCTTCTGGGAGCGGCCGATGGCGGAGCGGGAGGCCGCTTTCGCGGTGCTTCGCGCGCAGCCGGGCCCTGTCCTCTTCGCCGAGCCCGAGATCCCCTTCGCTCCGCCGGGTCCCGGCTACTACGCCCTCGTGCGGCACGCGGACATCATCGAGGCGAGCCGCCACCCCGACGTCTTCTCCTCCGGCCGGGGGGCGACGTCCATCCAGGACCTCGGCCCCGACTTCGGCGAGTACTTCGGCTCGATGATCAATATGGACGATCCCCGGCACGCGAGACTGCGCAGGATCGTCTCCCGGGCGTTCACGCCAAAGATGATCAAGCAGTTCGAGGTCGACGTCGAGGCCGCCGCCGTGCGGATCGTGGACGATCTGATCGCGAAGGGCCCCGGCTGCGACTTCGTGACCGAGGTGGCGGCGAAACTGCCCTTGAAGATCATCTGCGACATGATGGGCATCGGACCCGAGCACTACCAGGCGGTCTTCGACGCCACGAGCATCATCCTGTCGGGCGGAGACCCTGAGTTCATCGCCGACGTCAGCCGCGCCGCCGAACTGCTCCTCGGCGCGGGGCAAGGGCTCCAGGACCTCGTCGTCTCCCTGGCCGCCGAGGGCGGGGACAACCTCACCACCGCACTGACCAGCGCCAACATCGACGGCGAGAAACTGACGATGCAGGAGCTCGGCTCGTTCTTCATCCTGCTGGTGGTGGCGGGCAACGAGACCACCCGCAACGCCATCTCGCACGGTCTGCATCTGTTCAGCGAGAACCCCGACCAGCGAGCACTGCTGCTCGAAGACTTCGAAGGACGCCTGCCCGGTGCCGTCGAGGAGATCGTCCGCCTCGCCTCGCCCGTCGCCTGGATGCGCCGCAGCCTCACCCGCGACCACGAGATGAACGGCCACCTCTACCGCGAAGGCGAGAAGGTCCTGCTGTACTACTGGGCCGCCAACCGCGACGAGAGCGTCTTCACCGACCCGCACCGCTTCGACATCCAGCGCACCGAGGGCCCGCACATCGGCTTCGGCGGGCCAGGGCCGCACTTCTGCCTCGGCGCCCACCTGGCCCGCCGCGAGATCACCGTGATGTTCCGCGAGCTGTTCACCCGCCTGCCCGACATCCGTTCCGAGGGGGAGCCCGACCGTCTGCGCTCCAGCTTCATCAACGGCATCAAGCGGATGAGGTGCACCTTCTAGCCTTCCGTGACCTTCCGGTGCTCCTCGCCCCTCAGAACGGGAGCGGTGCTCACCGCTCCAGCGCGCGGATCGACTTGAAGACGGTGTTGATGTCGGGGAGCAACTCCTTCTTGCTGTCCGGCACCGACATGTAGACGATCGCGGGCAGGTCGGCGCCGGTGCTCACGGCGGCCACGACCATGGTCGTCTTCGAGTCGCCCGAGGTGATCTCATACGCGGCGAGCTGGCCGGGCAGGCCGTTCACCGACAGGGTCTGCTGGGCGGTCTTGCGGGCGGTGTTGCCCTCGGGGAAGAACTTGTTGCGCCCGCTGGAGGCGACCGCGTTGATCACCGGTGCGAGGTTCTCCGGCGAGGTGTACTTCGCCTTCAAACGCGGGGAGAGCGGACCCGACATCAGCTGGGCGAACTGGGTCTTGCCCGTGGAGTCCGGGCCCGCGGGGAGATACTGGCGGGTCGTGAAGCCGTAGCTGGCGGGCATGCCGGGACGCTGGTCCTGCCGCCAGGGGGCACCGAGCTGTGCCAGGGTGATCCCCGCCTGCTGGTCGGTGAGCGTACCGGCCACCGGTGAGGCGTCGCCGGTGAAGCGCGGCAGACGGCCGATGGCGGCGGGCTTGGTCGACTTCTGGGTCGCCGCGGGCTTGGGATCGGCGGGGATCTCCTCGTCGGCCGAGGCGAGCGGCCCGGCCAGGAAGGCCCAGAGCACCGCGCCGAGCAGCGCGATGACCACGGATCCGGCGAGCGCGAAGATCCAGACCGGTCGGCCCCGCTCCCCGTCCTCCTCGTCCTCGATGGCCTGATAGTTGTCGCCGAAGACCGTGTTCCACAACTCCTGCTGGCGCTCCGGCGGAGGTGTCTTCGGGCCGCTGATCTGACCCGCGGTGACGAACGGCTTGTTCGGGTCGGACGGGTCACGACTCAGATGATGGCCGGGCTGGCCAGGCTGGTTCACCTGACCAGGCTGAGGCTGGCCTGGCTGGGACTGCCCCTGCTGGGGTCCGCCCTGTCGCGGGTCGGTTCCGGGGTGAACAGGGGGTGCTCCCAGAGCCGAGGACGCGTTGGGGGCCGCCGCGTTCGCCGCGGCCAGGGCCCACATGGCGGGGTTGTCGGGCACGCCGTAACCGCGCCGGGCGTTTTCGCCGCCGGAGTCGCCGCCGTTCCGGGGACCGTTCGGGTGGCCGCCATCGGGTGAGCTGCTGCCGAAGGGGGTGGCGCCGGGTTGGGAACCCTGAGCGGTGCCGGGGAGGGCGCCGCCGGAGCGAGCGGCCGGAGCGTCACCGTTCGCCCAGGCGGGGGAGAACGTCGAGGTGGGGGCCTCGGCGAATCCCGCGTTTCCCGGGGTGGCCGGGGGCCAGGTGTCACCGCCCGCCGGAGAGGTGGGCGGCCACGCGGCGTTCTCCGCCTGAGCCGGCGGCCACGCGTTGTTCTCCGCCGAGGGGCGACCGGAGGGCTGCCCCGGTGCGGTGGCCTGCCACGTCTCACCCGCGGCGCCGGAACCCTGCCGCTGGGCGTTCCCCTGCGGGCTGGTCGCCTGTGCCCAGCTGTCGGCCTGCGGGTTTTGGGTGCGGTCGCTGTGGGGTGGGGTGGGGGGCCAGGTGTCGTCGGGAGTGGCTGCTTGGGGCCGGCCGCCGGGGGAGTCCGTCTGGGGGGCCTGGCGCTGGTCGCCGTTGTGGGACTGGGGGGAGGTGGGCTGCGGCCATCCGTTGCCGTTGCCGGGTGGGGTCTGGTGCCGGTTGTCGGTGCCCTGCGGGCCCGACGCCTGCGCCCAGCCGTCGGCCTGAGGAGTGGTCGCCTGTGCCCAGCCGTCGGCCTGTGAACCGGATGCCTGTGCCCAGCCGTCTGCTTGAGAAGCGGACCCCTGTGCCCAGCCGTCGTTGCTCTGGGGAGCCGAGGCCTGTGCCCAGCCGCCTGCCTGCGGGCTGGTCGCCTGTGCCCAGCTGTCGGCCTGCGGGTTTTGGGTGCGGTCGCTGTGGGGTGGGGTGGGGGGCCAGGTGTCGTCGGGAGTGGCTGCTTGGGGCCGGCCGCCGGGGGAGTCCGTCTGGGGGGCCTGGCGCTGGTCGCCGTTGTGGGACTGGGGGGAGGTGGGCTGCGGCCATCCGTTGCCGTTGCCGGGTGGGGTCTGGTGCCGGTTGTCGGTGCCCCGCGGGCCCGACGCCTGCGCCCAGCCGTCGGCCTGTGCGGCGGATCCTTGCGTCCAGCCGTCGTTGTTCTGCGGGGCCGAGGCTTGCGCCCAGCCGTCGGCCTGTGAACCGGATGCCTGCGCCCAGCCGTCGGCCTGTGAACCGGATGCCTGTGCCCAGCCGTCTGCTTGAGAACCGGACCCCTGTGCCCAGCTGTCGTTGTTCTGCGGGGCCGAGGCTTGCGCCCAGCCGTCGTTGCGCGGACTGAAGGCATCAGGCCAGCTGCTGACCTGAGGGTTGGTCGCCTGTGCCCAGCCGTCGTTGTTCTGCGGGGCCGAGGCTTGCGCCCAGCCGTCGGCCTGCGGGCTCTGCGGGCGGCCGTCGCTCTGGGGCGGGGTGCTCTGGGACCGGCCGCCGCCGGGGAGGTCGGCCTGGGATGTGGAGGCGCGCTGTCCTTCGCCGGGTGAGGTCTGCCAGGAGGGGCCGTTGCCGCTCTGCTGCTCGTTCTGCGGGAGGGGCAGCCGGGGGCCGGTGCCAAGCGAATCGTTCGACCACGAGGGCGACGGCTCGGCAGCCTCCGGCCATGCCGAAGGCAGGTGGGACTGGCTGGACTGCTCCGAGGCCATGCTTTCCTTACCTCCCGCGCGGGTGCCCGAATTAGGCGTATTGGGCATGGTCTCACGTGAGACGGGGGGGCTCGCAGGGAAACTGGAGAACGCCCCCCTGAACTGGAGCCCGGTGGGGTCGGTCGGCGGATCCTGCATGGGCAGGCCGACCTCCATCGGATCCGGGCCCTGCCCCGACTCTGCTGAATGTGCCACGGTTAGAAGAGTAAACGCGAGAGACATACGAGGTCACAACAGGCGTATAGCCATCGGGTCTCGTTGCCCCCGGGGGAACGGGAGCCTCCATTCTGCTGACCTGGCCGGATCCTGTCTCCTGTTTGCCGTGATCGGCCCTGTTCTCGCCGGCCACGAATACGCCTTGCGGGCTGCGATAGTCTTGCCCTATGCGTGCCGCGACCCTGCTTATCGGGCCGCATCGGCCTTCCCGTCCCTGAGCGCCCTGCCGATGCGGCTGCCCTCCGCGTGAGCGGGGGGTTTTTGCATTGGGCCGGACGGGTCGGACCATCCACGCAGGCATACCCCGAGGAAGATCGACGTGAGCGAGCGAGCCGACATGCAGAGCGACGAGCAGCACTATGACCCGCAGGCCCTGCAGGTCAAGTGGCAGCGCAGGTGGGAGGAACTGGATCCCTTCCGGGCCTCCGACGACCCCGCCGACCCGCGCGAGCGGCGCTACATGCTCGACATGTTCTCCTATCCCTCGGGCGACCTGCACATGGGGCACGCCGAGGTGTTCGCCCTGGGCGACGTCATCTCCCGCTACTGGGTCCAGTGCGGCTACAACGTGCTGCACCCCGTCGGCTGGGACTCCTTCGGCCTGCCCGCCGAGAACGCCGCGATCAAGCACAACGCGCACCCGGCGGAGTGGACCTACGCCAACATCGAGACCCAGGCCAACTCCTACCGGCGCTACGCGATCTCCTTCGACTGGTCCCGCCGTCTGCACACCAGCGACACCTCGTACTACAAATGGACCCAGTGGCTCTTCAACCGCTTCTTCGAGCGTGGCCTGGCCTACCGCAAGGGTGGCCTGGTCAACTGGTGCCCGAACGACCAGACCGTGCTCGCCAACGAGCAGGTCAAGGACGGCAGGTGCGAGCGCTGTGGCGCCGAGATCGTCCGTCGCGAGCTGACCCAGTGGTATTTCAAGATCACTGATTACGCCGACCGGCTGCTGGACGACATGTCCCTGCTGGAAGGCGGCTGGTCCGAGCGCGTGCTGACGATGCAGCGCAACTGGATCGGCCGCTCCGAGGGTGCCGACGTCGACTTCGTGATCGAGGGCCGGGACGAGCCGGTGACCGTCTACACCACCCGTCCCGACACCCTGTACGGCGCCACCTTCTTCGTGGTCGCCCCGGACGCGCCGCTGGCCGAGGAGATCGTCACCGACGACCGGCGTGAGGCGTTCGAGGCATACCGGGTCGAGGTGTCCAAGCTGTCCGACATCGACCGGCTGTCCACCGAGAAGGAGAAGACCGGCGTCTTCCTGGGCCGGTACGCGATCAACCCGGTCAACGGTGAGCGCATGCCGGTCTGGGCGGCCGACTACGTGCTGTCCGACTACGGCCACGGCGCCATCATGGCCGTGCCCGCCCACGACCAGCGCGACCTGGACTTCGCCCGTACCTTCGACCTGCCGGTACGGGTGGTCGTGCACACCGGTCTGGCCGATCCCGGCGAGACCGGTGTCGCCACCACCGGTGACGGCGCGATGGTCAACTCCGGCCCGCTGGACGGCCTGGCCAAGGCCGAGGCGATCCGGAAGATCATCGAGGTGCTGAGCGAGCGGGGCACCGGTCACTTCACGGTCAACTTCCGGCTGCGCGACTGGCTGCTGTCCCGCCAGCGCTTCTGGGGCTGCCCGATCCCGATCATCCACTGCGCCGACTGCGGCGAGGTCCCCGTCCCCGACGACCAGCTGCCCGTCACCCTGCCCGACATGCGTGGCGAGGCCCTGGCGCCCAAGGGCATCTCCCCGCTCGCCTCGGCCGAAGACTGGGTCAACGTCTCCTGCCCCAAGTGCGGCGGCCCGGCGAAGCGCGACACCGACACGATGGACACCTTCGTCGACTCCTCGTGGTACTTCCTGCGCTACGTCGACCCGGCCTACGACGAGGGGCCGTTCGACGTCGAGCGCGTGCGCAGGTGGGGTCCGATCGACCAGTACATCGGCGGTGTCGAGCACGCCGTGCTGCACCTGCTGTACGCCAGGTTCTTCACCAAGGTCCTGCACGACATGGGAATGGTCGACTTCGTCGAGCCCTTCACCCGCCTGCTGAACCAGGGGCAGGTCATCAACCAGGGCAAGGCGATGTCCAAGTCGCTGGGCAACGGCGTCGACCTGGGCCAGCAGATCGACGCCTACGGTGTCGACGCGGTCAGGCTGACCGTCGTCTTCGCCGGACCGCCCGAGGACGACATCGACTGGTCCGACGTCTCTCCGGCGGCCTCGCAGAAGTTCCTCGCCCGCGCGTTCCGCGTGATGGCGGAGGCCGGCGCGGCCTCCGCGCCCGGCGTCGACGTCACCGCGGGAGACCTGAACCTGCGCAAGGTCGTCCACCACACCATCGACGAGGTCACCAAGCTGGTCGAGTCGCACCGCTTCAACGTCGCGGTGGCCCGCATGATGGAGCTGACGAGCACGGCACGCAAGGCCATCGACTCCGGCCCCGGCGCCGCCGACCCGGCGGTCAGGGAGGCCGCCGAGACCCTCGCGGTCATGCTGTCCCTGGTCGCGCCGTACGCGGCGGAGGAGGGCTGGGAGCGGCTGGGACACGCCGCCTCGGTCGCCACCGCGGGCTGGCCGGTGGCCGACCCGGCGCTGCTGGTCCAGGAGTCGGTCACCTGCGTCGTCCAGGTCGCGGGCAAGGTGCGCGACCGGCTGGAGGTCTCCCCGGAGATCTCCGAGGCGGACCTGGAGTCGCTGGCCCTGCGGTCGGAGAAGGTTCAGCCCTTCCTGTCCGGCATGCCGCGCAAGGTGATCGTCCGCGCGCCCAAGCTGGTCAACATCGTGCCGTAGTCGTCCCGCGTGCCCTCGCCGCGGACGACGGACTGCTGAGTGACCGGCCGCGGACGTCTCGCGGGGTCGCTACGGACTCGGGGTGCCCTTGCGAGGGCATCCCGGGTGTCGCGCGTCAACTCGGCCGGCGTGTCCCCGTGACCACTTCGGGGGAGAACCCGTGCCGCTTCAAGCGGCGGGCCTCCATCTCGGCCTCGCCGGGTGGGTTTCCGTGCCCGCCGGCGAGAGATCTTCCCGGGGATGTCCCATCACCTGAGAACGCCGGATGGGGCCCGACATCTGATGTCGGACCCCATCCGGCGTGTCGTTCTATGGCGTGTCGCACAGAAAGCCGGAGGCGCGTGATGCCGAGCTCGCGTAACCACGGTGTGGCTCGGTCCGGACCCGCGTGCCGGGTGACGCTCTCAGGCGGCGACGCCTCCACGAGCCGGAGCCCGTGGAGAGCGGTGAGGAGCCTGCGTGGGACGCTCGCGTCAGAGCTTGCGGAGGACCGCGACGACCTTGCCGAGCACGGTGGCCTCGTCGCCGGGGATCGGGTCGTAGTTGGGGTTGTGCGGGACCAGCCAGACGTGGCCGTCTCTGCGCTTGAAGGTCTTGACCGTGGCCTCGCCGTCGATCATCGCGGCGACCACGTCGCCGTTGTCGGCGACCGGCTGCTGGCGCACGACCACCCAGTCACCGTTGGCGATGGCGGCCTCGATCATCGAGTCGCCGGTCACCTGGAGGAGGAAGAGCGTACCCTCACCGACAAGCTGCCTGGGCAGGGCGAAGACGTCTTCGATGCTCTCCTCGGCGAGGATGGGGCCACCGGCGGCGATCTGACCGACGAGGGGCACATAGGCGGCGGTCGGACGGCTGACCGGAGTCTCGTCCTCACCGGAGTCGGGATCAACCCACAGCACGGGCTCGCCGGGAAGGCGGACCTCCAAGGCGCGTGGGCGGTGCGGATCACGCCGCAGGTAGCCCTTGCGCTGCAAAGCCGTCAACTGGTGCGACACGCTGGAGGTGCTGGTGAGCTGCACCGCTTCGCCGATCTCCCGCATGGACGGCGGATAGCCGCGCTGCTGCACGGAATCGCGGATCACCTCAAGGATCTTCCGCTGCCTGGGGGTGAGGCCAAGGGAGTCACGCCTTCGCACCGCCAGGTCGCTGGCGGCCGAACCGTTCTCGTTGTGCTGGCTCATACGAACTCCTCGCCTCCCGGTCTGTATTTAACACGTCGCACACAGCGACCATACCTCGGCCGAAGATCATACTCAAACAATTGTTCGAATGTCCTCGAAATCGGCGACGCCGTGGTGTACAACATCGTACGGGAGTTCGATCGACATCGTGTTCGATTCACCGATCTTTCTTCGACATGTGTTCGGCCAGGTCGAGGGGATGGGGGGCCACCGTGAAACCGACCGCGACGACACCACGATCCAGGATCGCGCCGAGGTCCCGGGCGGCGCAGCGATCACCGGGAGCGCCGCGCCTGCGGCTCGTGCCGCCCCCGAGACCGGAGCCGGAACCCGGTCCCGCGCCGGAGTCCGGGCGGAGATCCGAGGCGAAGCAGGGGTGGGAGGCCGTGTGGGACTCGGTGCCGGTGTCAGGACCGGTGCCGAGGGCGCGCCTCGGCCGCGAGCCGGGGCGAAGGTCCGGCGGGGAGCCCGAGCGGGTCTTCGAACGTGAGCCCGGGCGAGGATCCGGCCGCGAGATGAGACGGGAATCCGCTCGGGAGTCCGGGCGAAAGCGTGGGCGAGAGCCGGGGCGGGCCTCGCGTGAGTCCGAGCGAAAGTCCGGCGGGGCGTCCGGGCGTGAGCCTGGGCGGAGTCCTGGCCGCGAGGTGAGGCGGTCGCTCGGGCGTGGGCGGGGGTGGAGCCCTGGCCGTGAGCGGGGACGGTGGTCCGGGCGTGATCCGGAACGGGGAGCCGGACGCGGGGCCGGGCCGAGGAGGGCGCCGCGATCGGCGACGGCATCCTCGGTGGGCACCCGCCGGCCGGGTGTCGGCCGGAAGGGAGCGGTTCGGCGGCCCCTTCGACTCACCCGGCGTGGAAGGATCGTCGTGGTGGCGGTGCTCGCACTGTTCAGCCTGGCGGTGCTCTGGATCGGCGGACGCATCGACATGGTCGCGGCGGACGAGCGGGCGGGCCTTGAGGGGCTGCCGCGGATCACGGTGCACGCGGACGACACGCTGTGGGAGATCGCGGACGCGTTGACGAAGGAGGCGGACACCGGCTCGGCGGTCCGTCGCATCATGGACCTCAACGGGCTGTCCGGCTCGGAGGTCCGGCCGGGGACCCGGCTCTATCTCCCGGAGGGCCTCGTCTCCGTGAGGTGAGGCCGGGCCGGGCTCCGGTGGTCGGGCCGGGGCTCGTGGGACCGCTGCGGCGCCCGGCCGGGCTCCGGTGGGGCGGCCGGCGAGAGGGGCGGGCCTCGTTCCGGCGGGGTGGGGCGGGTCGGCGGCGCGGGTGGGGCGAGGGGTGTGAGAGGGGATGCGAGGGACTCGTCCGGCGGGTCGCCTGGGGCGACTGTGAGACGAGAGGCGTCCGGGGCGAGAGGGGTCTCGCATGGGTGGCGACACGCCGGGATGTGCGGGCTGATCAGCGACTTCGTGCCGCAAGGTCGTTTCAACTTGCGTTCATGGTCGAGCACTTCTACGGTTGGACCACAACATCTAGTGGCTGCATCGCAACACTTCACCACAACTTGTGTTTCCATTACCGCATCTCGACTCTTCGAGATGTGTGCGCGGGCGTCTGGCCGTGCGTGTCGTGGGTAGGTGAGGTGGGTCGGCCGCTTCGGTAGGTCAAGGAGGCGACACGCGTGCATTGTCCGTTCTGTCGCCATCTAGACACGCGAGTCATCGACAGCCGGGCCACCGAGGACGGCGGGGCGATCCGCCGCAGGCGCACGTGCTCGGAATGCGGGCGCAGGTTCACCACGCAGGAGACCGTTCTGCTCATGGTGAGCAAGCGCAGCGGTGTGACGGAGCCGTTTTTCAGGGACAAGGTGATCGCCGGGGTCCGGCGGGCGTGCCAGGGGCGGTCCGTCAGTGAGGATTCCCTGGCGCAGCTGGGCCAGCGAGTCGAGGAGAGCATCCGGGCCACCGGATGCGCCGAGATCGCGGCCCACGAGGTCGGGCTGGCCATCCTGGGCCCGCTCCGCGAACTGGACGAGGTGGCGTACCTACGGTTCGCCTCCGTCTATCGCGGTTTCGAGACGCTGGCCGACTTCGAGGCGGAGATCGAGCGACTCCGGGCGGAGCGCTCCACCAAGCAGGACTGATACAGACCCCGGGCGCCGGGGGTGATGCGGCGCGTTGGTGTGGTCCGATTCGAGGGTTCCACGGAGCCCCAGGAGGGGGAAGTCATGACGGAGACCGCCGGTGCGGTGACACGTGGAGGCAAGAGGCCACGTAAGGGTCTGAAGATGAAGCGCATCTTCACCACGCCAGGCGTGCATCCCTATGACGAGCTGGTCTGGGAGCGCCGTGACGTCGTCATGACCAACTGGCGCGACGGCTCGATCAACTTCGAGCAGCGCGGTGTCGAGTTCCCCCGGTCGTGGTCGGTCAACGCCGCCAACATCGTGACCACCAAGTACTTCCGCGGCGCGGTCGGCACCCCGCAGCGGGAGTGGAGCCTCAAGCAGCTGATCGACCGGGTGGTGGGCGTCTACACGCGTACGGCGGTCGAGCACGGTTACTTCGCCACCGACGAGGACGCCGAGATCTTCGACCACGAGCTCAAGCACGCTCTGGTCAACCAGGTCTTCAGCTTCAACTCGCCCGTCTGGTTCAACGTCGGCACCGCCTCGCCGCAGCAGGTCAGCGCGTGCTTCATCCTGGCCGTCGACGACCAGATGGAGTCGATCCTCGACTGGTACAAGGAAGAGGGTGTGATCTTCAAGGGGGGGTCCGGCTCCGGCGTCAACCTCTCCAGGATCCGTTCCTCCAAGGAACTGCTCTCCAGCGGGGGCACCGCCAGCGGCCCGGTCTCCTTCATGCGCGGCGCGGACGCCTCCGCGGGCACCATCAAGTCCGGGGGCGCCACCCGCCGCGCCGCCAAGATGGTCGTCCTCGACGTCGACCACCCCGACATCGAGGAGTTCGTCGAGACCAAGGCGCGCGAGGAGGACAAGATCCGCGCCCTCCGCGACGCCGGGTTCGACATGGACCTGGGCGGCAAGGACATCGTCTCCGTCCAGTACCAGAACGCCAACAACTCGGTGCGCGTCTCCGACGAGTTCATGCGCGCGGTGGAGAACGGTGAGGAGTTCGGCCTGCGCGCCCGCCTCACCGGCGAGGTCATCGAGAAGATCGACGCCAGAGAGCTGTTCCGCAAGATGGGCAAGGCCGCCTGGGAGTGCGCCGACCCCGGGGTCCAGTACGACGACACGATCAACGACTGGCACACCAGCCCGGAGACGGGTCGCATCACCGCCAGCAACCCCTGCTCGGAATACCTGCACCTGGACAACTCCTCGTGCAACCTGGCGAGCATCAACCTGCTGAAGTTCCTGAAGGACGACGACACCTTCGACATCGCGAACTTCGTGAAGATCACCGAGCTGATCATCACCGCGATGGACGTCTCCATCACCTTCGCCGACTTCCCGACCGAGAAGATCGACCAGACCACCCGCGCCTACCGCCAGCTGGGCATCGGCTACGCCAACCTCGGCGCGCTGCTCATGGCCACCGGCCACGCCTACGACTCCGACGGCGGCCGGGCGGTCGCCGGGGCCATCACCTCGCTGATGACCGGCGTCTCCTACCGCCGCAGCGCCGAACTCGCCGCGGTCGTGGGCCCCTACGACGGCTACGCCCGCAACGCCGACGCGCACAAGCGGGTCATGCGCAAGCACAACGACGCGAACGAGGCCCTGCGCACGTTCGACGAGATCGACGGTGCCATCCACCGTGAGGCCTCCAGCCAGTGGAGCGAGTGCCTCAGGCTCGGTGAGAAGAACGGTTACCGCAACGCCCAGGCATCGCTCCTCGCCCCGACCGGGACCATCGGCCTGATGATGGACTGCGACACCACCGGCATCGAGCCCGACCTCGCCCTGGTCAAGTTCAAGAAGCTCGTCGGCGGCGGCTCCATGCAGATCGTCAACCAGACGATTCCCCGCGCGCTGCGGCGGCTCGGCTACCAGGAGGAGCAGGTCGAGGCGATCGTCGAGTTCATCGCCGAGCACGGTCATGTCGTCGACGCCCCCGGCCTGCGGCGCGAGCACTACGAGGTGTTCGACTGCGCGATGGGCGAGCGTGCGATCGCGCCCATGGGCCACGTGCGCATGATGGCCGCGGCCCAGCCGTTCCTGTCCGGAGCCATCTCCAAGACGGTCAACCTTCCCGAGTCCGCGACGATCGAGGACATCGAGCAGGTCTACATGGAGGGCTGGAAGCTCGGTCTGAAGGCCCTGGCGGTCTACCGCGACAACTGCAAGGTCGGCCAGCCCCTCTCGGCCTCGGGCAAGAAGACCGAGGAGAAGGAGGAGCCCGCCGAGCCGGCGATCCAGGTCGTGGAGATCAGCCGCCCGACCCGCCGCCGGATGCCCAACCAGCGCCCCAGCACCACCACCCGCTTCACCGTGGGGGGCGCCAAGGGCTACATGACCGCCTCGTCCTATCCCGACGACGGCCTCGGTGAGGTCTTCCTGAAGATGTCCAAGCAGGGGTCGACCCTCGCGGGCGTCATGGACGCGTTCTCGGTGGCCATCTCCATCGGCCTGCAGTACGGGGTGCCGCTGGAGACGTACGTCGGCAAGTTCGTCAACATGCGCTTCGACCCGGCCGGTATGACCGACGACCCGGACGTCCGTATCGCCGCCTCGGTGATGGACTACATCTTCCGCCGTCTGGCCCTGGACCACCTGCCCTACGACGACCGCGCCGCCCTCGGGATCTTCTCCGCCTCCGAGCGCGCCGCGCAGCAGCGCGGTGAGGACCCGGCCCCGATCCACAGCGACGAGGTCATCGCCGAGCTCGCCACCTCGGCTCCCATCGAGGAGCCGCAGTCCCGCCCCGAGGCGGCACCCGCGGAGACCCCGCGCCGCACCGGCTCCCTGGAATCCCACCAGGGCCGCACCGCCGACGCGCCTCTCTGCATGACCTGCGGCACCAAGATGCGTCCCGCCGGCAGCTGCTACGTCTGCGAGGGCTGCGGCTCCACCAGCGGTTGCAGCTGATTCAGAGCTGATTCAGAGCAGAAAAGCAGCGCTGGGTAAGAAAGCCGAACCCGCATAACGCTTGCCAGAAAAAAGGGGGCCGGAATTGACTCCGGTCCCCTTCCGGCGTTTTCGGAAGGCCTTGGTGAAGAAAGCAGGGGAAGGTGATGGCCGATGCGGACGGTTGGCGAGAAGTGCGGACTGTCGAGCAGGTGCGAGAATATCTGTTGACTCATATCAATTTTGCTCTTCGTCGGCCAGGTGTGTTCGGTGGAGAGATCGCCCTAAGAATTTACTTTGACGCGATGGCCTACACGGACGACTGTGAACAAGGCTGGAGTGAGGAACAAGATTTCCTTCGTGCTCGGAGGGCTTTTCTCTCCACGGGAGTTCGGGGAGCCTTCGAGTCTCTCTGGGGTGCCGGAACCGATGACATGGCCGCGTCCGTCTATGCCGAGTTCGCCCATCGTCACGGATGGCTCCGGCCGGACCGTATCCTGTCGCGGGACGGGTACGACAAGCTGATCGGTGCCAAGAAGGCTTGGTGTGAGCGCGATCGAACCCTCGAACAGACCCTCGGTATGTTCGGGCCGCCGTCTGTCTACTGCGGTGGCACGAGCCCATACTTTCCCAAGACCTTGGTATATGCGACGGGGCACCCTCAGGATTCTTTGCTCTGCTTCCATTTCTGGAACGAGTTCCTTCATTTGCGTACGGATCAGACCGCATTGTACGGCGAGCCCATGCTTCTGGCCGTCCGGGGAGAGGGTTCCGACTTCGCCGACAGTTTCACTTTCACGCCTGTCGGTACGAACCGGTGCCAGGGAGCCCGGAGGAGCGATCAGCTTTCCGAATAGGTGTCCTACACTCCGGCGGACAGACGGTAGTCGTCGAGGAGGGCGACACGACATGAGACGGCTGTCCATGGCGTGTGCGGCCCGTCGATGTCCACGCTGTCCGGTCCAGCTATTTCGACAGCCAGGATCGGTTCCCGCGAGGCAGCGCGAAGCTCGACTGCGCGCTGCTGATGCGCGAGGTGCCGGCAACATGGATCCCGGTGCAGCCAATGCGGGTTACGACGCCGGACCGCAGGCACGCCGGAAACACCGAACCTTCCGAATAAGCGCACTCCCTCAGTACCTTCGGCGCTGTCGAGGAATGAAATACCTGGTCAAACGGGACCTGTTGGGTTCCACTCCTGGCTTCGGCCGATATGACCTCCCATTGTTAATGTGATTGATGCAGCTGGTGCTTGCCTGGTGAAATCGGCAGATGATCGGAAAGACGCTGTGGGAGCGGCAGCTTCATCAGAGGGGGTCCGCTTCGGCGTTGGCGGTGACGGAAGACCGCGTCGTTCTCCATGAGCGCCACACTCGGCTTGTCTGCCTGGACCGCCACGACTGCTCGGTCCGCTGGGACGTCCCGATAGGAACCTGGCCGCGTGCCGTCGTGGTCGCCGGTGATCGTTGCCTGGTTCTGCCACAGGACACCGATCAACTGTTCTGTCTCGATCTCACTACGGGATCTGTGGTGTGGCGCGCCGGGTTGCCGCAATACTCGGGGCATGTCGTGGCTACCGCGGAGACGGTCGTCGTCGGCGGCTGGCGTGGTTACACGCCCATGTCTGCTTTCGACCTGAAGGACGGACGGCCTCTGTGGCGGACACGGCGGCGCATGGCCACGGTGCTTCCTCTGCCCTGGGATGGCGGCGTGCTGTTGGGAGACGGCTCGGAAGCGTGGCTGATCGATCCACGAGATGGCAGGGAACTGGACCGCTGGCGGTTGCCGGAGCCGCTGGTCGAAACCGACGGTCATCCGGCGTTCACCATGATCGGCCCTGACCGTTGCCTGGTGCCGTGCGGCCCACGATCCGTTGTAAGCATTCGATTGTCATCGGGTCTCGTCGAGCGCTTCTTCCGTCACGATGCCGACCTCTCGTCCTCGGCCGCCCAGTTCACCGGTGGTGTGGTGTGGTTGCGAGAACGAGGGGCCGGTTATCTCGCCATCGACCCCGAAGACGGATCGGTGTTGTGGAACGTGGACGTCAGGCAGCCACTCGTCGGTGAGGTGGTCCGAGACGGCGAGGGGTTCGTAGTGGCCGGCGCGGGCGGCCTGCTCTTCCGCCTGCGGTCTGATGGGCACGTCCTGGAGCGGTCCTCATCGGTTACCAGGGTGGCTGCACTGCGAGACCTTGGAGCAGGGGAGATGCTCATGGTGACCAAGGGAACCTTGAGGATGATCACCATCGACCCGTACCGGCGAGGTGAATGACGCAGGAATACCGCAGCCCACGAATAAGTGCTCTGCCCCAATATTCAGGGCTGATTCAGAGCAGAAAAGCAGCGCTGGGTACGAAAGCCGAACCCGCGTAACGCCCACCGGAAAAGGGGGGCCGGAGTCGACTCCGGCCCCCCTTCTCTGTTCCCGGACGCTCTGGGACTGTGCAGTGAGAACACCGTGATCGCCCGTCGTTTTCCCGGCCGGTAGGGTCGCCGGGGACATCTTCGGGTTGAAGGGAACGTCTCATCGTGGATGCGGGCATCATCGGGCAGGCGGTGGGATTGTTCGCTGTAACCAACATCGACGACATTTTGATCTTGGCGTTGTTCTTCGCCCAGGGCGCCGGACGCCGCGGAGCCGCCGCGCGGGTGGTGGCCGGTCAGTATCTCGGCTTCCTGGGCATCTTGGCCGTGGCGGTGGCCGCGGCTTTCGGTGCCACCTTCCTCCCCGAGCCGGTCCTGCCCTACCTGGGCCTGCTCCCGCTGGTCTTGGGCGTCAAGGCGGGTCGGCAGGCGTGGAAGGCCCACCGCGATGGGCGCGACGGAGCCGGGGAGACGGCGGAGGAGCATGCCGGTGGGCCGAAGGTCCTGGAGGTGGCCGCGGTCACCTTCGCGAACGGCGGCGACAACATCGGGGTGTACGTCCCCGTCTTCGCCACCGCGGGCGTCGGCTCGATGGCCGTCTACGTCACCGTCTTTCTGACCTTGGTGGCCGTGTGGTGCCTTGCCGGGCGGTTCTTCGCCACTCGACCGATCGTCGCCAGGGCACTGAGCCGGTGGGGACACATTCTGCTGCCGGTCGTGCTGGTCGGGATCGGCCTGCTCATCCTGATCGAGGGCGGTGCCTTCGGCCTGTAGGGCTTCGTCACGAAGCGGCGTACTCCGACGACACGGACCAGGGGCGGCCGGTAGCGCGTACGTCTGAGTCGGGTGCTCACCGCCGACGGCCGGGTGATGACATCGGCCTTCACTCCCGGCTGCCTCTCACAGGCGGTAGACCCGGCGGGCGGTGGCGGCGAACACGTTCTGGACGGTCTGGGGGGACCGGCGGGCGAGGACCTCCTGCCAGGTGGAGACCAGGGTGGGAAGGTCGGTCCAGATCTTCTCGATCGGGAAGTTGCTGCCCCACATGCAGCGGTGGGAGCCGAAGGCCTCCAGGCAGGTGTCCGCGACCATCTCGATCAGCGAGCGGTCCACGCGGTGCACGAACGTGCCCTGGCCGGTGAGCTTCACCACGACGTTGGGGCGCTCGGCCAGCAGCCTCAGGCCACGTTTCCACTCCGCCACCCGGGACGCCCCGGACTCTTCGAGCATCCCCGCGTGGACCAGCACGAACGTGACGTCGGGGAAGTCGTCCACGAAACTCGCGGCGTCGGCCATCTGGTCGGTGAACACCTGGAGTTCGAACAGCCAGCCGAGATCGGCGAGCGAGGCGATGTTGCGCCGGAAGACGGGATCCTTCATGCGGTCGGGGGCGGAGGCGAAACGGAACTCGGGCCGCTCGTGCCAGTGCAGTTGCAGACGGGTTCCCCTCATGAGCGGGGTGAGCGCGGCCTGGCGGCGCATCACGTCGGCCGCGCCCTCGTCGAAGAGGTCCGCCGAGCCGATCACGGCCATCGGCCAGCCGGTCTCCGCATGGGTGTCGCGCAACCAGCGCACCTCGTCCAGGCAGCGGTCGAGAGACCAGTTGGCCTGGACGTAGACCGAGGAGGTGATACCGCAGCCGGTGGCCTCCTCGACGTACTCCGACACCGGGTAGTCGCGGCGGATCGGCTCGTAGGGGCCGAAGATGCGCGGGATCATCTCCCCCTGGAGCCAGGGCAGGTCGGCGGCGCGCCAGATGTGGTGGTGCGCGTCGACGATCCCGGCGAGAGCCGGACTGGCGGTGGTGTCGTTCATCGAATACCTCCGGCGTGGGGACCTCCGGCTTCGGCCCCGGGGAGGGGACGCGGGACCGTGAGGCATGTCATGGACGGGTTCCCGTGGGTCGTGGGATGGGCCACCGCCTGGCCGCCGCGCCCCGAGGGCCGGACAGGACCGCGGGGAGGCGGCGGACCTCCGCGAGGGCGGTGGGCAGGTCGCGCACGCCGCCGAGGTGGTCCAGGTGGGGGAGCTGGGCGGCCATGGCGCGCGTGACCGGGATGTAGTCGGGGGAGCACGCCAGCGGTGACCACCAGACGAGCCGGTGGCCCAGGCGGGACAGGCGGGCGGTCGCGCGGACCATGGGGACGTGGTCGCCGCGTTCGAGCCCGTCGGAGAGCACGATCACGAGCGCGCCCCTCGCGAGCGCCACGAACCGGGGGACTCCCAGGAACTCGTGCAGCGCCGCCCCGATCGCGGTGCCGCCGTCGGCGTCGGTGACCAGCTCGGACACCGCGCGCAGCGCCCGGCCGGGGTGGGGGTGTGACAGCACGGAGGTGATCCGGGTGAGCCGGGTGCCGAAGGTGAAGACCTCGGTACGGGCCGGCGCCGCGCGCAGGGCCGTGTGCGCCAGACGGAGCAGGTCGGGGGTGTGTCGCCGCAGCGAGCCCGAGACGTCGACCAGGATGAGCAGGCGGCGCGGGCGCGGGGGGCGGGCACGCAGGCGCAGCTCGATGATCTCCCCGTCGTGGCGGCGCGCCCGACGCCAGGTGTGCCGCATGTCCAGCCGGTCGCCGGAACGCGCCGGGCGCCGCCGCCTGGACGGGGTCGGGGGCAGTGCGGCGGGCCAGGCTGCCTCCAGTGCGCGGACGACCGAGCGCCACCGGTCGTCGGCCGCGTCGAAGTCCCGCCTGCCGTACGTGCTGAGTGTGCTGGCCTCGACGCCGTCACCGGGCAGCACCTCTCGCGGGGCGGGGTCGTCCTCGCCCGGCCCCTGGGGGGAGGGGGACTCGCTCTCCCCCGCCGGGGGTGGCGGTACGGCGTCAGGAGGGCCGCCCTGCCGGAACCACGCGGTGAAGACCCGGTCGAAGGCGGCGAGCTCGCCGATGTCGTGCAGCAGGGTGATCCGGGCGTACCAGTACAGGGCGGTCAGGTCACGCGGTGGTGACGCGCCGACAATCCGCAGCAGGTCGGCCTGTTTCGGCAGCGCGGTGGTCACGCCGGCGGCGCGCAGCGAGGACAGGAATCCCCACAGATGACGCGCGGCGAGGGCGCCGGGCTCGGAATCGTCGTACGGCTCCCTCGCCGGGACGGCGGCTGTGGGGAGAACGGCTTCGGAGCCGGGGGACGGGCTTCCCGCGACGGCGGCGGGATCAGACATCGCCGAACAGCTCCTCCGCGTGCCCGGCGAGCAGCCGGGTGTCCTCCTCGTCCTTGATGAGCAGGCCGAGGGCACGGCGCAGCGCCACGGGCCACGGGCTGCCGCCCTCGGCGAGGGTCACCGCCCCCCTGGCCCACTCCACGGACTCGGCGATACCGGGCCGTTTGAGCAGAGGCAGCCCGCGCACCCGCTGGACGGCGCGTACCAGCCCTTCGGCCGCCGTCTCCTCCAGGCCGGGTACGGCCGCGCGCAGGATCGCCCGCTCGCGGTCGACCTCGGGGAAGGCGATCCAGTGGTAGAGGCATCGCCGTTTGAGGGCGTCGTGCAGCTCGCGGGTCCGGTTGGAGGTGAGCACCACGATCGGGGGCGTGCGCGCCCGGATGGTTCCCAGCTCGGGGACGGTGATCTGGAAGTCGCCCAGGAACTCCAGCAGGAACGCCTCGAACTCACTGTCGGCGCGGTCGATCTCGTCGATGAGCAGGACCGCGCCGCGATCCGACTCCAGGGCGCGCAGCAGTGGCCGTCGCAACAGGAACTCCTCGCGGTAGAGGTCGCCGACCTCCTGGCCGCGACTCTCCGCCACCCGGACATGCAGGAGTTGCTTGGGATAGTCCCATTCGTACAGCGCCTGTCCGGCGTCCAGTCCCTCGAAGCACTGAAGCCGGATGAGTTCCCGGCCGACGACGCGCGAGAGCACCGCGGCGACCTCGGTCTTCCCGACTCCCGGTTCTCCCTCGAGCAGTAGCGGCCGGTCCAGCCGTAGCGCAAGGTGGACGGCGGTGCGAAGACCCTCGTCGGCGAAGTACCCCTCCCGTTCGAGCGCGGCGGCGAGCGCGTGCTCGTCCGGCGGGCAGGCCGCTGCCGCCCCTCCGTCCGTCGCCTCTCCGCCGTGCGCCGCCCCTCCGCCGGCCGCCGGGGAGGACCCGGCCGCCGAGGAGGACTTGTCGGCGGGGAAGGCCCCGTCGGCCACCGGGAAGGACCCATCGGGCGCGGAGGGGAACCCGCCGGACACCGGGGACGCCCCGCCGGGCGTCACAGCTGGGCGTGCTCGGTCGTGAGCAGGTGGACCCGCTGGGTGGTGTGCGCGGCGGCGTCGGCCGCGGCGGCCTTGCCGTGCTCGGAGCCGAACGCGGCGGCGCGGGCGTCCTCGTCGTCGAAGTAGAGCTCGTTCACCGAGTCGAACGGCGCGTCATCGCCGTTGCTGACGCTCACCGTGTACTTGCGCAGCCCGGGAAGCTTCTTGGCGAACTCGACGTGGTCCTCCACGACCCACTTCGCGAACTCCTCGTGGGACATGTTCTCCGCGCGCTTGAGCAGCGAGACGACTTTCAGCATGGTTATCGGTTCCTTCGGATCGGGTGGGTGTTCCGGGTGTTCAGGCGCCCTCGTGCGAGGGCACCTCGTGCGTGGCGTCTCGCGCGAGGGCGTCCAGCCCGCGCAGGACGCGTTCGGGGGTGAAGGGCATCGCCGTGATACGCACGCCGCAGGCGTCGTAGATGGCGTTGGCGATGGCGGGGATCGGCGCGTTGGCGGTCATCTCGCCGATGCCCTTGGCGCCGTAGGGGCCGTTGCCGGCGGGACGTTCCAGGAACAGGCTGTGCTGTACGGGGATGTCGGCCGGGCCCGGCATGAGGTAGTCGGCGAAGTCGCGGGGCCCGTGGTCGCGCCGCGGGTAGTAGGGCTCGGTGGTCTCGAACAGGGCGTGCGACACGCCCATCCAGGCACCGCCCTCGACCTGCTGGGTCGCCATGGCCGGGTTGAGCGCGCGGCCGATCTCGTAGGCGTTGTACAACTCCAGCACCTCGACCACCCCGGTCTCGTCGTCCACCTCGACGACGGCGACCGTGCACGCGTGCGCCTGGCACGAGTCGGGGTCCATCTCTCCCGTCTCGGGCACCGGCACGCTCGGCTCCTTGAGGAAGATGCCGCGCCCGGAGATCGTACGGCCGTGCTTGAAGTGCGCGGCCATGGCCAGCTCGGTGATGTGGATGCTCGGCTCGTCGGAGCCCTTGAGCTTGATGACGCCGGTGCCGTCGGTCTCCAGGTCTCCGGCGTCGACCTCCAGCTCCTCGGCGGCGACCTCCAGCATCACGCCGCGCGCCTCGGCCGCCGCCATGATGACGGCGTTGCCGACGCGGTGGGTGCCCCGGCTGGCGAAGGTGCCCATGCAGTGCGGGCCCGTGTCGGTGTCGGCGGTGTTGACCAGGACGTTCTCGATCGGCAGGCCGAGCGTCTCGGCCGCGCACTGCGCGGCGATCGTCTTGATGCCCTGGCCGAGGTCCACCGAGGAGAGCGTGATCACGAAGGTGCCCGTGGTCGTGGAGTGGATCAGCGCCTGTGAGGGGTCGCCGCCGAGGTTCATGCCGGTCGGGTAGTTCACCGACGCGTATCCGCGCCCGCGCAGCCTGGCCATGGCCTACAGCCCCTCTCGTGTCGTCGAGGACATCCGGCGGTACGCCTCGGGCAGTTCGTGCCCGGACATCTCCGCGGCCTTCTGGATCACTTCGACCAGCGCCGTGCCCTCGGCGACCTTGCGGTGGGCCTTGAGGTCGCCGTCGCGGTAGGCGTTGAGCAGCCGCAGCCGCAGCGGGTCCATCGAAAGGGCCCTCGCGATCCGGTCCATCTGCGACTCCAGTGCGAAGTCGCCGATGGTCACGCCGAACCCGCGCATCGCGCTGGAGGGCGTGCGGTTGGTGAACACGCAGTGGCAGTCGGCCCACACGTTCGGGATCGAGTACGGTCCCGGCAGGTGGGCCGCGGCCTTGGTGGTGCCGTACGGGGTGTGCCGCGCGTAGGCGCCCGAGTCGACGTACAACGTGACCTTGCGGCCGATGATCCGGCCGTCGCCCATCACGGCGTCCTTGATGTAGATGCGTTCGGCGGCGCGCGGCGAGGAGACCTGCATCTCCTCGTACCTGCCGTAGACGAACTTGACCGGGCGGCCGGTCGTCATGGCGGCCACACACGCGACCGGTTCGACGACGACGTCGACCTTGCCGCCGAAGCCTCCGCCGACCGTCCCGCCGACGATGCGCAGCTTGTTGAACGGGGTCTGGAGGATGAGCGCGGTGTTGTCGAGGGTGAAGAAGCACGCCTGGGTGTCGGAGTGGATGCGCAGCCGGCCGTCGGCCTGCGGGACCACCACGCAGCCGGTGGTCTCGGTGGGAGCCTGCTCGATCGGCGCGGACTCGTAGCGCCACTCGAAGATGTGGTCGGCCTGCGCGAACGCCTTCTCCACGTCGCCGAACCGGATCCGCCGGCAGTGGTGTCCCTCGTACGTGAAGAAGTTGCGGCCGTGGTACTCGTTGACCAGTGGCGCCCCCTCCGCCAGAGCCTCCTCGACGTCGAAGACCGCGGGCAGGTCCTCGTAGTCGACCCTGATCCTGGCCACCCCCTCCAGGGCCGCGGCCTCGGACTCGGCGATCACCGCGCAGATCGGCTCGCCCAGGTAGCGGACCTTGTCCACGGCGAGGATCGGCTCGTCGTCCGGCCCGACGCCGATCAGCTTCAGCGGGGTGTAGAGGTTGTTCGGGATGTCGGCGTGGGTGAGGATCCGGGTGACGCCGGGCACCTCGAGGGCGGCGGTCAGGTCGACGCCCCTGATCCTGGCGTGGTGGCGGGCCGAACGGTGCATCTTCAGGTGCAGCATCCCCGGCGGGGCGACGTCCTCGAAGAACTCGGTCCTGCCGGTGACGTGCCCCAGCGCGTCGGAGCGCTGGACGACCGAGCCGATGACGGTGAAGTCGTCCTCGCGCTCGGCGGCGAACGAGTCCTTGTCGATGGGGGCGAGCCGGTAGGTCATCGCGACACCGTCTCTTCCTGCGACACCGTCTCTTCCGAGGCCGGCACCGGCTTGGGGGATTCTCCGCGCCTGCGCCTGGCCGCGTCCAGGATGGCGATCATGATGGGCTGGTAGCCGGTGCACCGGCAGACGTTGCCCGAGATCGCCTCGGCCACGTCCTCCTGACTCGGATTCGGATCGCGGTCCAGCAGGGCCTCGGCGACCATGATCATGCCCGCCGTGCAGAAGCCGCACTGGGTGGCGAAGTTGTCGACGAAGGCGCTCTGCACCTCGTCGAGGTCTCCGCCCGCGGCCACTCCCTCAAGGGTGCGGACCGAGGCCCCCGAGACCGTTTCCACGGCGATCAGGCACGCCGTCACGGGCCGGTCGTCGACGAGCACGGTGCAGGTGCCGCAGCTTCCCTGCGCGCAGCCCCGCTTGGCCGCGGTGAGTCCCAGCGAGTCGCGCAGGACCGCCAGGAGTGTGGTGCCCGGTTTGGCGATGAACTCCCGGGGCTCGCCGTTGACGACGAGCGAGACGATCTGTGACGACATTGTCCGGCCCTTTCTGGGGGTGGGCGGGCTTTTTCAGGAGGTGAGGGGCATCTGATGGACGCGGTGGGACCGTTAGCCGGTGAAGGCCCGGCGCAGGTGCACGGGCAGGACACGCGCCCGGTACCAGGCGCTGGCGTAGGCGTCGTCGAAGGGCGCCGCGTCGGAGCGGGCGGCCTCTCCGGCCTCGGTCAGGACCTCGGGGCTCAGCGGGCGGCCCAGCAGCAGCCGCTCGGCCGAGACCGCGCGTACCGGGCGCGGGGCGACGCCGCCGAGGGCGATCACGGTCGAGGTCACCACGCCGTCCTCGGTCCGCGTCACGGACGCGACGGTCACGATGGAGGCCGAGTTCAGTCTGCGGCGCATGGCCTTGTGGTAGTACCAGGTTCCCGGTTCCGGCAGTGCGGTCACCACCGCCGTGACGAACTCGCCGTGGTCGACTCCCGAGGCGAGCACGTCGGCCACCGGGGCCTCGCGCCGCCCGCCGGGACCCGCGATCTCGCACACCGCGCCGAGGGCGAGCAGGCAGACGGCGAGGTCGCCGTACGGCTGCTCGACGAACAGGTTGCCGCCCACGGTCGCCAGGTTGCGGATCGTGGGGGAGGCGATGCTGCGCATCGCCGGGCGCAGGAAACCGAGGCCGGGATGCTCCTCGACGGAGGACAGGGGGGCCGCCGCGCCGATCCTGGCCTGGCCGTCGCGGACCTCGATCCCCGAGAGTCCGGCCCGGCGCAGGCTGATCAGCTCGCCTCCGGGCGCGGCTCCGCCGGTGACCAGCGGCATCACCACGGTGCCGCCGCCCATGATCTGGCCGCCCCTCGCCGAGTGGACCGCCACGGCCTCCGCGGACTCGGGCACGTGGACTGCCTGGATCATCATGTCCGGCCCCCTGCGTTACGAATGGGTTAATTATCGATAATTGATTATCGGCACCGTAAGCTGGGTGTCACCCCGGAGTCAAGAGGAGATCGATGAGCGAGAATCGATGCTCGGTAGGATGCGCTCCATGACCGAGGAGCCCTCCAAGCTGCCGAGGCTGACGTTGTCGCGGCAGATCCGCGACTCACTGGTCAGCCGGATCATCTCCGGCCGGCTCGGACCCGGTGAGCGCCTGGTGGAGACGCGTCTCGCGGCGACGTACGGCACGAGCCAGGCCCCCGTCCGCGAGGCGCTGCGCGAGCTGGAGGTCATGCGGCTGGTGGAGACCCAGCCACGAAGGGGCACCTTCGTGCGCCCCTTCGTCCACGAGACGCTCAGGGAGAGCTACGTCGTGCGGGCCGCGCTGGAGGAGACGGCGATCCGCCTGGCCCTGCTCGCCGGGACCGTCCCGCTGGAGGCGCTCGCATCGGACGTGGAGGCGATGCGCGTCGCCGCCGCGGAAGGCGACGGCGAGGCGTCCACGCGAGCGAGCGTGTCCTTCCACCGGCGCATCGTCGAGGCCGCCCGCAACGAGCTGCTCAGGCTCTCCTGGGAAGGGCTGCAGATCGAGGCGCGCACCTCGGTCACGATGCTCGCGACCGGCGTGAACCTCGACGAGATCGCCCGCGACCACGCCGAACTGCTCGCGGTGATCGAGCGCGGCGACCTGGAGACGGCCTGCAAGCACGCCCGCGACCACCAGTGGCACTACGCCGACCTCCCGCACGACGCCCACGGCCGGGTCCGCGACACCGCCGCCGGTTGAGTCACCGAGCGGGTGGACACGCGGGGAAAGCCCTCGTCCGGGGCGGAGGTACCGACCGGTCCGAACGGGGGAAACGAAGAAAGACCCGCCGTGGCGGGTCTTTCGCGAGGAGGCCGGACGTGGGGTCGTCCGACGGTGACGGGGGTCAGGCGGCGGACGTGGGACCGCTCGTCCGTGGAAAACGCAGGACGTTGCGGCCCGTGTAGGCGCTGAGGTCGACGACCTTGGCATCACCGGTCGCGCCACGGCGTGTCACGGAACGAATGTCCCTGATCTTCAGCCGCGCGACATATGGTGGCACGACCACAAGTCTCTTCATTGAGCCCCCCGGCGTGATGGTTCCGTTATGAGAAGTATCTACAGATCGCCGCATAAGGCTGCCGTAAAGACCAGGTCAACAGGGGTGCCCTGAGGGAGGCCGCGGATCCGGGCCCGGGGTGCGGGCGGGGCGGCACCGGATGATCCGAGTGGGTCGACGCATGATCCGCCCCCTTCCCCGGCTCGCCGTGCTCCGCGTCCTGTGACACCGATCCGCCGGACGCTCGCGCGTCCGGCTCGCACGGGCAACCGTGCGAGCCAAACCTAGTGCGCCCCACCCCTCCCGATCAACCGTTTTGGCTACGCAGGGTCCCTGGAACCACACGTGTGGTGACGACGATCCGGTTCCACGCGTTGATCGTCGAGATCGTCACGACCAGCGCGGCCAGCACCTCGGGCTCGTAGTGCCTGGCGGCCTCCTCCCACACCGCGTCCGGCACCCTCTCACCGTGGACGGCGAGCAGGGTGGCCTCCTCGGCCAGGGCGAGGGCCGCCCGCTCGGCGTCACTGAAGAAGGGCGCCTCCCGCCAGGCCACCACGGAGAACAGCCGCTCGTCACTCTCCCCGGCCGCCTTCGCGTCATGGGCGTGCATGTCGACGCAGAAGGCACAGCCGTTGATCTGGCTGACCCGTATCTTGACCAGTTCCCTCGTGGTGTGGGGCAGCCCGCTGCCGGCCAGGTATTTCTCCAGCCCCTGCATGGCCCGGTAGGCCTCGGGGGCGAGTTCGCCGATGTTCATCCGCTGCTTCATCGGACACTCCTTAGTTTCTCCGGGTTTCTCACGATGTCGATCCCGGTGATCCGGCCCTCGGAGACGGTCAGCCCGTAGACGGAGAGCCCGTCTCCCGACGTTCGCAACAGCCCGGCCCGGCCGTTGACCGTGGTCACGGCCAGCCGGTCGGCGCGGCCGATCCTCCTGGCGATGCCGAGCAGGAAGCGGGCGACCCGCTCGGAGCCGTGGACAGGACGCCTTGCCGCCCCCACCACCCCGCCGCCGTCGCTGCGCAGCACCACGTCGGGATCGAGCAGCGCCATCAGCGCGTCGATGTCGCCGTCGCCGTCCCCGCCTCGGATGACCCGCGCGAACGCCTCGACCACCCTGCGGTGCTCGGCCTCGTCGACCTCGAAGCGGGGCGCCCGCGCCGCGACGTGCCCGCGGGCACGGGCGGCGAGCTGCCGGCACGCGGCGGCCGAGCGCCCGACCGCGCGCGCGACCTCCCCGAACGGCAGCCCGAACACGTCGTGCAGGACGAAGGCGGTGCGTTCGGCGGGGCTGAGCGACTCCAGCACCACCAGCATCGCCATGCTCATCGACTCGTCCAGGGTCACCCTGTCGGCGGGGTCGCCCTCGCCGACCACCGGCTCCGGCAGCCACGGCCCGACATACTCCTCGCGCCGCACGCGCGCCGAACGCAGTACGTCCAGCGCGAGTCTCGATACTGTGACCACCAGCCAGCCCGTCACGTCGCCGATCTCCGAACGCTCCGCCCTGCCCAGCCGGAACCAGGCGTCCTGGACCACGTCCTCGGCCTCGTCGACGCTGCCGAGCAGGCCGTAGGCCACGCCGACCAGCCGTGGCCGGATGGCATCGAACTCTGCCGCGAGAGCTTCGTCACCGTTCACGTAAGGAGGACGAGACATGTCCCGAGTCTGTGACATCGCCCGAACCTCACCGTCCTCCGGGGCGTCCAATCCACCGGAGAACGGAGCGTGAGTTGAGTACGGCACTTATCGATGGTGATCCGCAGCGGCTGGGCGGCTACTGGCTGGCCGGGCGGCTGGGCGCGGGCGGCCAGGGCGTGGTCTACGAGGCGTACGACGCCGAGGGCACGCGCGTCGCGGTGAAGGTCCTGCACGGTGACGCGGGGACCGACCCCGAGCTGCGCGACCGGTTCGGCCGCGAGGCCGCCGCCGCCCGCCGGGTGGCCTCCTTCTGCACGGCGGGCGTGCTGGACGCCGATCTCGACGGGCCCAGGCCGTACATCGTCAGCGAGTACGTGGAGGGGCCCAGCCTGCGCAGGGCCGTCGCCGAGGGGCGCCGCTTCACCGGGGGTGACCTGCACCGTCTCGCGGCCGCGATCGCCACCGCGCTCACCGCCGTCCACGAGGCGGGGGTCGTCCACCGCGACCTGAAACCCGACAACGTGCTGCTCGGCCCCGACGGCCCGCGGGTGATCGACTTCGGTGTCGCCCGCACCGAGGACATGTCACTGACCGCGACCGGCATGGTGGCGGGTACCCCGACCTACATGGCCCCCGAGATCTTCATGGGCCTGCGCGCGACCGCGGCCGTCGACGTCTTCGCCTGGGGCGGGATCATGGTCTTCGCCGCGACGGGCGCCGACCCGTTCCGGGCGGAGAGCCTGGGCGGGGTCATGCACCGTGTGCTGTCGGTGCAGCCCCAGCTGGACATGCTTCCCGAGCACCTGCGGCCGTTGGTCGCTGCCTCGCTCGCCAAGGACCCCGAGTCCAGGCCGACCGCGAGGGACCTGCTGCTCGCCCTGGTCAGCGGCGGCAGGACCTTCGACACCCCGAGGCTGCTCGCGGTGGGCAGCGACGCCGGGTCCCAGGTCCGCGCGACCTCGACGGACCCCGCGCTCGGCACCCTCGCCGAGGACGCCTACGCCGCGCTCGGCCCCGCCGAGCGGGAGCTCGCCCCCGAGATCTTCCTGCGGCTGGTCACCGTGACCGACGACGACCAGCTCGTCGTACGCCGTGCGCAGTGGGGCGAGCTCCTCGACGGGCGAGGGGAGGGGGAGGCCGCCGCCGTACGGCGCCTGATGGAGGTCTTCGCGTACCTGCTGGCTCACGACGACCGGGAGGTGTGGCTGTCGCGGCCCGCGCTGCCGCGGGCCTGGCCCAGGCTGCGCGGGTGGGTCCAGGCCAACCTGGACGGCCTGGCCGTGCACCGGGGCATCCTCACCGCCGCGCGGCGCTGGCAGGTCCAGGGGCGCAGGGACGGAGACCTGTTCCAGGGCGGCAGCCTGGAGAACGCGATGCGCTGGGCGGCCACCGGGCGCCGCAACATCACGCTCAGCCCGGTCGAGCGTGACTTCCTGGAGGCCGGTGCCGCTCTCACCCGGCGCCGGGCGCGCAGGGGCAGGGTGCTCTCCGGCACGCTGGCCGTGCTGCTCGTCGTCGCGCTGGCCGCCGGGGCGTTCGCCGTGTGGCAGGGCAGGGTGGCCGACGCGCGCAGCGCCGTCATCGCCTCCCAGCGCGACCAGGCGACGGCCGCCAGGCTCGCCGCGACGGCGGAGACGCTCCGCAGTTCGGAGCCGGTCACGGCGATGCTGCTCAGCGTGGCCGCCTGGCGGCTGGCGCCGGTGACCGAGGCGAGGGCGAGCCTGACCGGTTCGCTGGCCCAGCGGGAGTCCGCCGCCTTCCACGACCCGGCCACGGGGATACAGACCCTGAGGGCGCTGAGCGCCGACGGGCGCATGCTCGTCAGCGTGAGCGACGGCGAGGTGCGTGTCTGGGACGTGCGGACCGGCAGGCGCACCGGGGGCTTCACCGGGATCGGCGGAGACCTGCGCGGGATCGCGTTGAGCCCGCGAGGCGGCCGGCTCGCCGTGATCAGCGGCCTGAGGCTGAGGATCTGGGACATGCGGACCGGCAGGCCGACGGGTGCCGTCCTCACGGTCCAGGGGCCGAACGCGGGTGGCGACACCACCGCGTCCTTCGGGCAGTCGGAGGACTGGCTCACGGTCGGGCAGGGGGAGGGGTTCATCGTCTGGAACGTCGTGACCGGCCAGAGGCACTCCCCGGTCGTGGGAGCCATCGGCAGCGACATCTCGGCGGACGGGCGCGGGTTCGCGTCCTGGGACCTCAACGGTGATGTGGCGGCCTTCGCACTGGACGGTCTGCGCAAGGTTCCGCTGGGGAGCCGCTGCAACGTCTGCGAGCGGAGGAGTGTGGCCTACAGCCCCGACGGCACGACCATCGCCGTCGCCAGGGGCCGGATCGTCGAGCTACGCGACGCGTCCACCGGGGTGAAGCTGGACAGGCTCTTCGAGGAGGGGGCGACCGGCGAAATCGTCTTCAGTCCCGACGGGCGCTTCCTGGCCACGGCGGTCGACACGGCCCTGCGGCTATGGCGGGTCGAGGACGGCAGGCTGCTGCTCACCCAGAAGATCGACGCCTACGACCCCGTCGTGGCCTTCGACCCGGACGGGCGCACCCTGCGCTACCTCGCGGAGGACTCGGTGACGAGCCTCGACGTCTCCGCGCTGACCAGGCCCGTCACGCTGAAGGGCCCGGGGACCCGCTGGGCGGCATTCAGCCCAGGCGGGCGGCTCCTCGCCTCCAGGGAGGGCGAGGCGGGCGAGGTCGTGATCCGAGACGTCCGCCGTCGCGCACGCGTGGGCTCGCTGAAGATCGGGCCCGGCGGCGCGGACAGGTACTTCGCGATGGTCTTCAGCGCCGACGGCGGGCGGCTGGTGGTCAACAACGGCGCGGAGAGCTCCCGGCTGACCGTCTGGGACACCTCCACCTTCAAGCGGATCACCACCGTCACCCCCGCCCGCGCCGGCCAGGTGCCCGCCGTGGCGATCAGCGCCGACGGCACCGCCGTGGCCTCGTACACCCTTTACTACGACTCCGGGGTGGAGCCTGAAGGGGAGATCCACGTCTGGGACGTGCCCAGCGGCCGGCTCCGCTGGTCGCGGCCCCAGGGCATCGCCGACGGGTTGGTGTTCACCCCGGACGGCAGGGCGCTCGCGGTCGTGGGCGGTGAGCACCGGTTGCTGGACGCGGGCACCGGCGAGCCGTTCGGAGACACCTACGGCTCGCCCACCGCGAGCATCCCGGCGATCGCGCTCGCCTTCGACCGGAAGGGTGACCGCTTCGCCGTCGCCGACCAGGTGGGGCGGATCTCGGTGCTGGAGACCCGGGGCAGGAAGCGGGTGGGCGCCGTGATCCGGGGCGGAGCGGGAACGGGGGCCAACCTGACATACTCCCCCCGCGGTGACCTCATCGCCGCGGCGGTGACCGCGCGGTCGGTGGGGATGTGGGACGTCGAGACCGGGCGCCGCCTCGGCCAGCCGATCGTCGCCCAGACCGGCGACCTGCGGGCGCTGACGTTCAGCCCCGACGGTGCCCGGCTGGTCGCCGTCGACGAGGCCGGCACCCTGAGCGAGTATCCGGTCGCGCCCGAGGCGGTGGCGCGGGCGGTCTGCGAGCGTGCGGGCCGCACCCTGTCGCGCGAGGAGTGGCGCACCTACCTGGGGGATCTGGCCTACCGGGACGTCTGCCCCGCCTGAAGCCTGAAGAGGGTCTTCTCAGGGTGCGTCGCGGACCGTACGAGATCGGTAGGGAGCCGGTCGTGGGCCCGGGGCGGTCGGTGCGGAGGTTTCGGCCATGCCTGTCACGCCCGTGGTGTCCACCTCACCCGCGAGGGCGGTCGCGACGACACGGGTTGTCTGACCTGCGGATACCTGGGTAGGACCCTCACCGGAAAAGCCACGAGTTTTCGGGGGGAAACATGGCGACCTGTGAAATGTGCGGAAACGACTATGACATGAGCTTCGAGGTGCACGCCCAGGGCACGGTGCACGTCTTCGACAGCTTCGAGTGCGCGATCCAGCGGATGGCGCCGATCTGCGAGCACTGCGGGGTCCGCATCGTCGGGCACGGCGTCGAGGCCGACCGGCGCTGGTTCTGCTGCGCCCACTGCGCGCGGAAGGAGGGGGCGGACAGGATCGTCGACAGGGTCGGCGCGCAGGTGTGAGTCGCGAGAGGTCGGCGGCGCGTCACGCCCCCGGCCGACGCGGCGACGATGTGTGACGGCGCGTGGCGCCACGCGGTGCCGGTGCCGTCGCGGCTCGGGTTCGACGCGCGGTGACGGCGGGCGGCGCCGCGCCGCGGTCCCGGCCCGGCGCGCGCGGTGACGGCGCGTACCGCTCCGCGGACGCTGGGGATATTACGGCTGTGTGGCGGTGTGAGGCGGTATTAACGAGACTGCCATGATCTGGTATTCCGTGAGTCTGGCTGAGACCGTCTCCTGCCTGCACACTGGGGCCTATGAGGGATTTTGATGTCCTTGTTCTTGGTTCCGGACCGGGTGGACAGAAAGCCGCGATCGCCGCGGCGAAACTCGAACGGCGTGTCGCGCTCGTCGAGCGGCGCAACATGCTCGGCGGGGTGTGCATCAACACCGGCACCATCCCCTCCAAGACGCTGCGCGAGGCCGTGCTGCACCTGACCGGTCTCAACCAGCGGGGTATGTACGGCCAGAGCTACCGGGTGAAGGACGAGATCACCGCGGCGGACCTGGGGATCCGCACCCAGCACGTGATCGGCCGGGAGATCGACGTGATCCGCAGCCAGCTGTCGCGCAACCACGTGACGACGCTCAACGGGCACGGCCACTTCGTGGATCCGCACACGGTCGGCGTCGTCGACGAGCACGGCCACGAGACCAAGGTCACCGCAGACAAGATCGTCATCGCCACGGGCACCAGGCCCGCCCGGCCCGACACCGTGGAGTTCGACGGCCACACCATCATCGACTCGGACGGCATCCTTCAACTGCAGGACATCCCGGACTCGATGGTGGTCGTGGGAGCCGGGGTGATCGGCATCGAGTACGCCTCCATGTTCGCCGCCCTGGGCACCAAGGTGACCGTGGTCGAGCGCCGCGACCGGATGCTCGACTTCTGCGACCTGGAGATCGTCGAGGCACTCAAGTACCACCTGCGCGATCTGGCGGTGACCTTCCGCTTCGGCGAGACCGTCGCCGCCGTCGAGCGCCGCTCCCGGGGCGCGCTGACCGTGCTGGAGAGCGGCAAGCGGATCCCCGCCGAGACGGTGATGTACTCGGCCGGACGCCACGGCATGACCGACGAGCTCGCCCTGGAGGCCGCGGAACTGGCCGCCGACGCCCGGGGACGCATCCAGGTCGACGAGCACTACCGCACCGTCGTGCCGCACATCTACGCGGTCGGCGACGTCATCGGGTTTCCCTCTCTCGCGGCCACCTCCATGGAGCAGGGCCGCATCGCCGCCCACCACGCCTGCGGCGAGCCGCTGGGCGGCATCCACCACCTGCAGCCGATCGGCATCTACACCATCCCCGAGATCAGCTTCATCGGCCCCACCGAGGACGAGCTGACCGCCTCCCACGTCCCCTTCGAGGTCGGCATCGCCCGTTACCGCGAGCTGGCCAGGGGCCAGATCATCGGCGACACGTACGGCATGCTGAAGCTCCTGGTCTCCCCGGAGACCCGCGCCCTGCTCGGGGTGCACGTCTTCGGCACCGGCGCCACCGAGCTCATCCACATCGGCCAGGCCGTCATGGGCTGCGGTGGCACCATCGACTACCTGGTCGACGCCGTCTTCAACTACCCCACCCTCGCCGAGTCCTACAAGGTCGCCGCACTGGACGCCATGAACAAACTCCGCCGCGTGGCCCGCTTCGAACTCTGACCGCGGGACATCGCGGCCGGTACGGGAGGGTCGCGATGTCCCGCGGCTTCTCCACGGTGCCGTTCTCGCGGGCCGGGAACCACGGTCCGCGAACGGCGGCCTCGCCGCGGTCACCCGGGTCACGACCTGTGGATCCGCCCTGGGTGGTCAGCCCCGATCGCCGAAGGCGTACCTCAGCGGTGGCAGCACCGCACGGGCGTCCGCGCCGCCGACCCACAGACCGATCATGAACGCCGCGGTCGCCTCGAGCAGGCCCGCGCGTTCCAGGCCGCCGCCGTCGACGGGCTCGCACCCGAGATCGGTGACGAGGGAGCGTACGGCGGCCAGCGCGGCGGGGTCGTCGCCGCAGAGGGGCACCGCCAGCGGGACGCCGTCGAAGGCGGGCGGCGTCATCCGCCACACATCCTCATGGCAGAGGTTGAACGCCTTGACGACGTGTGCGCCGGTGCTCTCCGCGACGCGCCGCGCCATCGAGGGGCCGCCCTCGGTGGCGAGGGTGAAGCGTCCCTGGACGACCGGATTGACGCAGTCGGCGAGCACCCGGCCGTCCAGCGTCCCCCGGCCGCCTCCCGCGGCCTCCAGGACCTCGGTCACGGCGTGGTCGCGGACGGCGAGCAGCGTCACCTCGCCGAAGACCGCCGCCTCCTCCCAGGTGCCCGGCCGCGCGGCGGGCCCGAGCCTGGCCGCCAGGGCGGCGACCTTGACCGGGTTTCGGCCGCTCACCGTCAGTTCGTGGCCCGCGCGGGCCCAGTGCGTTCCGAGCGCGTCCGCCATGCGGCCCGCGCCGAGGATGCCGATGCGCATCCGTCCTCCCCTGCTCGACTGCTGCTGTGGGACGAAGGTAGAGAATTCATCGGGCACCGTTCGGTGCGTGACGTCTCGGAGAGACTGGAGGACCCGGCGTGTTCCTCGCCGACTGCCGCGCCCGGCTCGCGTTCGACCTGATCGGCAACACCTGGAACGCCGTCGTCGTCTGGGCACTGCGCGCCGGTCCCCGGCGTCCCGGCGAGCTGCGCGAGGAGATCGGCGGGATCAGTGCGAAGGTGCTCACCGAGACCCTGCGCAGGCTGGAGTACAACGGCCTCGTCTCCCGCCGGGCCTACGCCGAGGCGCCGCCCAGGGTCGAGTACGGGCTCACCGACCTGGGCCGGACGCTGGTGCCGCTGATCGGGGCGTTCGGCGAGTGGGCCTTCGACCACGGTGACGAGGTCCTCGACGCCCAGGACCGTGCCGAGGGGCTCACCGGGTGAGGTCGTGGCGGTCCGCGCGGGGGCCGACGCGGGGCCGGGCATGACCGCGGGGAGCGCCCGTGGCCGATCGAGGACCCCCGGTCTCGGCGGCCCGGCCGGATGACCGGGCGCCGGGGTTGTTCAGCTCCCCGAGGAGGGGCGCTCCTTCTTCCCGGCCACGAGGGTGTCGGAGGTCTTGCCGGGCGCGGGAGGCCCGACCGGTGTGGGCGCGGTCGCGGGGGTCGCCGGGGGTGTGGACGTCGCGGCGCCGGACGGAGGCTTGCGGGTGCGCGTACGAGGACGGGGGGCGGCGGGGAACTCCGCGGTGTCCGTGGCGCTCTCCGAGGCGGATCCCTCCGGCTCTGAGGTGGGCGGGGACGCCTCGTCGGGCTTCTTCCCCGAGGTGGGACGGGCGAGGGCGGGCGCCGCGTGGGTCTCGGGCTCGCGCAGCGAGGCGATGACGTCGTGGGCCTCGTTCTCGGCGGCGAAGTCCTCGGCGGCCTCGGCCTCACGGCGCTTGATCACCACCATGTGGTCGACCGAGAGGCGGCCCGCGCCGCCGACCGCGAGCAGGATGGAGGCCGCGCCAAGGGCCACGATCAGCTTGGCGTCGCCACCGGTGAGCGGCAGGCCCACCTCGCCGCTGGCCAGGATGAACACGGCGAGAGCCTCGGCGAACAGCAGCAGCCCGCAGGCGGACACGGCGAGCCCCGCGACCAGCAGCGCGCCGCCGATGAGTTCCGTGAGCATGGTGGTCGCGGCCCACACGTAGGGCCCGGAGGCGCCCAGGCTCGTGAACTGCTCGGCTGTGGCGTTCAGGCCCGCTTCGAGCTTGTGCCAGCCGTTGGCGAAGAAGATCCCGCCCACGCCAAGTCTGGCGGCCAGGGAAGCAAGATCATGAAGGGTTTGTCGCACGGTTCCTCATTCTGGTTAGATTCCCCGTTCCTGCCCATGCTTGACCGATAGATGACCGAGCGGGGGCCGTCCAAACCCTCGGCGACCCTCGGCGACCCTTGGTGACCCTCGCGACCCGTCACGAACCTCCACGAGGGGCGTCCCTCTCTTCGCCGACGGGGCGGCGGGGCACCAGGAGTGTCACGGCCAGAGCGGTGGCGGCGAGCAGGAACACGCTCACCGCCACCGTCGTGTGCAGACCGGAGACGAACGCGACGCGGGCCGCGTCGAGCAGGGCGTCTCCCACGCCGCCGCCGATCTCCCGCGCCACGTGGGCGGCGGAGGCGAGCGACTGGCGGGCCTGCTCCATCATCGCGGGCGCGACACCGTGGACCGGGGGCAGCGAGGGGGCGTACACGGCCGTGGTGATCGTGCCGAGCACCGCGACGCCGAGTCCGGCGCCCAGTTCGTAGGCGGTCTCCTCGATCGCGGCGGCGCCGCCCGCGTGGGACTCGGGGGCGGAGGACATGATCGTGTCGGAGGCGGCGAGCAGAGTGACCTGGATGCCGAAGCCGATGCCGATGAAACAGAGCGCGAGGGCCACCGGATGTCCCTCGGTGTGCCAGGTCAGGGTGGGCGCGAGGGAGAGGGCGGTCAACGCCAGCCCGCCGCCCATCGTGGCGCGCAGCCCGAACCAGCGCAGCAGCCGCGCCCCGGCCAGACCGCCCACGATCGCGGCGATCATGAGGGGGAGCATCCGTACGGCCGCCTGGATCGGGCTGTGACCCAGGACCAGTTGGAGATACTGGGCGAGCATGAGCTGCAGCCCGACCAGGGCGAAGACCGTGAGCAGCACGCCGCCCACCCCCGCGCAGAAGGCCCGCCTCCGGAACAGGCTCAGGTCCAGCAAGGGGACGGCGAGTGAGCGCTGCCTGCGGACGAACCACACCAGCAGCCAGACCCCGCCCAGGAACGCCACCACCCCGCCCGGATGCCCGGCCCCCGCCTCCTTCAGGCCGAAGGCCACCCCGAGGATGCCCAGCACCGACAGCGCCGCGCTGAGCGCGTCCCACGGCTGACCGGTGCGCCTGCGGGACTCGGGCAGGATCCTGGCCGCGGCGGGCATCAGGACCAGCAGGATGGGGACGTTGATCAGGAAGACGGCGCCCCACCAGAAGTGTTCGACGAGCACCCCGCCGATGATCGGGCCGACCGCGGCCCCGGCCGCGGCCACCGCGCTCCACACACCCAGCGCGATCGCCCGCTCGTGCCGGTCGGTGAAGACCTGCCGGATGATGGAGAGCGTGGCGGGCATGATCATCGCTCCGCCGAGACCGAGCAGTGCGCGTGCGGAGATCAGCGCGAGCGGGGTCGGCGCGAACGCCGCCGCGGCCGAGGCGACGCCGAAGACCAGGTATCCGGCGAGCACCAGGCGCTTGCGCCCGTAGCGGTCACCGAGCGTGCCGAAGGTGAGCAGCAGCGGCGCGACCATCAGCGAGTAGACGTCGATGATCCACAACAGCTCCACGGAGGACGGCTCAAGGGCGGCCGTCAGCGCCGGTACCGCGATGTGCAGCACCGTGGCGTCCACCGTGATCAGCAGCAGACTGAAGCAGAGGACGGCGAGGACCGACCACCGGCCGGCCCCGGATGCCCGTGGGTCGCCGGCCGCGCGTCTGGCCATGACGGTGGTCATGAGCCGCTCAGGATCTGTCGGCCTGGACGAACATGCGTCGCAGCTTAGGCGAAGCCGGGCAGTGCCCGGGGCTGCATTGGGTGATTGATTCACAGGGGAATGTCCGTTTTATGCCCCGAGCAGGGCGGTGTTCGGCGGTTCTCGGGCCGCCGCGAGCGACCTCTCTAGAGAGATACAGGCATATACCGACATCTAGGCAAAAGGTGATCTCGCACCGACCATGGCGATCGTGGGGAGCCAGCGCGAGGCCCGTGAGCCGCCGTGGTGAGCGGGTCCGGCGGGGATGACCCCGCCTCGATCCCGCCACCGCGGGACCCTGTCGATTCCCGGTCCGGGAACGCCCTCGGCCGGGTCACCGCGTCGCCGCGGGACCTCCCTGGTTCCCGGTCAGGGAACGACCTCGCCTCGGGGCCCGTGCCGCCGCCGCGGGACCCCGCCGACCCCCGGCAGTGGTGCGCGGTGGCCGCCGCGTGGCTGGCCCGTGACCGGCCCGAGGCCGCGCTGGAGGCCGCACGCAAGGCGCTGGACCTCGACCCCCGGTCCGAGTCCGGCGCCGACTGGGGATACCGTCTCGCGAGCCTCGCGTTCGAGCGGCTCGGCCGCGACGCGGAGGCCGTGGCCGCGGCCGAGGAGGCCGTACGCCTCGCACCGGGTTCCTGGGCCGCGCGAATGCGGCTGGGGGCCGCGCTGCGCAGGGTGCCGGGACGCTGGCGCGAGTCGCGGGCGCAGGCGGCGAGGGCCGTACGCTACGCGCCGGAGGAGCCGGACCCGCACGTTCTCGCCGGTGACCTCGCGCTGCTGCGGGGTGAGTACGCCGCCGCGGAGGCCGCCTACCGCGAGGCGCTGCGCCTGCTGCCCGGCCACCCGGGCGCGAGGGTGAACCTCGGCCTGGCCCGGCTGCGCTGGGAGCGCCCGCGCGCCCACCACGACCCCGCCTGGCCGGTCGACCCCCGCGAGACCGGCCGGGCCAGACGTGCCCTGGCGACATGGTCGCGGCAGATCCGGATCCTGCTCGCCGTCGCCCTCGTCGCGGTCTGCGCGGCCGAGTTCGGGTTCGGCCTGGCCTCCGTGGCGAGGATCGGCGGCGGCCTGGTGTTGCTCGCCGTCCTGGCGATCACCCTCAGGCGGGCGCAGCGGGTCAGGCTCTGGTCGTACGTGCCGGGCATGCTCGCCCGCGACCTGTGGCTCAGCACGTCGGTCTCGATCACCCTGGTCGCCGTGGCCGCGTACGTCGCGGTCGTCGCCATCCTCCCCGCGGAGATCCCACCACCCCCCTCCGGCCCGGTGCCGGGTGCGCTCTGGGCGAGTCTCGCCGGACTGGTGCTCCTCAACGGGATGGTCCTGCTCGTCCTGCGCGTCCTCGTCGAGGCATGGCGCGGGCGGCCGGTCAGCGCGCTGGCCGAGTTCGCCGCCGCGGGCGACGATCGCACGGCCAGGCGCGACGTGAACGTGACGCTCTGGCTCGTCGCGGTCAGGGTCTGGTCGGTACCGGCGGCGGTCACGGTGGCGGTGGTCGTCCTGGACGAGCGGAGCTGGGCACTGGCCGCCCTCGCCGTACCGCTCGCGCTCGGCCGGCTGCGAGTCCGGGTGGGTCCGCCCCTCGGGCTCGCCCGCGCGTCGGCCTCCGACCGCGCGCTGGTGGCGGTCCTGGCGCTGTCCGCCTCGGCGTCGATCCTGCTCGGCGTGGCCGGGGCGGCACCGGCTCTCGGGCTCGACCCGCCGGGAGAGTGGGCCTGGTGGGCGGGAATCGCGCTGCTCGCCGTACCGGTGGCGGTATTCGCCACGAGGTCGGTGCGGGCGTGGTGGCACGGCGCGCCGGGGCCGTGGCGGGCCTCGCTGGTCATGTGCGACGGCTGCGGAAGCCGCCTCCCCGGCGACGCGGGAGCGCCGGTGGGTCTCAGCGGGGAGGTGCGCGCGGCCTTCACCTACGCGCGGGGGGTGGTGCTCGCGTACGCCGATCCCAGCGGTCCGCGCGCGCTCGCCGTCGGCGCGGTCAGCTCGGTCGGCCCGAGCGGCGAGCTGCGCCTGATCGCCGCCTCCGACGCCTGGGAGGCCGCCGAACGCGACCCCAGGGTGGCGGTCTTCGTCGCCGACCCGCTCGACCGCCGGTTCTGGGCCGAGGTACGGGGCGTCGCCGTCGGCGACACCGAGGCCGACCTGCTGAGAATCACCCCCAAGGAGGTCGTGGTCGGCGAGTATCCCGGCCGCCACCAGGGCCGCGCCCGCCGCGGCTGAGGGGTCCTCCCCGGAGCGCGGGACCGTCCTGCGGTGCGTGACGCGGTACGTGCCGGGATCCGGTTCTCCCCGGAGCGCGGGACGCCCTCGCCCGGAACGCGACCCGCCCGGGGAGCCATGCCGGGACCGGGGCGTCCAAGGGCCGCGTGACCCGCGGGGCGCGGAGCCGTGGACCGTCTTGCCGGGCGGTGACATTTCCCTGCCCGCGACGCCCGCGACCCGGCATGGCTCCCCGGGCGGGCGAACGGCGGGGGCGGCCGGGACCGGGCCGTACCGCCTCGGGGGAACGCGGGCGAGGGTCGCCGCGCGCGGGGCGCGGGGGCGGCACAGGGAGAGGCGTGGCCGGAGGGACCGCGCGGAAAGAGCTTGCTACCTCGAACGTTGGTTTCATCCGCTCTCATCCGGATATCTGATCCTGCCCACACGACGGCGTGGCGCGACCCTCAGGCACGCGCAAACGCCCCCTTGTTGCGGTATAACCAGGGGCGGACCGGGGAGGCGTGATGCGGGAATCCAGCAGGGCCCGTCCGGCGGGGCGCGCGGCGGCACGGGATCTGTTCGAGCAGGTTCGACTGGGCTACTTTCGGCTCTCGCCGCCCCTGCGCAGGCTGATCTACGTCGCGGTGCTGGTCGGAGCGGTCGCGCTGGCGTTCGGACTCGGCTGGTCGGTCCTCAACACGTTCTTCTCCACCCTGGTGCTGCTCGGCTTCGCGGCGTTGACCCTGAGCTTCCCCCGCGCCGCGGCGACCCTGCTCGTGGTGCTCGGCTGGCTGGGGGTAGTCCTGATCTTCCGGGCCGTCCTCTTCGGCCTGCACTCGCCGGTCCCGTCGGCGCTGATGCTCCTCGGACTCCTGGTCGCGGGGGCCGCCCACCTCATCCGCTGGGTCCCACCGTGGATGACCACGGTCATGGCACTGGTGCCCGCGGGACTGACGGCCGTCCTGCTCGACGTGGTCATCACGGGGTTCGTGCCCGCCGTCGCCGTCTGGGCCGCGTACGCCGTGGCGGCCGGGGTGCTGGTCCACCGGTTCCTGCAGGCCCGCCGGGTGCGGGCCGCGCTGGAGGCGGGGGAGCGGCTCCCGAGCGGGCTCCGGGTCCGCGAGGGCGGCCACCCCGCCCCCGCCCAGAGCGCCGGCGAGCGCGACGACCCCCCGCCCATCTCGGTGGAGGAGGCGCTCGGCGAGCTGGACGCCATGATCGGCCTCGCCCCGGTGAAGGAGCAGGTCCGCTCGATCGCCGCCTCGATCGAGGCGGCCAGGCTGCGCAGGGAGGCCGGATACTCCACCGAGCCGCCGATGCGGCACTTCGTGTTCGTCGGCCCTCCCGGCACCGGCAAGACCAGCGTGGCCAGGACCGTCGCGAAGATCTTCTACTCCTTCGGCCTGCTGGAGACCCCCTACGTGGTGGAGGCCCAGCGGGCCGACCTGGTGGGGGAGTTTCTCGGCGCCACCGCGATCAAGACGAACGAGCTGGTCGACCGGGCGCTCGGCGGGGTGCTGTTCGTCGACGAGGCGTACAGCCTGATCAACTCCGGTGACGGCCAGCCCGACAGGTTCGGCACCGAGGCCGTGCAGACGCTGCTCAAGCGGGCCGAGGACGACCGCGACCGGCTGATCGTCATCCTGGCCGGATACGAGAAGGAGATGGGCACCTTCCTGTCGTCCAACCCCGGCCTGTCCAGCCGGTTCTCCAGCAGGGTCCGCTTTCCCAGCTACGCCCCCGACGAGCTGCTCCGGATCACCGAGCTGCTGCAGCGGCGCAGGGGCGACCGGATGGCGCCCGAGGCCGCGTCCGCCCTGCTCGCCCGCTTCGAGGACATCCACCGGCGCGCGATCGTCGACGACCTGGGCAACGCCCGGTTCGTCCGCAGCCTCGTGGAGGCCGTCGCGCAGGCCAGGGACGTGCGCGTGGTGGGAGCGGGCGGCGCGCCCACCACCGAGGACCTGGTCACCACGATCGAGGCCGACGTCGTCAAGGCCTTCGACGAGCTCACCGCCCGCTACCGGGGCTACCAGGCCGCCCCCTCCCTTGAGGAGGCGCTCGCCGACCTCGACCGCATGGCGGGGCTGGAGCCGGTCAAGCGGCAGGTGCACGCGATCGCCGCGCAGCTCAGGGTGGCCAAGATGCGCGAGGAGCGCGGGCTGCCGACCCCGCCGCAGATGCGGCACTTCGTCTTCGCCGGACCGCCGGGAACCGGTAAGACCAGCGTGGCCCGCATCCTGGGCCGCATCTTCGCCGCGCTCGGCCTGCTCACCCAGCCCGACGTGGTGGAGGCGCAGCGGGCCGACCTGGTCGGCCAGCACCTCGGCGCCACCGCGATCAAGACGAACGAGCTGGTCGACCGGGCGCTCGGCGGGGTGCTGTTCGTCGACGAGGCGTACAGCCTGGTCAACTCCGGCTACAGCGGGGGCGACGCCTTCGGCACCGAGGCCGTGCAGACGCTGCTCAAGCGGGCCGAGGACGACCGCGACCGGCTGGTGATCATCCTGGCCGGATACGAGCGGGAGATGAACGCCTTCCTGGCCTCCAACCCGGGCCTGGGCAGCAGGTTCAACCAGCGGGTGCAGTTTCCCTCGTACTCGCCGGGGGAGCTCACCGAGATCGCGGTGCTGCTCGCCGACGAGTCGGGAGACCGGTTCGACGACGACGCCCGCCGCGACCTGGCCGAGGTCTTCACCTGGGTCTGCGACGAGGGCCTGATCGACGGGCTCGGCAACGGCAGGTTCGCGCGCTCGCTCTTCGAGCGCGCCGCGATGCGCAGGGACGTCCGCCTCGCCGCCCTCGGCGGAACCACCGCGAGCGCCGCCGACCTGACCACCATCACCGGTGCCGACCTGCGCGCGGCCGTCGACGAGCTCGCGGGGAAGTGACCTCGGCTCCGCCATCTCCCATCGAGATCCCTCCGACTCGGTACGCTGTGCAGTCCGTCGGTCGCCGAGTGTAGCAAGATGGTCACCGACAGCGGCGGGGCTCCGGAGGAGGAAAGATGGCGGGATTCCTTACCCGCAGGCTGCTCAACTATCTGGTGCTGATCGTCGTGGCCACCAGCCTGGCCTACATGCTCGCCGCCTCCGCGCTCAACCCGCGATCCAACTACGAGGGCCGCAACCCCCCGCTCCCGTCGGCCGTCGTCGACGCGCACCTCACCGACCTCAACCTGAACGACCGCACCCCGCTCTTCGAGCGCTACCTGACCTGGGCGGGAGGCGTCGTGCGCGGAGACTTCGGCAAGACGGTGGGCGGAGGGTCGGTCAACGACGACCTCGGGCGCCGCGTCGGCGTCACCCTGCGCCTGATCACGATCGGACTCGTCCTCGGCAGCGTCGGAGGTGTGCTCATCGGAGCCTACGCCGCGGTCAGGCAGTACGGCCTCTTCGACCGATCGGCGACCGTCCTGTCCTTCGTCGTGCTCGCGATCCCCACGGTGGTGCTGGCCAACATGCTGATCATCGCCGCCATCCGGCTCAACGAGGCGGCCGGCACCCAGATCGTCCTCGTCAGCGGAGAGGCGACCCCCGGCCTTGAGGGAGGGCTCGCCGCCGCCGTGTTCGACAGGATCAGGCACCTGGTCCTGCCCACGCTGTCGCTCTCGCTCGGACTGGTCGCCGTCTACAGCCGTTACCAGCGCAACATGATGCTCGACGTGCTCGGCGCCGACTTCGTCCGTACGGCCATGGCCAAGGGGCTGAGCCGCAGGGCCGCGCTGACCCGGCACGCGCTGCGCACCGCGCTCATCCCGGCGGTCACCTACTTCGCCTTCACCTTCGGGGCGCTGCTGGTCGGCACCACCTTCACCGAGAAGATCTTCGGCTGGCACGGCCTGGGGGAGCAGCTGGTCGACTCGATCTCCACCAACGACGTCAACACCGTCGCGGCGATCAGCTGCTTCGCCGCGCTGGCCGTGTTGCTGGCCGCGCTCGCCTCCGACATGCTCCACGCCGTCCTCGACCCCCGTGTCCGGGTGGGGTGAGCCGGAGATGGCCATCGCCGACGAGGAGCTCGCCGAGCAGCAGTCGTCCGTCGACAGGATCAAGGCACCCTCGCGGCTGCGGGTGGTCGCGGGCCGCCTCCTGCGCTCGGGGCGGGGCAGGATCGGCCTCGCCCTGCTCGTGCTGATCTTCCTGCTCGCCTTCGCCGGGCCGCACCTCACCCGCTGGACGTACGTTTCGAAGGACTACACGGCCTTTCTCGCGCCTCCCTCCGCCGAGCACTGGTGGGGGACCCTGCAGACCGGCGCCGACGTGTACGCGGTCACGTTGCGCGGCCTGCGCAGGTCCCTGATCGTGGGCCTGCTCGCCGCGGTGGTCGGCACCGCGCTCGCGGCCGTGGTGGGCGCCTTCGCCGGATACTTCGGAGGCTGGACCGACCGGGCGCTGACCTGGCTGACCGACCTGCTGCTCGTGCTCCCGGCCTTCCTCATCCTGGCGATCATGTCCCCGCTCTTCGCCGGGAGGCAGTGGCCGGTGTTCGTGCTGGTGCTGGCGCTCTTCCTCTGGATGGTCACCTCGAAGATCGTCCGGAGCATGACCATCTCCCTCAGGGAGCGGGAGTTCATCCACGCGGCCAGGTTCATGGGCGTGCCCCCGACGAGGATCGTCTTCCGGCACGTGATCCCCAACATGTCCTCGCTGCTGGTCGTCGACGCCACGCTCAACGTCAGCGCCGCGATCCTCACCGAGACGTCCCTGTCCTACTTCGGTTTCGGCATCCAGCCGCCCGACGTCTCGCTGGGCAGCCTCATCGCCGACGGCGCGCGGACGGCCCTGTACGCCCCCTGGACGTTCTGGTTCTGCGCGGGTCTGCTGATCGTCACCGTGCTCGCGGTGAACCTGGTCGGCGACGCCCTGCGCGACGCCTTCGACCCCACGTCCCACGGGGCGGGTGACCGATGACGGGCGAGCGATTCCCGGGTACGACGTCCAGGGCCGGCGAGCGCGAGCCGGTGCCCGACCCGATCGCCCCCGTGCTCGAGGTGCGTGACCTCGACGTCACCTTCGGCTCGGGGCCGGGGGCGGTCCGCGCGGTCAGGGGCATGGGTTACGCGGTCCGTCCCGGCGAGGTGCTCGGTGTCGTCGGGGAGTCCGGCTCCGGCAAGTCGGTCACCTCGCTCGCCGTGATGGGCCTGCTCCCGGCGCACGCCCGCGTCACCGGCTCGGTCCGGCTGCTCGGGCAGGAGATCCTGGGCGCCCCGGAGAGGACGCTCACCGCGTTCCGCGGCAAGACCGTCTCCATGGTCTTCCAGGATCCGCTCTCCGCGCTCACCCCCGTGTACCGGGTCGGCGACCAGGTCGCCGAGGCGATCCGCGTCCACCAGCGGGTGGGCGCCGCCCAGGCGGCCAGGCGTGCGGTCGAACTGCTCGACCTGGTCGGCATCCCCGACGCCGCGCGGCGGGCCAGGGCGTTCCCGCACGAGTTCTCCGGTGGCATGCGCCAGCGCGCGGTGATCGCGATGGCGATCGCGAACGACCCCGACGTGATCCTCTGCGACGAGCCCACCACCGCGCTCGACGTGACCATCCAGGCGCAGGTGCTGGAGGTGCTGAAGACGGCGCAGCGTGAGACCGGCGCGGCGATCGTCGTCATCACCCACGACCTGGGGGTGGTGGCGGGGTTCGCCGACCGGGTCCTCGTCATGTACGCCGGGCGCCCCGTCGAGGTCGGCTCGGTGGACGAGGTCTACTACCGCAGTCGCATGCCGTACACCATGGGACTGCTCGGCTCGGTCCCGCGCCTCGACCGCGGCAGGGGACGCCCGCTGGTGCCCATCGAGGGCGGCCCGCCGTCACCGGCGGCGCTGCCGCCGGGCTGCCCCTTCGAGCCGCGCTGCCCGATCGCCGTCCCGGCGTGCTCCGAGACCGAGCCGGAGCCGGAGCCCGTGGACTCGCCGGGCCACCTCGCGGCGTGCGTGCGCTCCGGCGAGATCGAGGCGGCGGGATGGTCGCCGGACCAGGTCTACGGTATGCGCGGACCGGCCACGGGCACCGCCACACGTGCCGCCGCCGCTCCCGCCCGGCGTCCCGCGAGCCCTGTGAGCCCCACCGACTCCACTGCCTCCATCGACTCCACCGGCCTCGCCGCTCCCGGCGTCGAGGAGCCGCCGCGCCCGCGCGAGGAGCGCGCCGTGGTCCTGCGGGTCGAGGGCCTGGTCAAGCACTACCCCCTGGTCGCCGGGACGCTCCTGCGGCGGAGGGTCGGCACGGTCCGCGCGGTGGACGGCGTCGGCTTCGACGTCCGCGAGGGCGAGACGCTCGGCCTGGTCGGCGAGTCGGGCTGCGGTAAGACCACCACCCTGATGGAGATCCTCGAACTGGCCGCACCGCAGCGCGGCAGGATCACGGTGCTGGGCCACGACACCTCAAGGATGAGCGCCCGCGACCGGATGGCCGTGCGGCGCGACATGCAGGTCGTCTTCCAGGATCCGCTCGCCTCGCTGGATCCGAGGATGACCGTCTACGACATTCTCGCCGAACCGCTGCGCGCGCACGGCGAACGGGACCCGGGGCCGAGGATCGGCGAGTTGCTCGACCTCGTCGGCCTGGAACCCGGCCACGCCGCCCGCTACCCGCAGGACTTCTCCGGGGGCCAGCGTCAGCGCATCGGCATCGCCCGTGCCCTCGCCCCGCGGCCCCGGCTGGTCGTGCTGGACGAGCCGGTCTCGGCGCTCGACGTGTCCATCCAGGCGGGGGTGCTCAACCTGCTGGAGGGGCTGAGGAGCCGCCTGGGCCTGTCGTACCTCATCGTCGCGCACGACCTGGCCGTGGTCCGGCACATCGCCGACCGGGTCGCGGTCATGTATCTGGGGAGGATCGCGGAGATCGGCCGGGTCGGCGCCGTCTACGACACCCCGCTGCATCCCTACACGCGGGCCCTGCTGTCGGCGGTCCCGCTTCCCGACCCGCTGCTGGAACGCTCCAGGAAGCGCGTCCTGCTGGAGGGGGACCTGCCGAGTCCCGCCGACCCTCCCTCCGGGTGCCGTTTCCGGACCCGCTGCCCCCTGTTCAAAACCCTCGGCGAGACCGACCGGCGACGCTGCGTGGACGAGGAGCCCTTGATACGGCAGGTCGGGGACGACCACGGCGTCTCATGCCACTTCGCCGAGAGGTCCGACGCCGGATGACCCAGCCGTATGCACCGGGAGGAACACCGTGATACCAATCCGGCGCGTGGGCGCGCTCGCCGCCGCGCTGGCCGTGGCCTTGGCCGTCGCACCGGGTCTCGCCGGATGCGGGGGAGGGGGGAGGCCGGGCGGGCCGGTCTCCGTGATCAAGGCCTACGACGTCAACCCGGTGCCTCGCGAGCGGGTCGCGGACGGGGGCGTGCTCCGGTGGGGGATCAACGAGTATCCGTCCAACTGGAACCTCAACCACATCGACGGCAACCTGGCGACGGTCAAGAGGGTCATGGACGCCCTCATGCCCGCCCCCTTCCGCTCCGACGCCAAGGGGACGATCTCCCCGAACACCGACTACCTGTCCGAGGGCAGGGTCACCGCGCACGAGCCGGAGCAGGTCGTCACGCTGACCCTCAACCCGCGTGCCAGGTGGTCCGACGGCACCCCGATCACCTGGGAGGACTACCGCGCCCAGTGGCAGGCTCTGAGCGGCCGCGACGCCGGCTACCGGGTGGCGAGCACCACCGGTTACCGAAATATCGAGAAGGTCGACAGGGGCAGGGACGACCACCAGGTCGTGGTGACCTTCGCCAAACCCTTCGGCGACTGGCAGTCGCTGTTCGCGCCGCTGTATCCCCGGAGCACGAACGCCACCCCCGAGGCGTTCAACACCGCATGGCTGAACCGCGTCCCGGTGACCGCGGGCCCGTTCGAATTCGTGGCGTTCGACCCGACCGCCAAGACCGTCACGATCGCGCGGGACGAGCGCTGGTGGGGTGATCGGGCCAAGCTCGACCGGATCATCTACCGATCCCTGGAGAGCGACGCGCTGGTCGGGGCCTTCAGCAACGGCGAGCTCGACACCTTCGACGTCGGCCCGTCCGCGCCCGACTACGCGCGGGCCAGGAGCACCCCGGACGCGATCGTGCGGCAGGCGGCGGGCCCCGACTTCCGGCACATCACGATGAACGGCGAGAGCGCCCTGCTGTCCGACCAGAAGGTCCGCAGGGCCGTCGCGATGGGCATCGACCGTCAGGTCATCGCCCAGTCGGACCTCCAGGGCCTCGACTGGCCGATCGTGCTGCTCAACAACCACTTCTTCATGAACACCCAGGAGGGATACCAGGACAACGCCGGTGAGATCGGCACGTACGACCCGGTCAGGGCGGGGAGGGAGCTGGACGCCGCGGGCTGGAAACTGGAGGGCCGGACCCGCAGGAAGGCGGGGAGGGAGCTGAACCTGCGGTTCGTCCTGCCGTCGGGCCTGCAGCTCACCAAATCCGAGGCCGAGCTCGTCCAGGACATGCTCGGCCGCATCGGGGTCGGGGTCACCCTCCAGTCGGTACCGACGGACGACTACTTCACCAAATACATAATTCCCGGCAATTACGACATCACCGCGTTCGCGTACGTGGGCACGCCCTTTCCCGTCTCCAGCTCCTACGGCCAGTACGCCGACGCCGTCAGGCTCCCCGACGGCACCAGGCAGTGGAACGCCAACCTCGGCCGCATCGGATCCCGGCGGATCGACGCCGCCATGAACAAGGCGACCGCCGACCTCGACCACGCGAGGGCCGTTGCCGACACCAACACCGCGGACAAGCTCATCTGGCAGGCGGTCAACGTGGTGACGCTCTACCAGCGACCGCAGATCGTCGCGGTCAAGAGCGATCTCGCCAACTTCGGGGCCCGAGGCTTCTATGACCTGAAATATCAGGACATCGGCTTTGTTCGTTGACGCTCGTTCCACCCCGAAGGCCGGTCGACGCCCGTCTCGCCCCGCAGGACGGAGACGCCCGGGTACGGCGATCGGACGACGGAGTCACGAAGGCCGGAGCGTCGGCGCCCGTTCCCGTGACCACGGGCGGGTCGCGTTCTGTCGGGGAGGACGTGTAGAAGTCGGTCATGGCTATCTCGGTGACCTGGCCACAGGTGCTCGCCTGGCGGCTGAAGCGGCAGTTCGTCGATCCGGCGGACGGACCCGACGCGGTGTCCGTCGTGCGCAGGCTCACCGGGGTGCAGGCGCAGGTGGCCTCCTCGGCCGAGCTGGCGGTGGCCGTGCGCAGCGCGCGGCCCGATCGCGGTGAGATCGACCGCGCCCTGTGGCGAGATCGCACCCTGGTCAAGACCTGGACGGCGCGCGGCACCCTCCACCTCGTCCCCGGCGACGAGCTCGCCTCCTACGCCGCGGTCCTCGGCTCGTTCCGCAACTGGGACAAAGGCTCCTGGCAGCGCGGTCACGGCGTCACCGCCGCCGAGGTCGCCGCCATCCTCGACGCCGTCCCCAAGGCGCTCGCGGGGCGCGTCCTCACCCGCGAGGAGCTGGTCGACGGCGTGATCGAGGTCACCGGCGACGCACACCTGAGGGAGGCTCTCACCTCCGGCTGGGGCGCCCTGCTCAAGCCGCTGAGCTTCCTCGGCGAGCTCTGCCACGGTCCGCCGCGCGGGGGCCGGGTGACCTTCGCCCGCCCTCGCGACCAGGTGCCCGGCTGGCCCGACGTGCTCCCCTCCGCGGAGGAGGCCGGGGTGCGCCTGCTCCGTTCCTTCCTCGGTGCCCACGGCCCCGGCGCCCCCGAGACGTTCGACGGCTGGCTCTACCGGGGAGCCGCCCGCAAGGCGACGCTGCGCGGCTGGTTCCGCGACCTCACGCCCGAGCTGGCCGAGATCGAGGTGGAGGGCCGGCCGATGGTCGTGCTCGCCGAGCACCTCGGCGACCTGGCCACGACCCGGCCCGCGACCGGGGTTCACCTCCTGCCCGGCTTCGACCAGTACATCTTGGGAGCGCCCCGCGACCTGGAGCCCCTCCTGCCCGCCGAGGCGAAGTCGAAGGTGAGCCGGGCCGCCGGCTGGATCTCCCCGGTCGTCGTCCACCAGGGCCGGGTGGCCGGGGTCTGGGAGGCGAAGGACGGGAAGATCACCGTCGACCTCCTGGAGGAGGTCCCCGCCGCCGCCCTCGCCGCCGAGATCGAACGGGTCTCCGCTCTCCTTCGCTGACCACGGGGAGGTGGACGAACTCCTCCCGGCGAGGTCAGGCTCATCGTCTGACCGCCCCGGGGTGAGCCCTACAGGGGTTTCGCGAACTCCCAGCCCCGCTCCGGTGACACGTACGCTCGCCGCGGCCTGTGACGGCCGGATCGCCGTGGGCGGGTCAGTCGCGGCGGAATCGTACCCGGTCGCCGGGGCGGAGCTGGGCGGCCCGGGCGAGGCTCGCCGAGGTCAGGACGGCGATGACCGGGTAGCCGCCGGTCGGCGGGTGGTCGGCGAGGAACACGATCGGCTGGCCGCTGGGCGGCACCTGGACGGCCCCCGCCACCATGCCCTCACTCGGCAGTTCCCCGCTCCTGGCCCGTTCCAGATGGGCGCCGCGCATTCGCACGCCCACCCGGTTGCTGTCCTGGCTGACCTCGTACGGCCCCGCGCACAGGGTGGCGAGGGCTCCGGGGACGAACCAGTCGTCGCGAGGACCGGGAAGAACCCACAGGACGCCCCTCCCGAGCTCCGGCGAGGGCGCCGCGTCCACGGTGATCGGCGGCAGGTCTCCGGTCGGCCCCACGGGCAGTACCGTCCCGGTGCGCAGCGGGGGAGGCCCCAGCCCGGACAGGGAGTCGGCGGACCGGCTTCCCATCGTGATGGGAACGTCGACGCCGCCCCGGACGGCGACGTAGGTGCGCAGACCGGCCCTGGGCGTCCCCAGGCGCAGTTCGCCCCCCGGGGGAACCCAGAAGGGCGCGCACATCGCCTGCGGCACCGTCACTCGCCGGATCCTCCCTCGTGGAGAGGCCTCGCCGGCGGAGATCCCGCTCGTGGGCGTCCCCGCGGGGGAGGATCGGCTCGTGGACGCCGGAGCTCCGCCCGGAGAGACCGGGCCCGTCCCGCCGGGCGCCGTCTCGTACGGTCGCACGAGGTCCAGTGGGCAGGCGGCGCCGGCGACGGCGGTCCAGGCCCCGGTGGTGAAGCGAAGCCGGGCCCCGCCGAAGGTCAGCTCGATCCCCGCGGCGTTCTGCGGGTTGCCGACCAGACGGTTGGCCAGTCGCAGGCTCGGCTCGTCCGCCGCACCCGAGCGGGGCACCCCGAGGTGGGCGTACCCCGGCCGGCCGAGGTCCTGCACGGTGGCGTAAGGGCCGGGCGCGACCACCTCGATCATGACTCGCCGACCGCGAGGAAGCGCACCCGCGTCCCCGGCGTGAGCAGGGCGGGCGGGTCGGCGGCCACATCCCACACCGCGGTCGCCGAGCGGCCGAGCAGCCGCCAGCCACCGGGTGAGGCCGAGGGATAGACCGCCGAGTAGGGGCCGGCGACGGCCACCGCCCCGGCGGGCACCGAGGTCCGCGGGGTGTCCAGCCGGGGGACGTGCAGAGCCGGGTCCAGCCCCGTGAGGTAGGCGAAACCGGGGGCGAAGCCCAGCCAGCCCACCACCAGTTCCCGCCCGGTGTGCCGCTCGACCACCTCCTGCGGGGAGAGGCCGCTCAGCGCGGCGACCTCGTGGAGGTCGGCGCCGTCGTACACGACGGGGAGGGTCACCTCCTGCGTGCCCGCGGTCACCGCGGCGTCCGCGGCGGCCACCGCGGCGAGCAGGCGGAGGAGCTCGTCCCGCAGACGAGCGGGATCGGCCCCCGGCGCGGTGACGAGGACCGTGACGGGGCCGGGCACGATCTCGACCACCCCTCGGGGCCGGTCGGCCCGCAGCAGCGCGTCCAGCCGGTGGGAGATCTCCAGCGAGCCGGTCTCCACCAGCAGCGCGTGCTCCCCGGCCCGCCGGACGCTCACGCGAAGGACCTCAGCGTCACTCCCGCCTCCACCAGGCCGTCGCGCACGGCACGGGCCATCAGCACGGCGCCGGGGGTGTCGCCGTGCACGCAGATCGAGCGCGCCTCGACGGGCACCCGCGAACCGTCCACCGCCTCGACCACCCACTCGGTCGCCATCCGCACGGCCCGGTCCGCGACCGTGCCCGGGTCGTGCAGCACCGCGCCGGGGGAGCGGCGGGAGACCAGCGCTCCCGTGCCGGTGTACGCGCGGTCGGCGAAGGCCTCGACGACGGTGGTGACCCCCTCCCCGGCGGCGATCTCGTGAACCACGGAGCCGGGCAGGGTGAGCAGGGGCAGATCCCGGTCGTAGTCGGCGACCGCCGCCACGACGGCCCCGGCCTGCTCGGGATCGCGGCAGATCCGGTTGTACAGCGCGCCGTGCGGTTTGACGTAGGAGACCCGGCCGCCCATCGCCCTCGCGATGCCGTCCACCGCTCCCAGCTGGTAGAGCACCTCGGCGCAGAGCTCCTCGGGATCGACGTCCATCTCGCGGCGGCCGAACCCGGCCAGGTCCCGGTAGGAGACCTGGGCACCGATCGTCACTCCGCGGTCGACCGCCGCCGCGCACGTGCGCCGGATGTTCAACGGGTCGCCCGCGTGAAACCCGCAGGCGATGTTGGCGCTGGTCACGACGTCGAGGAGGGCCTCGTCGTCGCCCAGCCTCCAGATCCCGAAGCTCTCACCCAGATCGGCGTTGAGATCGATCACCATGGCTCACCTACACCGGAGGTTCGTCGGGAATGTCCGCGATGTCATCGAGGGCGATGGCCAGTTCCTCGGGGTCGTCCCCGATGCGCTCGGCGATCTCGATCAGCACGTGCAGCACGTCGTGCCGGTCGTGACCCAGGTCGAGCAGCCGCTGCGCCGCCTCCCACAGCTGCGGAGGATCGCCCTCCCAGAGCCTGGCGGCGATCTCCTCGTGCCAGGCGAGGTGCTCGTCGTAGTCGCGCCGGTCGAGCTCTCCCGCGTGGTCGATGCCCAGCAGGATCCGCCGGTCGGTGTCGTCGGCGGGGTTGAGCAGGCTGAGCTTGATCTCACCGTGCGTACCCTGCAGGAAGGGGAACGCGAACACCCGCCTGGCCAGCGCCGACAGGTCGCCGTCCGGCAACAGCCGGTCGAGCAGGTCGCGGTCGAGCCCGAAGGTCGTCGGGTCGCGGTAGGACTCCGCGAACTTGCCCGTCGCCTCCCAGATCGCGTCGAGCGTGGCCCGCAGCCCCTCGTCGGGCAGTCCGGTCCTGCCCGCGGCGAACCGCGCCCACGCGCCCAGCACGTGCGGCACCGCCTCCTGCTCGGCGGTGCTGAGCATCACCTTGCGTGGCAGCCAGTCGAGGAGGAACGTCTCGCACTTGGTCGGGCTCACCCGGAGCGGGCGGCCGAAATCCTGGTCGCAGCCGTAGTCGATGATGTGGTCGGCGCACCGGGAGGCCGCCGAGGGGTCGGACAGGTGCTCGGCCGCGTCCGAGGAGAGGAACTCGGCCGCCAGCATCGCCCGGCGGTCGCGGCTGTAGGGGGCCTCGCTGTGCAGCGGGGCCGGCCGCTTCCTGCCTGGCGGCAGAGCCTTGATCCGGGACCTGGCGAAGGCGTGGTAGGCGCTGTAGCTGTCGCTGACCGGCACGGTCGTCCTGCGCTGGCCGTACTCGGCGGTGGCCTTCATGGCCGATTCGAGCAGCGCCCTGGCCTGCTGAGGTTCGATCTCCCCGAACCTGAGCATCGGGTTGCCCTCGGCCTCGGCCCTGGCCTGCTCCAGCAGCTTGTCGACGTGCGAGGAGACCCAGGCGTCACGGGCGATGCCGCGCATGTTGTAGTCGACGATCACCACCAGCGCGTGCCGCTCCTCGACGCTGTCGGCGCCCCGGTAGCCGAAGGTGCACACCACGGTGTCCTGGTCGCCGTACGCGTCGCGGGAGACGAAGCAGCCGGTCGTCTTGACCACGCCCAGCCGGTCGGCCCAGCGCGGCCTGGCCACGTCGCGCTCCATGAGCGCCAGCGCGGCGCCCTCGGCCTTGGCGGCCTGGCGGGCCGTGCCGAGGTAGGCGAGCGCGATCAGCAGGGTGAGCGCGGCGGGCGAGCCCGCCTTGGCCGCGTAGTCGACCAGGCCCTCGCCGAGGACCTGCTCGGCGTCTCCTCGGCGCAGCCGGCGCCCCCACCAGGCTCCGATCATGTCGGAGACCATGAGCTCGGCGTCCAGCGGGCTGCGTACGGCCAGTAGCTCGCGAGCGGCGAGCAACATCTCGGCGAAGACCGCCTCGGGGGACTGGCTCTCCCTGAGGTCTCGACGATGTCGCCGGCTCAAGCAGCCTCCCCCGTCGGGCGATTCAGCCCATCACAGGCGCCGCCGCCGCGTCGATCGGCCCGCTCGCTTCCCTCGCTCACGTCCCAACCTTCTCGCATTCCCGGGCCAAACGGTGCGTAGAAGACGGCCGGGTGCTCCCGATGTTACCGGGGACCGCGGGATGGCGGCGCGGAGTTGACAAGGGCGAGCAGATGCTCGCGGGCGACGCGCTCGACGATCTCGGCCGTCGGCTCGATGCCGAGATGCTCGGCGCAGGCGCGGACCTCGGCCACGCACCTGTCGACGGTGTCGAGGGAGATCGTCGGGAACTCGGCGGCCAGGTGAGAGGTGACCGGCTCGTGGAGGGTCGCCTCGGGCACAGAGGACGCCGAGGACGCCGGGGACGCCGAGGGCGCCGAGGGCGCGGCGAGGGTCGTCACGGAAGGCCCGCCGAGGCGGGTGGCAAGAACGGGCATGGAAGTCGCATTCCTCCGGAGTTTCCCGGGGGCATCCCCCGGATGTGTCGGCGAGGACGTGCGTTTTCATTTCACAACTTATCTCGGGACTGTCAACCCTTGGCGCCGTGATATGGGAAGCTGACCCCGTGTCTTGACTGAATCCTGCAACAGTCGAGTAAGCGAGTGTTACCGAACAGGGAGCCGAATTGACGGCGAGTCAGTAGCCTGATCTCGCCTGCAAGCCCTACGGAGATGAGGTGGGCAGTTGCCGGGACGGTCCGGCCCGATCCTGCTATGGTCCTGGCCGCAAACGTTCGGAGACGCGGTGCCGCCCGGTCGGCGCCCGTGTGGAAGCCCCCTCGCATCGGCGCGAGGGTTCCGGTCGTCGGAGCGGCGGCGTTCCCAGGGTGCGCTGACCGCATCCTGGGCGGGGCTTCCGTCCACACCTGCCCATCGCCGATGATGTACTCCAGGATCCGGTCCCCCGGAGCCGCGCTACGCCAATTCGCAAGTTTGGAGATGTGCCTCGTGGGAGACCCTGGCACGCGACGGAGGTGCCGACCATGAGCGCCGAAACCTCCGTGCCCCGTCCCCGGGAGTCGGGTGTGGACATCTCAGACTCCGGCCTGCTGCAGGGCCTGCTGTCGCAGTCGCCGTTCGCCTTCGCGTTCTTCGACCCCGACGGCCGTTTCGAGCGCGTCGACGAGGTCTTCGCCGACGTGGTCGGCCTGCCCGCCGAGCGCCTGGTCGGCCGCCTCCCCGGTGATCTGCTCTCCGCCGACCTGACCGCCCTGATCCAGGGCTCGGTCCGCGGCATCGTGGCGGGGGCCGAGGTCGAGGGCGACCAGCGGATCCGGGTGCGCACCGCCGACGGCGCGACCCACCACTGGTCGCTGACCTTCTCCCCGATCCACGACGACAAGGGCACGCTCCAGGCGATCTGCCTGGTCGGCGTCGACATCACCGACAGCAGGCAGGTCGAGGAGAAGCTCAGGCGCAGCGAGGAGCGCTATCGCTCGCTGGTCGAGGCCCAGTCCCAGCTCGTGTGGATCACCGCGCCCACCGGCGTCGTGGAGGAGGACGCGCCGCAGTGGCGGGCCATCACCGGTCAGAGGATCGATGAATACCTCGCCCACGGCTGGCTGGAGGCCGTCCATCCCGACGACCGCCCGCACACCGAGGAGGCGTGGCGTGAGGCGCTGCGCGGCCGGACCATGTTCGAGTGGAGTTACCGGGTCCGCACCCGGGCCAGCGGCTACCGGCACTTCGAGGTGCGCGCCGTGCCGATCATTCGGCACAATCGGGTCGTCGAGTGGGTGGGCGCCAACACCGACGTCACCCCGCAGCGCGAGGCCGAGGAGATGCGCGGCCGCCTGACCGACCAGCTCGGCGCCGCGGCTCTGCGGACCGCGCGCCTGCAGGGCGCCACGGCGATACTCGCCGAGGCGCTCACCGTCGAGCAGGTGGTCCAGGTGATCATCGACGTGGGTCGTACGGCCCTGGCGGCCGACCGCTCGGCCGTGGCGCTGCTCGATGTCGACCGGGCCGCGCTGAAGCTGGTCAACAGCGGAGGCATCCCCGACGTCCCCGGCGCGCCCGGCGAGGAGATCCCGCTTTCGCACTCCAGCGTGATGACGATGGCGGTCAACAGCCGGCGCCCGGTCTTCGCCGAGTCGCCGGAGAGCCTGAGGGCCCAGCTGGTCGACGCGGGTGGCGACAGCGAGGAGATCACCGGGTTCATCGACCACAGCGACGAGCGGGCCTGGGTGGGGCTGCCGCTGCTGGCCGCGGGGCGGGCGCTCGGCGCGCTGAGGTTCTCCTTCACCCGCCCGCAGAAGATCTCCCAGGAGGACGGGGTGTTCCTGGAGGCGCTCGCGGGTCAGTGCGCCCTCGCCGTCGAGCGAGCCACCCTGTTCGAGCGCGAGCACCGCACCGCCGAGACGCTCCAGCGCAGCCTGCTGCCCGACCGTCTGCCGGTGGTCCGGGGCCTGGTCCTCGCCCAGCGGTTCCGCTCGGGAAGCCGCCACGTGCAGGTCGGCGGCGACTGGTACGACGCGTTCGTCCTCCAGGACGGCCGGGTCGCGGCGGTGGTCGGCGACGTCATGGGCAAGGGCGTCAAGGCCGCGGCGGGAATGGGGCGCATCCGCAACGCCATGCGGGCCCTGGCGCTGACCAACCCGCCGCCCGCCGCGGTGCTCACAGGGCTCGACAGGGTCTTCGAGGCCACCGAGGAGGAGGAGCAGGTCACGACCCTCGCCTACATGGTCGTCGAGCCGGGCACCGGGGAGGGCACGCTCGCGCTCGCCGGTCACCCGCCTCCGCTGCTGGTCTCCCCGCAGGGCGTGCCGCTGCTGTGCGACGGCGAGCCAGGCACCCCGCTGGGCTGGCCCACGAGCCGTCGGCAGTTCAGGTTCTGTGTCCCGCCGGGCCACACCGCTGTCCTGTATTCGGATGGTCTGGTGGAGAATCGCAAGCGTGGCCTCGATGCCGGGCTTGCCGATCTTTGTTCTGTTGTGAACGAAGCGCCCGCCGAAGTGGTGGGAAGCCCGCACATGTTGCTAGATTTTCTTGTCGATCGCATGCTGTCCGGATATGAGCAGGATGACGACGTCACGGTGCTCGCGATCCACGTTCCCCTCGCCACGAAGAGTGACTGAATGAAACAGTCATAACGGTTGCTTTCGGGTATCGGTGCCTCGCTTCCGTACGCACTACTCTCTTGGTCGGCCTAGGGTGGAGGGCAACCGCCAGGAGGCGGCCGTATGGATCACGGTGTCATGCCACAATGCTGGACAGGTGCGTCGCGGTTAGCGCGGCCTCGCTAATCACAACTAGAGGCATAACTGCCCCTGGTTGGGCATCTGGGTCCATTCTCGTCACGCTTTCCTTCGAGAGGTGTTCGTGTCGCCTGCAAGTTCGACTCGCTCGAAGCCATCCGAGCTGAACGAGCCCGTCATTCAGCAGCTGATGGAGCGGGGGCGCTCGCAGGGGTTCCTCGAGTCCGAGGATGTCCGCAAGGCCGTCGAGGAAGCGGACATTCCGATGGCGCAGGTCGCTGGAATCCTGCGAAGCCTTAGCAAAGAGGGCATCACAGTACGGCTGACCGCCGAGGACTCCGCGGCTCCCAAGAAGCCCCGCACTCCCGCCAAACGCCGCACCGCCCCGGCCACGCCCGCCGCCGTCAAGAAGACCAAGACCGCGGCGGCGGCCAAGGAGCAGCCGGAGACCGTCACCGCGGTCGTCAGCGGCTCCGAGCCCGCCGCGGCCGCGGCCAAGAAGCCGGCGGCCCCGGTGAAGGCGGCTTCGGCCAAGACGGCTCCGGGCAAGAAGGTCGCCCCGGCCGCCAAGAAGCCGGTTCCCGCCCCGCCGCCGAAGAAGGCCGGTCCCGCAGCCGCGGTCCCGGCTCCCGCGTCCGCGCCGAAGCCGGTCACCGGTGACGACGACGAGGTCATCGACCTCGAGGACGTCGAGATCGAGGACTTCGACCTGGAGGCCGTGGCCGAGGTCGAGGTCGAGGTCGAAGTCGAGGTGGAAGCCGAGGCCGAGACCGAGGAGGAGCCCAAGGTCGAGGTCGTCGAGGTGAACGAGGACGAGGTCCTCATCCTCACCGACGACGACGATGACGCCCCGGTGCCTCAGGTCGCCGCCGCCGGTGCCACCGCCGACCCGGTCAAGGACTACCTCAAGCAGATCGGTAAGGTCCCCCTGCTCAACGCCGAGCAGGAGGTCGAGCTCGCCAAGCGCATCGAGGCCGGTCTGTTCGCCGAGGAGCAGCTCGGCAGCGACGGCGAGAAGCTCCCGGTCGACGTCCGCGCCGAGCTGGAGTGGATCGCCGAGGACGGCCGCCGGGCCAAGAACCACCTGCTGGAGGCGAACCTCCGCCTCGTGGTCTCGCTGGCCAAGCGCTACACGGGACGCGGAATGCTCTTCCTGGACCTGATCCAGGAGGGCAACCTGGGCCTGATCCGCGCGGTCGAGAAGTTCGACTACACCAAGGGCTACAAGTTCTCCACCTACGCCACGTGGTGGATCCGGCAGGCGATCACCCGCGCCATGGCCGACCAGGCGCGGACCATCCGCATCCCGGTCCACATGGTCGAAGTGATCAACAAGCTGGCCCGTGTCCAGCGGCAGATGCTCCAGGACCTCGGGCGCGAGCCCACCCCGGAGGAGCTGGCCCGCGAGCTCGACATGACCCCCGAGAAGGTCGTCGAGGTCCAGAAGTACGGTCGCGAGCCGATCTCCCTGCACACCCCGCTGGGTGAGGAGGGAGACAGCGAGTTCGGTGACCTCATCGAGGACTCCGAGGCCATCGTTCCTGCGGACGCGGTCAGTTTCACGCTTCTGCAGGAGCAGCTCCACTCCGTTCTGGACACGCTGTCCGAGCGCGAGGCGGGCGTGGTCTCGATGCGCTTCGGCCTGACCGACGGTCAGCCGAAGACGCTGGACGAGATCGGCAAGGTCTACGGGGTGACGCGCGAGCGCATCCGGCAGATCGAGTCCAAGACGATGTCCAAGCTCCGCCACCCGTCCCGGTCCCAGGTCCTGCGCGACTACCTCGACTGAGACTTCCTGACAGGGGGGCCGTGCCATATGGTGCGGCCCCTCCTGTCGTTAACGAGGGCGTAACAGATCGGTAGCACGTCATGTGAAGCAGCCTCCTAGGCTGCCGCCTCATGGGTGTGGCCGAAGTCGACAGAGTTCGCGCACGAGGACTGCGGTTGATCGTCGATCGTCCGTGGGCGGACGCGATGCTCGATGAGGCGGTCGTCGCGGTGCGCCGGAAGATCTTCGAAGCCGGTACGGTCGCGATCGGCGCGGCCCGCGGCGATCCGGAGGGCCGTGCGCTGAGGATCGAGGCGCTGGCCAAGGCGGCCGTCGGTCACAGCCGTGCCATAGAGGCGTTGGCGGCCCGTGACCGGGCCAACCCCGACCTCTGGCTCTGGCTCGGGCGCACCCGCATCGAGGAAGCCTGGACGATCAAGCCGGATGTCAAGGCGCGGGCCGTGCAGGCGCAGCGCACACAGGCGTTCCAGGGAGCGATGGAGTCGGCCAGGATGCCGCTTTTCGCCGCGGTCTCGCTCGCGCCGTCCGATCCGGTGCCCTGGGAATCGATCATGTGGCTCTATCTCGGTCTCGACCGGCCGCGTCAGGAGAAGGACGCGGTCTGGTACGAGGCCGTTCGGCGTTATCCGACGCTGTTCCCGGCCCACGTGGCCCGGCTCATGACGTTGTCCCCCGCCTGGGGCGGTAGTGCCCAGGAGATGCTGGAGTTCGCCAGGCAGGCCGTCTCGCGGGCACCCGACGGGGATCCGATGGCGTCCCTGGTGCCGCTGGCCCACTTCGAGCAGGTGGCCGCGGGGCGGTCGCCGATGTCGCGCGGCGGCTGGTTCTCCGACGGGGCGCTGCGGGAGGTCGTCTCGCATTCGGGGCGCTGGCTGGGAAATGACAGCCACCCCCGATCGATCGAGGCGCACAACCTGTTCGGGGCCGCCTTCTATCTGGCAGACCTTCGGCGGCCCGCGCGCGGGCACCTGATGCGGACGAAAGGCAGGGGGAGCACACTGCCCTGGTCCTATCTCGGAGATCCCGCCCAGCAGTTTCAGCGGGCCTGCGGGCGGCTGCACCTCGTCGCGGCGTGAACCCGGGGCCCCTCCCCGCGCGGGGCTCCCGCCCGTCCACCGGCTCGATCACCGGCTGGTCGTCCCGGTGCCCTCCCGCGCGGGGCTCCCGCCCGCCACGTCCTCGTCACGGCCCGGGGAAAGGAGCCCACGGCGCGTCATGTCACGATGTCGAGTGTCCACGAACGGTTCCCCGTGGGCGGGGCGTGGAGGACGACGGAGTGGCCGAGGTGATCCAGAACCTTGACGAGCTCCTCGGGGCTCTCCGGATCGGCTCCGCTTTCCAGCAGGGAGCGGGCGATCAGGCCGCGGGTGGCCTTGGCCATGTGGCTGACCACCTTCCCGTCCCTGAGCACCCGTACCGCCACCGCCCGGCCGCCTGGCCGCCACGCGGCCGCGTACGTGCTGGAGCGCAGGTCCACGACGAGGCCGGGTTCGGCGTCGAGCAGGGGGGCGACCGATCGGCGCCAGAAGGCGCCCAGGCCGCCGAGCGGCGGCAGCCGCACCCCCATCGACAGCCGGTAGGGCGGTACGCGGTCGCCGACCCGCAGCAGGCCCCAGAGGCCGGAGAAGATCAGCAGGCTCTCCGAGGCCCGCGCCGCCGCCTGAGGGGAGAGCGAGGCCAGGCCGAGGTTGTCGTAGAGCACGCCGGTGTACAGGTCGGCCGCGGCCAGTGCCGGCGCGGTCCGCAGAAGCAGGTTTCCGCCGACCTCACCGGCCTGTCCCGGCGACAGGCCGAGCACATCCCGCGCGGCCGGTCCCCGGCACAGCGCGATGAGCGCTTCCAGGACGAGTTCCCTGGGCGGGCCGAGGGCGGGAAAACTCAACCGGGACAGGTCGAGGGCGGGGCCGTCGCCCCGCGCGGCCTTTCCCTCGGATGGAGGCAGCAGAATCAGCACAGTCGCCGAGCGTAGTGGGGCGATCGGGGAGTTAGGATCCTTCAGCATGATCGATGAGGCCTTTGACCGGCTGGTCGACCAGGCATGGCCGGCGCTCCAACGGGTGGAGGCCGGGTGCTGGACGCTGCGCGCCGCGAACGGGGTGACCAAGCGGGCCAACTCCGTGCTGCCGCTGGGCGAGCCCGAGGACCTGGAGGCGGCCATCGAGGGGGCCGAGAAGTTCTATGCCGACCGAGGGCTGCCCTGCGTCTTCTCCGTGGGAGGCGGGGCCACGCCGGGTCTGGACGCGTCGCTGGAGGCGCGCGGCTACGGGGTGGTGGATCCCACACTGGTCATGACGGCGCGCCTCGGGCCCGGGGGAGGGTCCGAAGAGGGGGTCGAGCTCGCTGAGATGCCCTCACAGGCGTGGTTGGACGCCTGGTGGAGCGTGGACGGGAGGTTCGGTGGCGACGGTCTGCCGACGGCCGCGCGAATCCTCACCGGCGTGCCCGCGGTATACGCCTCGCTCGGCGGAGATGCCGTCGGGCGGGGTGTGGTCCAGGGGGAGTGGTTCGGGATCTACTCCATGGCTGTGATGCCGCACGCGCGGCGCAGGGGCCATGGACGGAAGGTGTTGCGTGCCCTGCTCTCGCATGCGCGGGCGCAGGGCACACAGCGGGCATATTTAGTCGTCGTGGAGTCGAACACCGCTGCCAGGACGCTCTACGAGCGGCAGGGCTTCACGGTGGCGGCCCGATATCACTATCGGGTCCGATAATGGCTCCATTCGTCTGGTTATCGTTCGTCGTTGCCTGCCGTTGCCGGGGTGTCGCTGAGACGAGCGGACTCGTCCTGGATGATGGCGCCCTTGTCTCTCAGCACGGCCACGTGCTGCCGCCCGTGGTGGGCGCAGAACAGCAGCTCCCCGCCCACGGGCAGGGTCGCGCGGATGTAAGCCTGGGCGCCGCACCGGTCACAGCGGTCAGCAGCTGTGAGCTGCTTGGCGGGGGCGAGGGTTCCAGTCACGTATCGCCTTTCAGGTCATCCCCTGAGGTGGAGGATCTGGCGTCAGTCACTTGAGAGAACATCTAACCCGATACGAACGTTCCCAACCGACCCCCTGCTACGCCCAGAGCGGAAAGTGTCCGAAAGTAACGATGATCACACCGGATGTAACGTACGAACCCACCGGATGGCAAGCTTGTACCCGTCGCGGTGGGAAGAACGGTAAGCTGCGCACACGTGTTCGACAGAGTGGGAGTGGGCGTGACCGCAGTTAGCGCGGAGACGGGCTATACGGCCCGCCACCTGTCGGTGCTGGAGGGTCTCGAAGCCGTCCGCAAGCGTCCAGGCATGTATATCGGGTCGACCGACAGCCGCGGTCTCATGCACTGCCTCTGGGAGATCGTGGACAACGGGGTCGACGAGGCCCTGGCCGGTTACTGCGATCGCATCGAGGTCGAGCTTCACCCCGACGGCTCCATCGAGGTCCGCGACAACGGCCGGGGCATCCCGGTCGACGTCGAGCCCAAGAGCGGCCTGGCGGGCGTGGAGCTCGTCTACACCAAGCTCCACGCGGGCGGGAAGTTCGGCGGCGGCTCCTACGGCGCCTCGGGCGGTCTGCACGGCGTCGGCGCCTCCGTCGTCAACGCCCTGTCCTCGCGGCTGGACGTGGAGGTCGACCGTGAGGGCCGGATCCACGAGATCAGCTTCCGCAGGGGCGTCCCCGGTGTCTTCGACGGCGACGGCCCCAAGGCCAAGTTCAAGAAGAAGTCCGGGCTGCGCGACGGCGGCAGCGTGGCGAAGAAGGTCACCGGCACCCGCGTGCGCTTCTGGGTCGACCACCAGATCTTCCTCCCCGAGGCCGAGGTCTCCCTCGACGAGATCCACGTCCGCCTCCGCCAGACCGCGTTCCTGGTCCCCGGCCTGACCCTGGCCGTGCGCGACAGCCGCGGAGAGGAGGTCGCCGAGGAGGAGTTCCACTTCGACGGCGGCATCTCGGAGTTCACCGAGTTCCTCGCCCGCGACGAGGCCGTCTGCGACGTGCTGCGCCTGCAGGGCGCCGGTCACTTCCGCGAGACCGTCCCGGTCCTCGACGACCTGGGGCACATGACCCCGACCGAGGTCCAGCGGGAGCTCACCGTCGACGTGGCGGTGCGCTGGGGCAAGGGCTACGACAGCACCGTCCGTTCCTTCGTCAACGTGATCGCCACCCCCAAGGGCGGCACCCACGTCAACGGCTTCGAGCGCGCTCTCGTCCGCACCCTGAACGAGCAGCTGCGCGAGACCCGCCTGCTCAAGAACGGCGACGCCCCCGTGACCCGCGAGGACATCATGGAGGGGCTCACCGCCGTGGTGACCGTCCGGGTGCCCGAGCCGCAGTTCGAGGGGCAGACCAAGGAGGTCCTGGGCACCTCGGCGGCCTCCAGGATCGTCGCCCACGTCGTCTCACGAGAGCTCAAGGAGCTGCTCGCCAACCCGCCGCGCAACGCCAAGGCGCAGCTCCGCGCGGTCCTGGAGAAGATCGTCGCGGCGGCCAAGGCCCGCATCGCCGCTCGGGAGCACCGCGACAACCAGCGCCGCAAGACCGCCCTGGAGAACTCGGCGCTCCCCGCCAAGCTGGTCGACTGCCGCAGTGACGAGGTCGACCGCAGCGAGCTGTTCATCGTCGAGGGCGACTCGGCGCTGGGTACCGCCCGCGCGGCCAGAAACTCGGAGTTCCAGGCGCTGCTGCCGATCCGGGGCAAGATCTTGAACGTGCAGAAGGCGTCCGTCGCCGACATGCTCAAGAACGCCGAGTGCGCAGCGATCATCCAGGTCATCGGCGCGGGTTCCGGCCGATCCTTCGACATCGAGGCCGCCCGCTACGGCAAGGTCATCCTGATGGCCGACGCCGACGTCGACGGGGCGCACATCCGCTGCCTCCTGCTGACGCTGTTCCACCGCTACATGAAGCCGATGGTCGAGGCCGGGCGCGTCTTCGCCGCCGTGCCGCCGTTGCATCGCATCGAGGTCATCAACCCCACACGCGGTCACGGCAAGTACGTCTACTGCTACTCCGACGCCGAGTTGCACCGGGTGCTGCGCGACCTGGAGCGCCGGGGCAAGCGCTGGAAGGACCCGGTCCAGCGCTACAAGGGCCTGGGCGAGATGGACGCCGACCAGCTGGCCGAGACGACGATGGAGCCCCGCCACCGCACCCTGCGCCGGGTCCGCATCGAGGACATCGAGGAGGCCGAGCGCATCTTCGCCCTCCTGATGGGCAGCGACGTGGCACCGCGCCGGGAGTTCATCGTGAGCAGCGCGGCCGAGATCGACCGCGACCACATCGACGCGTGATCATCGCCGAGGGGTGATTCCCGGGGTGAACGTCCGGGCGGGGGCCCGGATCCACACCGGTCGGGTGATCGGTCCCCCCGTCGGCAGGACGCGCCGGCGGTAGGCCGATCGTGCCCCGGGTCTTCGAGCGGCCGCGGACGGGGCGGAATCGCGAAACCGGCATCAGGCCCCGGCACGGGAACCGGCCGGGGCCTGATGTCGACGTGTCGATCCGGGCCGGCGACGGCTTCCCGCGCCGGGGCCGGATCAGGAGGGCCTGACCCCGGCCCTCAGATGTCGACCGGCATCAGCTTGCCGGTGCGCACGTCGTAGACGGCTCCGCCGACCGGCATCCCCACGGGCAGGAACGGGCTCGTCCTGATCCGTACGAGATCATGGCGGAGCGCCGCGTCCTGGTCGGGGACGGTGTGGAAGTCCAGGCTGCGGGTGTCGACGCCGCGCCGGGCGGCGATCGCATGCACCTCGTCGTCGGTGACCTTGGTCATGCCGCAGTCGGTGTGCGGCATGACCAGCACCCGCTCCACCCCCAGCAGGTTGACCGCCAGGACGAGCGTGCGCAGGACGTCGTCGGTCACTCTCGCCCCGGCGTTGCGGAGGATCTTGGCGTCCCCCGGCTTCAGGCCGAAGAGCCCCAGCGGATCGATCCGCGAGTCCATGCAGGTGACCACGGCGAGACCGCGGGCGGCCCTACCGGTCAGCTCGGTGTCGGTGAAGGCGGCGGAGAACTCCTCGTTGGCGGTCAGCAGGTCGTCAAAAGCACTCACGTACGCACCCCTCGGTTGGCGCAGTCAACGGACTAATGATGCTTCATGCCCGTTTCCTGAGCGTTGCCGGGGCCGCACCGGGTGAGGACTTCACCAAGATCCCACCACTGTCGCTCACACTCGGTCATGATGTCGTCACCCGAAGTCCGGATGTGTGGGGAGGGCGAATGAGCAGGATCGAATCCCTGGCCGACTATCTTCGTGACCAGGGCAGGCGAAAGCTGGACCGGGTCGAGGTGAGGGACGGGGGGCGCAACGCGCGCTCGGCGTTGTCCCTGCTCGACGCGGCGGTTTACACCCGATCACTGAAGGACGACGACCCGTTCGTGGCCGTCCTCGTGGAGGCGGGGTGTTTCGGCCCGGAGGGGACCGGTGAGTTCGAGCCGACGGATCGGGTGGCCAAGGTCGTCCGCTTCTGGGAATCGGGTGAACCCTGGCAGTTGCTGATGGCGATCCGGTTCGCGCTCCAGGGAGCGCTCATCTGAGGTGCCGGGTTTCGGTCCGCCTGTGGAGGAAAGACGGAGCGGGCCCGAGGTGCGGGACACCGGGCCGGTGTCCCGCACCTCGGGCCAGGTCGGCACGAAACGCACTTGAAGCCTCCGATGAGACCGCCATAAGGTCTTCACCGGTGTCAAGATCGGGAGGAATCATGGGAATCGCGCAGCTGAGGTCGATCGTTCTCGACTGTCCAGATCCCAGGCGGCTGGCCGACTTCTACAGTGCCCTTCTGGGCTGGAAGGTCACCGGAGTCGAGGACGACTGGGTGGTGGTCACCGGGGACGGGCCGGGACGGCTCTGCTTCCAGCGGGTCCCCGACTATCGGCCACCGGAGTGGCCCACCGCCGAACGGCCCCAGCAGTTTCACATCGATGTGACGGTCGAGGACTTCGACGAGGCGGAAAAGGGGGTGCTGGCGCTCGGCGCGTCCAAACACCCCTACCAGCCGGGCGAGGACGAGGGTTTCCGGGTCTTTCTCGACCCCGCCGGGCACCCGTTCTGCCTGTGCGTCGACTGACCGTCCTGAGCGATCTCAGAGCCTCCGCGCCGATCGTGTCTCCTGCGGAAGGCCCCCGCGCCACTGCTCTCGCGTGACGCGGGGGCTTTTCGCGGGGGAGACCTCGTCGGCCGCCTCGTGGGATCACGCGGAATCCCCGGAGCCCTCCGCCAGGCGGGGGCTCCGGGGCCTTTTCGCGGGCGGGGGTCACTCCTGCGGGGGAGTCGCCCCGGAGCCCTCCTCGCCGCCTTCGGAGCCGAGAGCGCCGCCCACGGCCGACACGGTGTGGGTGAGCCGTACGCCGGAGCCGTCACGGCGGCCCAGCTCCTCGGGGAGCGGCACGGGCTTGCCGACGGCCGAGACCGCGCGGGCCGGGCCGGGACCGGCCCAGGCGAGCAGCAGGATGTCTTCGCCCTTGAGGAAACGCTGGACGCGGACCCCGCCGGTGCCCCTGCCCTTCGGCGGGTATTCGGCGAAGTCGGAGATCTTGGCGCCGCCGATCTGGGTGCCCGGAAGCGCCGTGGAGGAACCGGCGATCGTCACGACCTGTGACTCGCGGGCGGGATCGACCGCGCCGAACCAGATCACCACGGCGTCGCCGTCCAGCCGTACACCGGCCATGCCGCCCGCGGGGCGGCCCTGCGGGCGGACGACGGAGGCGGAGTAGCGCAACAGCTGGGCCTCGGAGGTGATGAAGACGAGATCGTGGTTCTCGCTCTCCAGCTCCACCGCGCCCACCACGGTGTCACCCTCCTTGAGGGTGATCACCTCGAAGTCGTCGCGGTTGGCCGGGTAGTCGGGGACGACCCGCTTGACCACCCCCTGCGCCGTGCCCAGCGCCAGGCCGGGCCCCTCGGGATCGAGCGAGCCGATGCCGACGACCGTCTCGCCCGGATTGAAGGTGACGTACTCCGCGACCGGGTGGCCGCCCGACAGCGACGGCGGGTTGTTCGAACGGGGCAGCGTGGGCAGGTCGACCACCTGGACCCGGATCATCCGCCCCTGGTTGGTGACCACGCCCACCTCGCCTCTGACCGTGCTCCGCACGACGGAGACCAGCACGTCGTGGGCCGAGCGGTCGCCGTCACCGGCCAGCGGCGAGGCGTCGGACGTGCGGGCCAGCAGGCCGGTGGAGGAGAACAGCACCAGGCAGGGGTCGTCGGCCACCTCCAGGGGGGCCGAGACGTTTCTCGCGATCCCCGAGGACTCCAGCAGCACCGTGCGGCGCGGGGTGCCGAAGGTCTTGGAGACCTGGGCGAGCTCGTCGGAGACGACCTTGCGGAGCCTGTCGTCGGAGGACAGGATCGCGGTCAGCTCGGCGATCTCGTCGCGCAGGGTCTGGCTCTCGCGGTCGAGCTCCAGCTTGTCGTAGCGGGTCAGGCGGCGCAGCGGGGTGTCGAGGATGTAGTTGGCCTGGATCTCCGACAGCTCGAAGATCTCCATCAGGCGCTCGCGGGCCTGGGCGGAGTTGTCGGAGGAGCGGATGACCTGGATGACCTCGTCGATGTTGAGCAGGGCGACGATGAGGCCCTCGACGAGGTGCAGGCGCTCCTCGCGCTTGCGCCGGCGGTGCAGCGAGCGCCGGCGGACCACGTCGATGCGGTGGTCGACGTAGACCTGGAGCAGCTCGCGCAGGCCCAGCGTGCGCGGCTCGCCGTCGACGAGGGCGACGTTGTTGATGCCGAAGGTCTCCTCCATCGGCGTGAGCCGGTAGAGCTCCTCCAGCACGGCCTCGGGAATGAAGCCGTTCTTGATCTCGATGACCAGGCTGAGGCCCTTGTGCCGGTCGCTGAGGTCCTTGAGGTCGGAGATGCCCTGGAGCTTCTTGGCGGTGACCAGCTCCCTGATCTTGGTGACCACCCGCTCGGGACCGACGTTGAAGGGCAACTCGGTGACGACGATGCCCTTGCGGCGGGGGCTGACCTGCTCGATGGCGCACTTGGCGCGCATCCGGAAGGTGCCCCTGCCCTTGGCGTACGCGTCGCGGATGCCGTCGAGACCGATGATCGTGCCGCCGGTGGGCAGGTCGGGGCCGGGGACGAACCGCATCAGGTCGTCGAGCGTCGCGTCCGGCTTCTTGATCAGGTGGCGGGCGGCGGCGACGACCTCCACGAGGTTGTGCGGAGCCATGTTGGTGGCCATGCCGACCGCGATGCCGGTGGCACCGTTGACCAGCAGGTTGGGGAAGGCCGACGGCATGACCGTGGGCTCGGTCTCCTGGCCGTCGTAGTTGGGCTTGAAATCGACCGTGTCCTCGTCGATCGACTGGACCACGGCCATCGCCGCCGAGGCGAGCCGGGCCTCGGTGTAGCGCATCGCGGCGGGCAGGTCGTCGGGGGAGCCGAAGTTGCCGTGCCCGTCGATGAGGGGCAGGCGCATCGAGAACGGCTGGGCCATGCGGACCAGCGCGTCGTAGATGGCGGTGTCGCCGTGCGGGTGCAGCTTGCCCATCACGTCGCCGACGACGCGCGAGGACTTGACGTGGCCCCGGTCGGGCCGCAGGCCCATCTCGCTCATCGAGTAGAGGATGCGGCGCTGGACCGGCTTGAGGCCGTCTCTGGCGTCCGGCAGCGCACGCTGGTAGATGACCGAGTATGCGTATTCGAGGAAGCTGGTGCGCATCTCGGTGGAAACGTCGATGTCGACGATCCGCTCCTCGAAGCCCTCGTCTGTCGGGGGTGTGGTCGTCCGTCGAGCCATCTGATTTCCTGCGCGCGCGCCCCGGCCGTCAGGCGGGGGGAGGCGCATCCTCCTTCTGTCTTCGTGGTCCAACCGTTGGCGCCGGCTCCCCGGGGAGCCTTGACCGGGATGTCCGGCGGGAGACCGGTGACGGGGGCGACCGGGTATCGTACCGGGACTCGATACGATACCCAGCCCATCCGACACTTCCGGGCCTTGCGGCCTGCCCGCGGGTGTCAGAGTTGTTCCGGCCGGTCCGCCCGTAGGTGCTGGGGCCGTCCCGGCGGGTTGCCGAGGGCGGCGGGAAGAGCGCGGGTCCGAGGACCGGCTCCCGGCCAGGGACCGGGGGTCTCGCCCTCGTGTTCGTCGCCGGGCACGTTCACCCTGGTGTCGTAGACCCTGAAACCGCGCGCCCGATAGTTCGCGAGAGCCACCGGGCTGTCAAGTGAGCAGGTGTGCAGCCACACCCGCCGGGTCGGCTCCCGCTCCGGCTGCCGGTCGGCCAGGTCCCAGGCCCTGGCCGTGCCGACCTCCAGCAGGTGACCGCCGATGCCCTGGCCGATCGCCCACGCCAGGAGGCCGAAGGAGGTGATCTCGACCGCCGCGTCGTCCTGGGGGGCGAGTTCGACGAAGCCCGCGGGGGTGCCGCGATGGTAGGCCACCCAGGTCTCCACGCCCCCGGCGAGCCAGTCGGCCCACTCGTCCCAGGTCCACGGAAGCTTGTTGGTCCAGTGCCAGTCTCCGCCGACGGCCGTGGTGAGGAACCGGCTGAACTCGGGCGAGGGCAGCTCGGCGCGGACGATGTCGACCTCGACCGACGGAGGTTTGGCGGGCAGCAGGTCCGAGCGGGAGGTCTGTTCGAGATACCAGGTGGTGACGTCCATAGTGGATGCATCAAATCACGGCGCGGAGCCCCTCAGGTCCCCAGCTCCCGACCTCGCGCGACGGCACGCGTGTGCCGTACCGGGGGAAAACAGTCGGCGAGACCTGGTACGAATGACCGGGTGAGCGAAGAGCTGATGCTGCGCGAAGAGGCCGAGGAGCGGCTGCGGGCGCTCGCCGGGGAGCACGCCCGGCTGCGCGAGGACCAGTGGGCGGCGATCAAGGCGCTGGTGATGGACCGGCGCCGGGTGCTCGTGGTGCAGCGCACCGGCTGGGGCAAGTCGGCGGTCTACTTCATCGCCACCGCGCTCCTGCGCGAGCTGGGCGAGGGGCCGACCGTCATCGTCTCACCGCTGCTGGCCCTGATGCGCAACCAGATCGCCGCCGCCGAGCGTGCCGGGATCACCGCGGTCACGGTCAACTCCGCCAACCCCGAGGAGTGGGAGCAGGTCTACAACCAGGTCGCCGAGGGGGCGGTCGACGTGCTGCTCGTCAGCCCCGAGCGGCTCAACAACCCCGACTTCCGCGACCACGTGCTGCCTGAGCTGGCCGAGAGCGCGGGCCTGATCGTGGTCGACGAGGCCCACTGCATCTCCGACTGGGGTCACGACTTCCGTCCCGACTACCGGCGGTTGCGCACGCTGTTCGAGGAGCTCACCGAGGGCGTGCCGATCCTCGCGACCACCGCCACGGCCAACGCCAGGGTCACCCGCGACGTCGCGGAGCAGATGGGCGAGGAGACGCTCGTGCTGCGCGGCGCGCTGGAGCGCGACAGCCTCCACCTGGGGGTCGTGCGCCTGCGCGGCGCCGAGCAGCGTCTGGCCTGGCTCGCCCAGACGCTGCACGAGCTCCCGGGCTCCGGCATCGTCTACACGCTCACCGTGGCCGCCGCCCAGGAGATCGCCGCCTACCTGCGTGAGCAGGGCCATGAGGTGATCGCCTATTCGGGGCAGACCGAGCAGGCCGAGCGGCTCGCCGCCGAGCAGGCGCTGCTGGACAACAAGATCAAGGCGCTGGTCGCGACCTCCGCGCTCGGCATGGGCTACGACAAGCCCGACCTCGGCTTCGTCGTGCACGTCGGCGCACCGCAGTCCCCGGTGGCCTACTACCAGCAGGTCGGCCGTGCGGGCCGAGGGGTCGAGCGCGCCGAGGTGATCCTGCTGCCCGGCGCGGAGGACCGCGACATCTGGGCGTATTTCGCCTCGCTGGCCTTCCCTCCCGAGCCCGTGGTGCGCGCCGTGCTGGCCGCGCTCGAGGAGGGCGGCGTGATGTCCACGGCCGCCCTGGAGAACCGGGTGGACCTCAGCAGGAGCCGCCTGGAGACGATGCTGAAGGTCCTCGACGTCGACGGCGCGGTGCGCCGGGTCAAGGGCGGCTGGGAGTCCACCGGAGAGCCCTGGGCGTACGACGCCCCCCGCTACGCCAGGGTCGCCGCCGAGCGGGAGGCCGAGCAGCGGGCCATGCTCGACTACCTCGACACCACCGGCTGCCGTGAGGAGTTCCTGCGCCGCCGTCTCGACGACGACACCGCCTCAGCCTGCGGACGCTGCGACAACTGCACCGGCGGCCACCGCTCGCCAGAGGTGGACGAGCGGGCCGTACGGTCGGCCGCCGACCGGCTCCAGCGGCCCGGAGTGGACATCGAGGCCCGCAGGCAGTGGCCGACCGGGCTGGCCGACCTCAAGGGCAGGATCAAGCCGGAGCTGGGTGCCGAGCCGGGCAGGGGGCTGGGCAGGCTCACCGACATCGGCTGGGGCAACCGCCTGCGCGGTCTCCTCGCCGACGGCGCCCCCGACGGGCCGATCCCCGACGACGTCTTCGCCGCCGTGATCAAGGTGCTCTCGTCCTGGGAGTGGGCACAGCGACCGGTCGGCGTCGTCGCGGTGCCCTCGGGAAGCCGTCCCCAGCTCGTCCGCAGCCTGGCCGAGCGGCTCGCCCAGGTGGGGCGCCTGTCCTACCTGGGCGACCTCGGTTATCGGTCGGGCTCGCCTGGACGGCAGTTCAACAGCGCGCAGCGCGTCCAGGCGATCCGGGGCACCCTCGCCATGCCCGCCGCCCTGGGAGCGGCCGTCGCCGGGGCCGGAGGCCCGATCCTGCTCGTCGACGACCTGGTCGACACCGGATGGACGATGACGCTGGGAGCCGCGATGCTCCGTCACGCCGGAGCCCCCGCCGTGCTGCCCCTCGCCCTCGCGGTCACCAGCTAGACGAGTGAGTCCGGTCCGGTGGACGGCCGTGTCGCGCTGTCAGCCGTGGTGACCGCGTTCCTCGGCGAGGCGGTGCGGCACCCGCGCCAGCCGCAGGAAGGTCACCAGCCCGACACCGCCGACGAGGTTGCCCATGACGGCCCAGCCCAACGCCGCCAGCCAGTCCAGGTAACCGAACGGAGCCTGGCCGGTGATCAGGGCGGTGAACATCAGGATCGAGTCCAGCACGCTGTGGAACAGCTGACCGCCGGCCAGCAGAGCGCCGAACAACACGGCGGGCACCAACCGGACCCCGAGATCGTCGGTGGCGTGCTGCATCCGGGTCATCAACGTGATCACCATGCCGGCCAGCACCGCGAGAGAGAACGAACGCAGGTTCGTCCCCAGATCCGCGAAGTGGGCGCCGGCCTCCACGGCGGTCGGATGCAGCCCGGGAAAGGCCTGCATGATCAACCAGGCGATTCCCCACCCGCCGGCCAGGTTGGCCACCAGTGACACCGCCCACAACCTGGCCAGTGCCCCCACAGATCCGTGGCGGGCCGCGACCGCGGCCACCGGTACCAGGAAGTTTTCGGTGAACAACTCGCTACGGGCCAGCAACAGCGCGACGAAACCGATGCTGAACGCCAGCCCGGCCAGAATCGCCGACCCGGTCGCCTCCTTGACCAGCAGGTATGCCAGCACCCCGGTACCGACGTCGATCCCGCCCAGCAGGCCGGTCACCACCAGTGTCGGCCACGGCCGGGCCAGCCGCGCGGAACCCTCGTTGACCAGACGGTCGAAGGCGTCCTCAAGCTCGGGCTCCGGCTCCACCGGAGGCTGCGTCAGCCCGTCGTCATGGCGATGACCGGACTCCGAAGGCTCGCTCATCGAGACGGCATGCCCCGTGCGCCAGTCGCCACTCCGACCTCGGAGAACAATGGAACAGCCAATAACGGCGGGTGGTCGTGAGCCCGGTCAAGGATCCTTCGAATCCGACGTTCCGATCCGTGATGGTGAGCGCCTGCCGCGTCGTCGCGCTTCGGCGGCGCTGTCCGATCGGTGCGGCTGACGGTCGCCTCGGGGTGGGACGGGCGCCTCGGGGTGGGCCGGGGCACGTGCGGAACGCGGGACCGGGGCCGCCGCACGTCCGAGATCGGTGAACCCGCGCGGGACGGGTCAGAGGCGAGGGCGGGCGCCGAGGTGCGAGATGGCCCGGGAGGCGAGGTGGCAGCCGGAGGCGAGGGCCTCGGCCGGGGGCTTGCCGCCCAGCCATGCCGGGAGGAAGCCCGCGGTGAAGGCGTCACCGGCACCGGTGCCGTCGACCACGCGCTCGATGGCCTCGGCTGGGACCTGGATCGGTTCGGGGCGGTTGTTGGCGTACCAGAGCGCGCCCTCGTCGCGGAGCTTGACGACGACCTGCGGGAACCAGGCGGTGAGGACCTTGGCGGCCGCGGAGGGGTCGTCGCGGCCGGTCAGGACCTTCGCCTGGTCGGCGTTGGCGAACAGCAGCTTGGCGCTCTGCGTCCACTCCAGGAAGGGCTCGGCGCCGGTGCGCTCCAGGGGAGCGGAGGAGGAGCAGTCGACCGAGACGGACATCCCCGCACGGCGGGCCATCTCCAGGGCGGCCCTGCCCGCGTCGCGGGAGCCCTCGTTGATCAGGGTGTATCCGGACAGGTGCAGGTGCCCGCCCTGGGAGAACAGGTCGCGGGGCAGGTCCTCGGGCGACAGCGCCGCGTTCGCGCCGGGGTCGGACAGCATGGTGCGCTCGCCCTTGTGGGTGACGAGCACCACGCAGGTGCCGGTCGGGCGCTCGGGATCCATGACGAGACGGGCGTCGACGCCGTACCCCATCAGCTCCATGTCGCGGTTACGGCCCGTGATGTCGGCGCCGCGCCGCCCGATGAAGGCGACCTCGGTGCCCTCGACGGCGAGCCAGGAGGCGATGTTGGCACCCGAACCACCGCCGTGCATGGTGACGATCGCCGGTGTGTCACTGGCCCGGGCCAGCGGGTAGCGAGCCCGCGCGACCGCGTCGGTCATGAGATCGCCCACCACGACCACCCGCGTCATGATGTCACCACCTTGCTGCCTTCGATGCCGACCTGCCTCTAGACATGCTTCAAGCCATACCTCTGGCTGTGCCTGTAACCGCGAAAAACTTAACAGCTTCCGGCCAGCGTATGGGGCCTTGACCGGACACCGCACCACAGTCGATGCACAAGCGTTGCGCGAATTCGCCCGAGTGGTCTGTTATGTGAGATTCACGTCTACTCTCGGGACTGTGGAGGCTGCTCAGTATCCCGCTCACTGGGAGGCGGACGTCGTTCTGTCGGACGGTGGAACCGCCCACGTACGCCCGATTCGGCCCGCCGACGCCGACCGGTTGCGTTCCTTCTACGGTCGGTTGTCCGACGAGTCGATCTACTTCCGCTTCTTCGGCCCCCGGCCGCGGCTGTCGGAGCGGGAGATCACCTGGTTCACCAACGTCGACTACGACAGCCGGGTGGCGTTGATCGCCACGATCGGCACCGAGATGGTGGCGGTCATCCGCTACGACCGGATCGAGCCCGGTGAGGCGGAGGTCGCCTTCCTCGTCGAGGACGCCCACCAGGGCCGAGGAGTCGCCTCCGTGCTCCTGGAACACCTGGCCGCCACCGCGAGGGAGAAGGGGATCGCCCGCTTCGTCGCCGACGTGCTGCCCGCCAACCAGAAGATGATGGCCGTGCTCAAGCAGGTCGGCTACACCGCGCAGAGCCGCTTCGCAGACGGCGTGGTGAGGATGACCCTCGACCTCACCCCGACCGAGACCGCCCAGGAGGTGACCGCCTCCCGCGAGCACCGTGCCGAGTCCCGTTCCATCGAGCGGTTGCTCTCACCCGGTTCGGTGGCGGTCGTGGGAGCGGGCCGGGAACCGGGCGGCGTCGGCCAGACCGTGCTGCGCAACCTGCTCGGCGCCGACTTCACCGGCCCGGTCTACCCCGTGCACCGCGAGGCGCGGGCCGTCGCGGGGGTGCGGGCCTATCCGAGCGTGACGGCCATCGACGGCGAGGTGGACCTCGCCGTGCTCGCGGTGCCCGCCGACGGGGTGATCGACGTGGTCAAGGAGTGCGCGGAGAAGGGCGTACGCGGGCTGATCGTGGTCTCCTCCGGATTCGGGGAGACCGGTCGGGAAGGCCGGGCGAGGCAGGACGAGCTGGCGCGCATCGCCCGCGCGTACGGCCTGCGGGTCGTCGGTCCCAACTGCCTCGGCATCGCCAACACCGACCCCGCGATACGGCTGAACGCCACGCTCGCCGCCACCCTCCCCGGCCTCGGGCGGGTCGGGTTCTTCAGCCAGTCGGGCGCCCTGGGCACCGCGCTGCTGCAGCGGGTGGCCCAGCGCGGCATGGGCATCTCCTCGTTCGTCTCGGCGGGCAACCGCGCCGACGTGTCGGGCAACGACCTGCTGCAGTACTGGGAGGAGGACCCGCGGACCGACGTGATCCTGCTCTACCTGGAGTCGCTGGGAAATCCTCGCAAGTTCGCCCGCCTCGCGCGGCGCATCTCGCGCCGCAAGCCGATCGTGGTCGTCAAAAGCGGTGGTACCACCCAGAACGTGCCCACCGGCCACGCGGCACCCGTGCTCGGCCTGCCGGACACCGCCCTCAGCGCGCTGTTCGAGCAGGCGGGGGTGATCAGGGTCGACGACCTGATCCAGCAGTTCGACGTGGCGCAGCTGCTCGCCTACCAGCCGCTGCCCGCCGGGCCCAGGGTGGGACTGGTCAGCAACTCCGACGCGATGGCGCTCCTCGCGGCCGACGCCTGCGTGCGGGTGGGCCTGGAGCCCCGCCCGCCGGTCAACCTCGGCGCGCGGGCCTGCGCGGAGGAGTTCGGCACGGCGCTCACCTCGGTGATCCCGGACGTGGACGCCGTGGTCGCGATCTACATGCCGCCCATCCCCGGCGACGGGGCGGAGGTCGCCGCCGAGTTGCTGCGCGCCTCCCGCGACTGCGGCAAACCGGTGCTCGCCACCTTCGAGGGCAGGATCGGCATGCTCGACGAGCTGCGGGTCGGCACCGCACCCGGCAGGGGCTCCATCCCCTCGTACGCCGCACCGGAGGAGGCGGTCCGAGCGCTCGCCCACGTCGTGCGGCACGCGCGCTGGCTGGAGCAGCCCGCGGGACTGCCCGAGGAGATCGAGGGCATCGACTCCGGCGCCGCGCGGGACCTCGTGCTCGCGACGCTCGCGGACGCCCGTGCCGAGATCGACGCGTCGGAACTGCTCGCCTGCTACGGGGTGGAGGTCTGGCCGTCGCAGACAGTGAGGTCGCCGCGGGAGGCGGTCAAGGTGGCGTCGAAGCTCGGCTGGCCGGTCGTGCTGAAGGCCGCGGGTCCCGAGGCGGCCAAGCGTGCCGGGACCGTACGCCTCGGGCTGTCCGGTCCCGACGGGGTGCGTGACGCCTACGCCGACCTGAAGCGCCAGCTCGAACCCGGTGCCGTGCTCGCGGTGCAGCGTATGGCCCCGCAGCCCGCGGTGCCGACCGTGGCCGGCGTGATGGACGACCCCGCCTTCGGCGCGGTGGTCTCCTTCGGGCTCGGCGAGATCACCGCGCGGCTGCTGCGCGACGAGGCCTACCGTCTGGCCCCGCTGACCAGGGAGGACGCCGCGGCGCTGGTGAGGTCGCCGCGCGCCGCGCCCCTTCTTCTGGGCGAGTACGGCTACCCGCCGGTCGCCGTCGAGGCACTGGAGGGCCTGCTGGTCCGGCTCGGGCGGCTGGCGGACGATCTTCCCGAGGTGGCGCGGCTCACCCTGGACCCGGTGCTGGTGGGAGAGTCGGAGGTGATCGTGCTGGGTGCCCGTGCCGTGCTCCGCAGTCACGAGGGCCCGCGCCCGGACGGCGGTCCCCGGCGCCTCGGCTAGCGCACCTGCCGCTTCGTCGCCGCTCGGCGGTCACATCCGATCCGGCGCGAGGGCCGGGGCACGTACGGAACGCGGGGCTAACCCGTCCGCCGGGTCGCGGGGATGATCTGGACCGTGCTGGCGACGGTGGCGGGCGCGGGACCGGTCTCCATGAGGTTGCCCGTGCCGGGATCGACCATGTCCATGCCGTCCTGGGCGGCATTGGCGGCATGGGCGGCTCTGCCGGACGCGGTGAGCGTTCCCGAGGCGTTCCGCGACACGGCCACGCCGACCGTGATCCGGGGGAGCTGGAATCCGGGTGCCACCAGGTCGCGCGTGTCGCAGTCGACGATTCCCGCCGTGATCCGGCATCTCCAGCCCGCACCCGAGGCGCGCACCGGGGTCAGGCCCGTGGGGAAGTAGTAGGTGACCCTGGTCGGCCGGGTGATCCCGGCGGAGTCGGGTCTCGCGGTGACGTCGATGGAGAAGGTGCCGCTGTCACCCGCCTCGAACGGGCCGTCGTGGACCGTGGTGAGGATCAGGTCGCCGGGGAAGTCCGCCCCGGAGAGGGACGGGCCGACGGTGGTCGCCGCCGCGGTCGTCATGACGGCCGTCACGACGGTCACCGGGACGGCCGCGACGAGGCGCGAGAGGCCGCTACGCCATGCCGGTCGGGTCAGACCCCGCGAGGTCGGCCGGCACGGCCGGGTCCGGCTCGGCGGGTCGGGCGGCGCCGGGACGGACCGTCCTGCTGAGTCCTGACCTTCTCCGGCCATGTTCTCTCGCCCCCTGTTCCGGTAGGGATTCACCGTTTCCCATTCCGGAGTGATGAAAAAATTCCAGATATATGAACAAAGTGGGAAATGTGCAGAATCGCCCATTGTTGCTGCTCAGGACGCCGCGCACCCCCGCCCGCTACCGCTCCCGGTAACCCGGAAAGGGTCGCGTCAAACCGGGCGGAGGGGAAAGTCGCGGCCGGCAACGGAGACCCGGCGGCTCCGGGATCACCCCCCGATGACGCTTTCACGGCCGGAAAAAGGTGAGGGCGAATCGCATCACGATTTGCACCGCGGGCCGAAGCTCACGTACTCCCGGTGAAAGCGCCGCCCCGGACAGGGCAGGATGGACCCATGAGGGAAACCCGACTCTCGTCCGCCGGCCTGCGCGACGCCATCGACCGCAGTGGCTACTATCCCGACCTGGTCGCCGACGCGGTCGAGTCCGCGCTCGGCAAGGAGCAGGTGGGCGCCTACGTCGTGCACCACGAGGCCACCTTCGACCCGGCCATGGAGGTGCGCAGGCACGTCACCGTGCTGGTGCTCTCGCCCACCCGGCTGCTCGTCTGCCACACCGACGAGCATCCCGCGGTGGAGGGGGTCTCGGCCTCCCACGCCTCCACGACCACCGAGGCCGTGCGCCTCAGCCGAATCCAGTCGGTCGCGGTCACCCGGGTCGTCCCCGACCCCGCCTCCTACGTGCCGGGGGTGCCGCCCACGGAGGTCACGCTCACCATCGGCTGGGGAGCCATCTCCCACGTCGATCTGGAGCCGGCCACCTGCGGCGACGAGAACTGCGAGTCCGACCACGGATACACCGGCGCCATCACGGCCGACGATCTCTCCCTGCGGGTGAGCGAGGCGGCGGACGGGCCGGAGGCCGTCTCCCACGTGCTGGCCTTCGCCAAGGCACTGTCGGAGGCCACCGCTCGCACCGCCTCGTGAACCCCCTGGTCCCCGCGTACGGGACGGCCTCGCTCGCGGACCTGTCCGCCTCGCTGCTCGCCGCGGTCGGGGTGGGCGGCGACAACCCGCTGGACCTCGCCCCCGCCGAGCGGGTCCTGCTGTTCCTCGTCGACGGGATGGGCGCCGAGCTGCTCCGCGCCCATCCCGGCGTCGCGCCGTTCCTGTCGTCCATGTCCGGCGGGGTGCTCACCGCGGGCTTCCCCGCCACCACCGTGACCAGCCTGAGCACCCTCGGCACCGGCCTGCCGCCGGGCGGGCACGGCATGCTCGGCTACCAGCTCGCCGTCCCCGGCGCCGGTTACCTGCTCAACTGCCTGCGCTGGACCGCCCCCGGCCCTCTGGTCGAGCCCGGCGCATGGCAGCCGACCCCCACCGTCTACGAGCGCGCGGCGGCGGCCGGCGTCCGGGTCAGCTATGTCGGGCCTGCCAGGTTCGAGACCACCGGTTTCAACAGGGCCATCTATCGGGGCGTACGCTTCGTCGGGGCCGACGAGGTCGACGACCGGATCGCCGGGGTCCGCCACGCGCTGGCCGAGCCCCGGGCCCACGTCTCGGTCTACTACGGCGATCTCGACTCCACCGGCCACGTCGCCGGCTGGGGCTCCCCGGCCTGGCTCGACCAGCTCGCCCGGGTCGACCGGATGGCCGAGCGGCTGGCGGAAACGCTCCCACCGGGCTCGGCGATGTACGTCACCGCCGACCACGGCATGATCAACGTCGCCGATCGCGTCGACGTCGACACCCTTCCCGCGCTGCGCGAGGGCGTCGCCATGCTCGGCGGGGAGAGCAGGGCCCGTCATCTCTACACCGACCCCGGCGCCTCGGCGGCGGTCCTCGACACCTGGCGCGAGGTCCTCGCGGGAAAGGCATGGGTGGCCTCCCGGCAGGAGGCGGTCGAGTCCGGCTGGTTCGGGCCCGACGTCCGCCGCGAATGGCTGCCCAGGATCGGTGACGTCCTCGCTGTTCCCTACACCGACTGCGCCATCGTCGCCTCGGTCGCGGAGCCGCACGAGGCGAAATTCCTCGGCTGTCACGGCTCGCTGACCCCCGCCGAGCAGTACGTTCCCCTTCTGGAGACGAGCACCCGCTGAATCCGCCCCGCGGCTGAATTCGGGGTCCGCACGCTGGAGGCATTTTCGATGAATCCGTTGATCACCACCGCCGAGCTGGCGGACCTGGCCGAGGTGAGCGTCCTCGACGTGCGCTGGAAGCTCGCCGTCTCGCCCACCGGGCCGGCCGGGATCGACTCCTACCGCGAGGGGCACATCCCCGGCGCCGTCTTCTGCGACCTGGAGACCGACCTGACGGCCCATCCCGGGCAGGAGGGTCGTGGAGGCCGTCATCCGCTGCCCTCCGCCGAGGCCTTCCAGGAGGCGATGCGCCGGCTCGGCGTGTCCGGCTCCCGGACCGTCGTCGTCTACGACGGAGCCGACTCCACCGCGGCCGCCGCCCGCGCCTGGTGGCTCCTGCGCTACTTCGGCCACCCCGACGTGCGGGTCCTCGACGGCGGCCTGCGCGCCTGGATCTCCGAGGGCCTGCCGGTCTCCACCGAGGAGAGCGGTCCCGAAACCGGCGACTTCGAGGCGCGGCCGGGCGGGATGCCGCTGCTCGACGCCACGGAGGCCGGCGCACTCGCCGCCGACGGGGTGCTGCTCGACGCCCGTGCCGCCGAGCGCTACCGGGGCGAGGTCGAGCCGATCGACCCGGTCGCCGGGCACATCCCGGGCGCGGTCAGCGCCCCCACCGGTGAGAACGTCGACGCCTCCGGCCGCTTCCACCTGCCGGAATTCCTGCGCGAACGCTTCAACACCCTGGGCGCGGTCCCCGGGGTCGCGGTCGGCGCCTACTGCGGGTCCGGCGTGACGGCGGCGCACGAGGTGCTGGCCCTGGAGGTGGCCGGCGTCCCGGCCGCGCTCTACGTCGGGTCGTGGTCGGACTGGGTGACCGACCCCTCCCGGCCGGTCGCCACCGGCTGACCGTCACCGGCCTTGCGGGGCCTGTCATCACCGGGTGACCACTGCGGGCACCTTGAGGCTCTGGCATAAAGATCGTGACGTGGTCACGCTGAGCGAGATCCGGTTCCTGATCGAAGACCCAGGTGTCAACGATGATCGTCGGTTTTAGACATCTCGGTCGTGTTCGCCCTCGTCGCGAACAGGTGGTCCACGCCGGTTGTCTCCACCCAGGCGCAGTGAGACGAGGGCGATGTCACTCACGTGCGGAGTCGTCGATCTGCACCGGGTATCCGGCGTTCAACGCGGCGACGGTCGAGGGCGGGGTGATGACGTCGGCCGGTCCCCGTACGGGCCGTGGGTGGCGGGTCCGGTAGCCCTCGAACGTCCATTCGACCAACCGGGGGCCGACGACAACGGCGGGGGTGGTGCCGAACCGGACGAAGGTGCCGTCGGGCAGGTAGGCCCAGGGCACCTCGTGGACACGCCTCTGGCGCGTGCCCCGGACGAGCCGCTCGTCGTGCAACCGCCGATTCATCGCCCGGCCGGACGGCACGTCGACCCCCGCACCCTCGGCCCAGGCGAAGCGGTAGGCGTTGTAGCTGTCCCTGCGGCATTCCGCGCACGGGCGATGCCCGGCCGCCAACGAGACGGCCTCGTCATGGAAATACAGAAAGGTGTAGTGATCGGGGCGCCACTGCTCCTGCCGCCGCCCTTTGAAGCTGAGCGCACAGGTGATCCACAGGTCACCCGCGTGGAAGCGGACGATGCGCTCGCCCGAATGGACGATGCCGCGGTTACCCGTCCAGGCGCCGCGCAGCGAGATCGCCACGATGTCCCCCATGGGGGTGACCCGGTTACAGGAAGGCGCCACGTGGTGTCCTTTCACCAGAGCCCGTGAGAGTCCGGCATACCGGTCGGGCCTCACCATCATGGCCGGGGTCGAGGCCGCGTGTCCTGATCGATCACGACACCGCACAACGTTTGGAGGGCTGCTGAAGATCTTGTTCCTGTGGTGGTGCTCTCGGCCGGTCGGGGAAGCGGGTCCGCGCTGCTCAGAGCGGATCTGCTCCGGGCAGATCGTGTCGACGCCGATCCTGGCGGCGCCACATGATGGGCGCATGAGTGAACAATCGAAACCCCCGCTGTTCGACGCGCGGGTGAGAGGCCAGCTTTACGAGCGGCGTGTTCTCGTTCTCGATGGGCCTCTCGACGACGACAACGGCACGTTGCTCGCCACGCAGTTGATAGCACTCGCCACGCAGGACGCGTCGACCGATATCGCACTGTGGATCCACTCCCCGGGCGGTTCGGTTCCGTCGATGCTCGCGATCCGTGACGTCATCCGGCTCATCCCCTGTGACGTGTCGACCCTCGTGCTGGGCATCGCCTACAGCGCCGGGCAGTTCCTGCTGTCCTCGGGCGCCCGAGGGAAACGCCGCGCCCTGCCGCACTCACGTGTCCTGATGCACCAGGGTTCGGCCGGGATCGGCGGCACCGCGGTCGACATCGAGCTGCAGGCAGGCGACCTGCGGCACACCCGCGACACGGTGCTCGGTCTCATCGCCGAGGACACGGGCCAGCCTGTGGAGCGCGTATTCGAGGACTCACTGCATGATCGCTGGTACACGGCGCAAGAAGCGCTGGACTACGGCTTCATAGACACGATCGTCCAGAGCTTCGAGGAAATCGCGCCGCACGATCGCCCGCGGCTCGGATTCGGCGTCACCGAAGGAGCCGCCCGGTGACCACGTACACGATCCCCAACGTCATCGCCCGGGATTCTCGCGGCGAGCGGATCATGGATGTCTACTCGCACCTGCTCACCGAGCGAATCGTCTATCTGGGAACCGCGATCGACGCGGGTGTCGCGAACGCGCTCATCGCGCAGCTCATTTTCCTGGAGTCGGACAACCCTGACGCCCCCATACAGTTCTATATCAACTGTGAGGGCGGGGATCCGAGCGCGATGCTCGCGATATACGACACCATGCGCTATATCCGCCCGCGGGTCGAGACGACATGCATTGGGCAGGCCATCGCGGTGGGCGCCGTCCTTCTCGCTGCGGGCGCCGAAGGAAAACGTGCCGCCCTCCCGCACGCACGGGTGATCTTGCATCAACCGGCAGCTCAGGGGCGCGGAACGATCCCCGATCTCATCCTGCAGGCCGACGAGGTCGTACGTGTGCGGGCGGACATCGAGCGCATACTGTCGCGGCACACGGGCCAGACCATCGAGACCCTGCGTGCCGACACCGATCATGACCGGGTGTTCACCGCGACGGCGGCCCTGGAATACGGGCTCCTCGATCAGATCATCGAGGAGCATTCACCGGGTCGTGCGTGATTCCGGAGGCCACGTCAGGCGGCCAGGGCGTACGCCGCCGAGCAGGTGGCACCTCTCGGTGTGCTGCTCTGAGCGGGCCGCAGGCTCTCGGCGACGGCAAGGGTCAGATCGAACAGGGTGACGTCCAGCGCGCCGGCGACCGCGGCGATCATTTCGCTCGACGGCTCCTTGACGCCCCGTTCCATCTCGGAGAGATACTGCGGTGAGACGCCGGCGCGATGCGCCGTCTCGCTCAACTTCTCGCGCCGCTCGTGACGAAGATCTCTGAGACGCTCGCCGAGCGCGTGCCGCCACAGCGGTTCGCGAGCCGGAGACGGCTTGGGATCGGTCCGATCGATCGCCGGAGACGGCGGCGGGACAGAGGAGGCCATGTCTCACCATAAATAGACGACGCGTTCGAGTTCTGCCGGCTTCGCGCAGAGCGGAACGGGTGAAAACCGTGACCCGTCTGGTTTTGCCGTCCTCTGCCTGCCGCTCTCCACGGGAAGACCTACAGCTCTTCGCCGGTCGCCGCGGACGGGCGATCCCTCCCGACCGGCCAAGGCGGCTCATCCCCGCGGCCGAAGCAGACGAAGCCCGCCACACCGGTCTTCCCTCCCGCGACGGCCAGCGCCCGCACGGGCGGGTCGCCGGCGGCGAGCGCCTCGTGGAAGGCGGTCATCAGCGCGAGCGTCTCCTCGTCGCGCACCGGCACCAGGCTCGCCACCACGCACCGCGTCCCCAGCGACAGGAACGTACCCGCGAGCCCCAGGGGCGCCCCGTCCGCGGGGGCGTGCGCCATTCCCGCGTCACACGCCGACAGCACCACCAGAGCGGGCGGGGTGCGCAGCCGCAGCAGGTCGTACGCCATCAGCGGGCCGTCGTCGAGGTCGATGCTCGACAGCAGCGGGCTGCGCGGGGAGAACATCCCGTGCGCTGCCAGGTGGGCCACGTCGGCCCGCTCCAGCGCCGCCATCACCTCCGCCCGCCGCGCCGCCACCCGCTCCGTGCCTCGATGGCACTCGCCGACCATGCGGGCCTCGGCCTCCGCGTACCGCAGTCCCGGTCCGGCCACCGCCATCGGCACCGCCTCCTCCCTCCCGTCCCGTACGGACGGCACACGCCGCCCTGCCAGCCAGGCGGCGGCGCTGGCCGCCACGGTCACCGGCCGATCGGCGTTCATCGGCAGCAGCGGCCAGGGCAGGGTGTGCAGCGTCCCCGTCGGCACGACCACCAGTGGCCGGTCGGCCAGCCGATCACGCAGCGGGCCGAAGAGGAGCCGCTCCAGCTCCGTGGCCTCCGCGCCGGGCTCGGGGGCCCTCCCGTCGAGCAGGTGTGTCCTGCGCAGCCCGTACCGGAGGCGGACGGTGGCCTCGGCGACGGCGGAGAACGGGCCGAGACGGCGCAGCGTCATCCGGTCCCGGGTGACCACGACGGCGGCCAGGTCGCTCTCGTGGCGGACGAACTCCACCAGGACCGACTCCCCGAGCGCGGCCCGCAGCGCGGCCGGTCGGGGCGCGAGCGGCCGGCCGGCGCCCCCGGTGACCGCCCGCCACCGTTCGGCCCAGGCCAGGACCGTGTGGCCCCGCCCGGTCCGCATGGCGAGGGCGAGCCCGAAGCGGGCCAGCGGCTCACCCGCCCTGGCGGCGTGCGCGCGTACCACCGGATCCTCGAACGTCCTCGTCTCGGCGCCCACCTCCGCCAGACCGGCCAGCACCGCGGCGAACGCTCCCCGCCGGTCTCCCGCCAGGGCACGTAGCAGCGCCGTCGCGTGCAGGGCGACCATCCCGCGGCCCGGGCGGGAGAGCAGGGCGAGCTGGTGCTCGGCGGAGGGCCGGTCGCCCAGTCCGAGGGAGACCTCGGCGACGGTGAGCCTGAGCGCCTCCGAGGTGTCTCGGTGCCCGGCGGCGTCGAGGGCGTCGGCACACGAGAGCATCGTCGCCGCCAGTTCCGCCGTGGGCGACTCCAGCGCGAGCCGGGCCCGCAGGAGGATCTCCTCGGCGACCGGCACCAGGATCGTCCGCCCCTGCGCGGTCAGCTCGCGGGCGGCCAGGTCCGCACTCTCCCTCGCACGATGCGGATCACCGGTGCGCAACTCGACCCTGGCGAGCAGCAGGAGGGCCTCGGCCAGCGCCGTCCCGGCGCCCGCCGCGGCCAGCTCTGGAACCGCCGCCTCCAGCAGGACCCGTGCCTCGCCGGGCAGATGGGCGGAGATCAGGGCCTCGGCCAGGTCACAGCGCACCGTCGCCAGCCGCTCCGGGTAGCCGACCAGGACGCTCTCCGCGCGCCGGTAGGCGCCGAACGCGGCGGGCAGGTCGCCGCGCCGTGCGGCCAGGAACGGCAGGTTGCCCTCGGCGAGCGCGAGAACGTGTTCCAGACCCGCGCCCCTCGCCAGCTCCGCGCACCGGCTCAGGTCGGCCTCCGCCGCCCCCAGCTCTCCGAGGAACACCCGGGCGAGCCCGCGGTTCAGCATCGCCCCGGCCAGGAACCTGACATCGCCGCCGAGGACCCGCACGGCCCGGTCGCAGTGGTCGACGGCCTCGCGGTAGCGGCCGAGCCGCGCCAGGGCCACGGCCCGGTGCACGTCGAGCTTGCCCACCTCCGCCGGGGTGAGCCCGGGCTCGGCGTCGGAGGCGAGGGCGAGCGCCTGCTCCGGATGACCCAGCTCGGTACGGACGTGGACCAGTGACAGCCGCGCCTGGGCCGCCCGGTGCGGCAGCCCCGCCGAGAGCGCGATCCGCACCGCCCGGCGCAGGTGCTCCTCGGCGAACGGCAGGTCGCCCAGCTCGCGCGCCGCGACCGCCGCCGCCCTGTGCGCCACCGCCTCCGTCTCGCAGTGCCCGCACCCCGCGAGGCGCTTCGCGGGCCCGCCCTCCGGCCCCTCGTCCTGTGACGCGCCGATCTCCGGCTCTCCGCTCCTCGTCGCGCCGCCCTCCGCCGCGTCGCCGGCCGGGGTGTCCGCCCGGCAGGACGCGGCAAGCGAGGTGAGCACGCTGCGGGCGAGAGCGAGGGCGCGGGCCGGGTCGCTGCCCGAGAGGTCGAGCGCGTGCTCGGCGTCGGTGAGCGCTTCCTGGAAGGTCACCTACGGGCGGATCCGGGTCCAGGTGGTGACCACGGGGGAGCACTCGGGCCGGTGGCACACCACGCTGAACCAGCCCGGCGGCAGACCGGTGACGGCGAACTGGCCCGTCGGGGACAGCACACGCGACTCCGTGAGGTGCAGGGTACGGATCTCGACCAGCGTGCCCGCCTCGGGGCAGGGAGAGATCTGGCCCGCGAGGTCGACCAGGCCGTCCAGGGAGGTGACCTCCAGCTCCACCGTGAGTTCGGCCGCGGTGAACCTCAGCAGCCGTGTTTCCTCGGTGGACCGGACGCCTCGCGGCACGGGCGTGACCACGGGACGGGCCTGGACGGCGCCGGGCAGCCGCAGGCCGAAGGCCGCGTGGGCCGCGGCCGTCACCCGCGCGGGCACCGGGTCACTTCCCGACGCCAGGCGCAGCGCGGCTATCAGGGACTCGTCGTCGATCGCCGCCGGATGTCGCGTCACGATGTCGCCTCCCGGGCGATGAGCATGGTGCGGAGTCGGTTCAGGCAGCGGCCCCTGGTGGGGCCGTAGCTGCCGCTGGGCATGCCCAGACGCCCGGCCAACTGGTGGACACCCGCGTCGGGGGCCGTCGCCATCAGCCGGAACAGCGACCGGCACGGCTCGTGCATCTCGTCGACGGCCTGCCACAGACGGCGGCCCTCGTCGGCGCTCAGCACGGCGAGCGCGGGATCGGCGTGGGTGGCGCCCGCCGGGGCGGACCACGCGTGTTCGCCGTCGGAGAGGTCGGCGACCAGCCGCTCGCCCCGGCGCCGGCGGCTCAGGAGGGACGCCTCACGCTTGGCCGTGGTGAACAGCCAGGAGCCGATCCTGTCGGGGTCGCGGATGGTGTGCAGGCTCTCCAGCAGCCGCAGCCAGGTGCCCTGCACCGCGTCGGCGGCGTCCGCCGGGCTGAGGTCGTAGGCGCGCACGGCCGACCACAGCAGGCCCGTGAAACGGGTGACCAGCGCGTCCCAGGCCGCCTGGTCGTCCACCGGCACGGCGTCGATCGCGCGCTGGTCGCTCACCGGCACCTCCGGAATCACGGAGAACACTTTACGTGTCCGAGCGAATGCTCTGGGTGAGACTTTAGCCGGGCGTGGGCACCGCGACTCCCAAATCGGGGATCCGCCTGGTCTTCGCCGGGTCGAGGACGTGCTTCACGGCCTCCTGCGCGGACCGGTCCGCGCACGCGGCGGCGATCGCCCCGCTCACCAGGGCGGTGGCGAAGGAGGTCCCGCTCCAGCGCGCGTAGCCGTTGAACGCCCCGTGTTCGAGGAAGGTGCTGGACAGCCACTCACCGCGGGCACACGCGTCCACCCACGCTCCGTACGCCGAGAACGGGGCCCTCACCCCGCCGTCCGGATCCAGTGCCCCGACGGCGATCACCCCGGGTGACGCGGCGGGCCAGAAAGGGCGGTCGGAGGCGGTGTTGCCCGCGCAGGCCACCGTGACCGTACCGGTGAGTGCTTCCAGGGCGGCCTCCACGAGCGGGGAGGGGCGGTCGTCGAAGGTGTGCCCGCCGAAGGACAGGTTGAGCACCTGCGGCGGGTCGGCCCGCAGCCGCTCCAAAAGGTGCAGCAGCCCGGCCTCGTCCCCGACGCCGTGGCCGTCCAGCACCCGGATCGGCCGCAGCCGCGCCGACGGGGCCGACCGCAGGATCAGCCCGGCGATGAACGTGCCGTGCCCCGCCTGGAGGTCCAGTTCGCCGTCGCCGTCGGAGTCGGGCACCTCGTCGGCCTCCCGGCCCCGCTCCAGGAACCACGGGCTCCCCTGCCACCACGGGTGCTCGGCCAGGCCGGTGTCGGCGAGCACCACCGTCACGGCGCCCGCCGCGCGCCCGGTAGGGGCGGGGTCGGGCGCCGGGAGGGCGGCGCTGGGGAAGGGGCGGGAGGCGGGGCCCCCGAAGTAGAGCGGCTGGCCCGTCAGGATGTGGTTGGGAGAGGCGCGCACGCCCCGCGCCCGTACCGACGCCACCAGGTCGCAGACGTCCACGCCCGGAGACAGGCGCACCCGGTGGATTCCCCCGATCTCGGTGACGGCGTCGGCCCAGCGGGCGGTGGCCGCGAGGCCCGCGGCGTCGGTCAGCAGTTGACCTTTTCTGATCAGGGCGGGCGAACCGGGGATGGGTTCGACCCGTTCTATGCCGGTATTCATCTGGTCCTCCGGGGGGCGATCACCAGGTGATGGGGTTTTCTTCATTCCCGAGGATGCCCTGGCCAAGTGCCCACGGCACAACATCTCGGTATGACCCCCCTCTGGTGCGACGTCACGACCGACGGTAGTCTCTCCTTCAGTCACTTGTGATCATCCTGGTATGAGGCCGTTGGGGAAGGCGCACCTCGTACGAAACGGGAGGTCCGGTGTCTGCTCGTGGCGTGCTTTACGTCCACTCAGCTCAGCCTGCGCTGTGCCCTCATATTGAATGGGCGGTCGCAGGTGTCCTTGGCGTGCCCGTAGACCTGACCTGGACTCCGCAGCCCGCCGCGCCCGGTCACGTGCGCGCGCAGGCCGAGTGGGAGGCCCGTGTCGGTACCGCGGCGGCCATCACCTCGTCGCTGATGGGCTGGCAGCGGATCCGCTTCGAGATCACCGAGGACGCCTCACCGGGTGCCGACGGGACCCGGCACGCCTACACCCCCTCCCTCGGCGCCTTCACGGCCGTGGTCGGGGCCAACGGCGACATCCTGATCCCGGAGGACCGGCTGCGCTCCGCCATGCTGATGGCCCGTCAGGGCCGCGTGGTGCTGGAGGAGGAGCTCGATCGCCTGCTGGGCAAGCAGTGGGACGCCGAGCTCGAGTCGTTCCGCTACGCGGGTGAGGGCGCTCCGGTCCGCTGGCTGCACGCCGCCGTCTGAGCGGGCACGCCCCCACGGGGGCACGTTCACTCTCGCGCGGCGGACGACCGTCCCGGACACGGGTTTGGAACGTGCCCTGCGCCTCCTCCCTGCGCGGGGAAGGGCGCAGGGAAGACGGGCGAGCCCCCACCGGCGGGACCGGCGGGGGCTCGTCGAACGACCGTCAGAGGGGGATGTTGCCGTGGGCGCCCCTGGCGGGGGTCGCCTGGGCCAGGACCCTGGCGATGGCGCCCCTGGTCTCCTCGGGCTTGATCACCTCGTCGATCACGCCGAGCTCGATGGCCCGGTCCAGGCCGCCCGCGAGGATCTCGTGCTCCTCGGCGAGCCTGGCCTCCAGGGCGGCGCGCTCCTCCTCGGGGGCGGCGGCGAGCTCGCGGCGTTTGAGGACGCGGACCGCGGCGATCGCGCCCATGACCGCGATCTGGGTCGTCGGCCAGCCGAACACCTTGGTCGCGCCCAGCGAGCGGGAGTTCATCGCGATGTAGGCGCCGCCGTAGGCCTTCCTGGTCACCAGGGTGATCCGCGGCACGGATGCCTCGGCGAAGGCGTGCAGGAGCTTGGCGCCACGGCGGACCACGCCGTCGTGCTCCTGCCCGACGCCGGGCAGATAGCCCGGAACGTCCACCAGGACGATCAGCGGCACCCCGAAGGCATCACACATCCGGACGAACCGGGCCGCCTTCTCCGCGGAGGCGGAGTCGAGGCAGCCGCCCAGACGCATCGGGTTGTTGGCCACCACGCCCACGGTCCGGCCCCCGAGGCGGCCCAGGGTGGTGACGATGTTGGGTGCCCACTTGGCGTGCAGCTCCACGCCGGGCTCATCCAGCAGGCCCGTGACGAGCGGCTTCACGTCGTAGGCGCGGCGCACGTTGTCGGGCAGCAGGCCGGAGAAGTCGATCTCCTCGACCCCGGTGCGCACCCGGCCCTGGTGGCCGAGCAGCACCGCCAGGCGGCGGGCCCGCAGGTAGGCGTCGGTCTCGGTCTTGGTGACCACGTGGACGACACCGCTGCGCTTGCTGTGCGGCTCGGGGCCGCCCAGGGCGGCCATGTCGATCTGCTCGCCGGTGACGCTGCGGACCACGTCGGGACCGGTGACGAAGATGCGGCCCTCGTCGGCCAGGATCACGATGTCGGTCAGCGCCGGGCCGTACGCGGCGCCGCCCGCCGCGGGACCGACGACCACGGACAGCTGCGGGACCACGCCGGAGGCGCGGGTCATCGCGGCGAAGACGCGGCCGACCGCGTGCAGCGACTCCACGCCCTCGGCCAGGCGGGCGCCGCCGGAATGCCAGACGCCGATGACGGGAACCCGCTCGCGGACCGCGACGTCGTAGGCGTGCACGATGTGCTCGCACCCCTCGCTGCCCATCGCGCCGCCCTGGACGCGGGCGTCACTGACGAACACGACGACCGGCACACCCTCCACGCGGCCCGTCGCGGCGAGCACGCCGCTGCGGTCGACCGGTGAGATCAGCCGGATCGAGCCCTCGTCGAGCAGAGCGGAGAGACGCACCTGAGGGTCACGGGGATCGAGAGGCTCCAGTGTCGTGTCCTCGCTGCTCTCGCCGTCCTTGCTGTCCTCGCTCACCAGCCCTTTGTCGAGCACAGTCATCACGAGCCCCTGTCAGACGCTGGTGAAGGCCACGGCGACGTCGTGCCCGCCGAACCCGAAGGAGTTGTTGATCGCGGCGATCTGACCGTCCGGCAGGGCGCGCGGCTCTCCGCGCACGATGTCGACCTCGATGCCGTCGTCGAGGTCGTCCACGTTGATGGTTCCGGGCGCGCGCCGCTCGTGCAGCGCGAGGACGGTGAAAACGGACTCGATACCGCCGGCGCCGCCGAGCAGGTGACCGGTCATCGACTTGGTGCCGCTGACCAGCGGGTGACCGCCGATGACCTCCTTGATGGCCATCGTCTCCACCACGTCACCCGCGGGGGTGGAGGTGGCGTGCGCGTTCACGTGCTTGATGTCGGCGCCGGTGAGACCGGCGTCCTCCAGGACGCGGCGCATGGCCAGCATGACCCCGGCGCCGGTCGGCTCCGGCTGCGCGATGTGGTGGGCGTCGGCCGAGTAGCCGACCCCGGCGGCCACGGCGTAGATCGTGGCGCCGCGGGCGAGAGCGTGCTCCTCGGACTCCAGGACGAGAATGCCGGCGCCCTCGCCGAGGACGAAGCCGTCACGGCCCTTGTCCCACGGCCTGGAGGCGCGCTGCGGCTCGTCGTTGCGGGTGGACATGGCGCGCATGGCCGCGAAGGACCCGATGTTCAGCGGGTGGATGGCCGCCTCGGTGCCGCCGGCCACGACCACGTCGGCCCGGCCGGAGCGGATCATCTCGATGGCGTACCCGATCGACTCGGCGCCGGTGGCGCAGGCACTCACCGTGGCGTGGACGCCGGCGCGCGCGCCGACCTCGATGCCGATCCAGCCCGCCGAGCCGTTCGGCATCAGCATGGGAACGGTGAACGGCGAGAGCCGCGTCCAGCCCCTCTCCTTGAAGGTGTCGTAGGCGGCGAGGATCGTGGTGATGCCCCCGATGCCGCTGCCCACGACGACGCCGAGCCGCTCGGGGTCGACCTTGTCGATCGCGGCGTGCGCCCACGCCTCGCGGGCCGCGACGAGTGCGAACTGCTCGGCACGGTCCAGCCGCCTCGACTCCGGCCGGGGCAGAACCTCGGTCGGGTCGACGGCGGAGAAGGCGGCGAACTTCACCGGGACGGAGTCCACCCAGTCGGCGGTGATACCGCTCACGCCCGACTGACCGGCGAGGAGCGCCGACCAGGTCGAGGCGACGTCTCCACCGAGGGGCGTGGTCGCGCCGAGCCCGGTGACGACGACACGTACCTGGTCTGTACTCACTGCTGCGCTCCTTGTGAATCGCTGGTCAATCTGGGCTGGGGGATAAGCGGGAACGTCTCAGTTCTGGATGAAGTTGATGACGTCCTTGACGGTCTTGAGGTGCTTGAGCTGGTCGTCCGGGATCTCGACGCCGAACTCGTCCTGAGCGGCGACGGCGATCTCGACCATGGACAGCGAGTCGATGTCGAGGTCGTCGACGAAGCTCTTCTCCGGGGTGACCTCGGTGGCCGGGATCCCGGTGATCTCGTTGATGATCTTGCCGATGCCGGCGAGGATCTCCTGCTCGGTCAGAGCCATGTCGCGTGTTCTCCTTGGAATCGTGGTTCTTCTGGTTTCCCGTGCGGCGGGGCCGCGCGGAAGCTCTAGGGGATCTCGATGATCTGGCCCGCGTAGGTCAGGCCCGCGCCGAAGCCGAGCAGCAGGGCGAGCCCGCCCGCCTGGACCTCGCCGCGCTCGATCATCCGGGACAGGGCGAGCGGGATCGAGGCGGCGGAGGTGTTGCCCGCCAGGACGATGTCCTTGGCGATGACGGCGTTGTCCGCGCCGAGCTTGCGGGCGATCGCCTCGATGATGCGGAGGTTGGCCTGATGGGGTACGAAGGCCGCGAGGTCGGCCGGATCCACCCCGGAACGCTCGCAGATCTCCTTGGCGACGGGGTGAAGCGCGGTGGTCGCCCAGCGGAACACGGTCTGGCCCTCCTGGTGCAGGAAGGAGTCGCGGTCCTTGATGATGATCGCGTCGAACTTGTCGCCGGCGCTGCCCCACACCACGGGGCCGATGCCCGGGGTGTCGGAGGGGCCGACGACCGCGGCGCCCGCGCCGTCGGCGAAGATCACCGCGGTGGCCCGGTCGGTCCAGTCGATCCACTGGGAGAGCTTCTCGGTGCCGACGACGAGCACGTGGGTCGCCGATCCCGCGCGGATCGCGTCGTTGGCGACCGCGAGCGCGTAACAGAAGCCCGAGCAGGCGGTGTTGACGTCAAAGGCGCCGGGGGCGTCGATGCCCAGCCGGGTGGCCACCCGGCCGGCGGCGTTGGGGATCTGCGTCTCCAGCGTGCAGGTGGCGATGATCACCAGGTCGATGTCGGAGGCCGCCAGGCCGCTCGCGGCGAGGGCCTTGCCGCCCGCCTGCACGGCCAGGTCGATCTCGGACTCGTTGTCCGGGGCGATCCGGCGCTCCTTGATGCCGACGCGGCTCTGGATCCAGGCGTCGTTGGTCTCCATGGTCGCCGACAGGTCGTCGTTGGTCACCACGTTGGAAGGCTGGTAGTGGCCGAAGGCGAGGATCTTCGCGCCGGGCGCGCCCTGTGAGGTCTTCATTCCTCGGTCACCGCTCCTTGTTCGACTCAAGGGCGGCTCGCGCGGCCTCCAGGTCGTCGGGGGTCTTCAGGGCGACGGTCGTCACCCCGTGCAGAGCACGCTTGGCCAGGCCGGTGAGCGTGCCGCCGGGGACGAGCTCGATCATCGTGGTGACGCCGAGCTCTGTCATCGTGGCCATGCAGGCGTCCCAGCGCACCGGGTTGGCGACCTGGGTGACCAGGCGCTCCATGAACTCGGCGCCGCTCGTGACCGCCGACCCGTCGCTGTTGGACAGCAGCGTGACGGCGGGATCGGCCGGTGTGACGTCCGCGGCGGCCTCGCGCAGACGGCCGACCGCGGAGGCCATGTGGACGGTGTGGAACGCGCCGGCGACCGAGAGTTCCCTCACCCTCGCCCGCGCGGGCGGCTCGGCCTTGAAGGCCGCCAGCTGCTCCAGCGTGCCGCCGACCACGATCTGCCCGGCGCCGTTGATGTTGGCGGGGGTGAGTCCCTTGTCGGCGATGGCGGCGAGGACCTCCTCCTCGACGCCGCCGAGGACGGCGGACATGCCGGTCTCGGTGATCGTCGCGGCCTTCGCCATGGCCTGGCCGCGCTCGCGGACGAGGCCGACGGCCTGCTCGGGGGTGATCACCCCGGCCAGCGCGGCGGCGGTGAACTCGCCCACGCTGTGCCCGGCGACGATGTCGGGGGAGGCCCCCAGCACCTCGGCGACGGCGAGCCCGGCGGCTACGAGGAGTGGTTGCGCGACGGCCGTGTCACGGATCTCGTCCGCGTCCGCGGTGGTCCCGTAGGCGATCAAATCGAGGCCGGCCAGCTCCGACCAAGCGGTCAGCCGATCGGCCACGCCCGGTAGTTCGAGCCATGGACCGAGAAAGCCTGGAGTCTGGGCACCCTGGCCCGGAGCGACGATGACGAGCACAAAATCCAGCCTGCCCTGTAGAAGTTCAATACATGGATGGAGATCCAGACGAACTTTGTCCCCACTTCTTTGTAGGGAACCTACAGCGGGAGTTTCGCGGAGATTAAGTAAAGGATTCTAGGTTACCGGCGTCTCCGACAGGCGCCCGAGAATCAGTCCCACCTGGAGGGTGAAGGCGGATCGCCCCTCGGTCGGCTGATAGCCGGTCAGTTCCGTGATCTTACGCAGACGGTAGCGCACCGTGTTCGGATGGACGAAAAGCAGGCGGGCCGTCGCTTCCAGGGACGTGCCCTGTTCCAGGTAGGTCGCGAGGGTGTCGAGGAGCGGTGTGCCGATCAACGGCAGATAGACGTTCTCGATCAGCTGTGCCCTGGCGTCGCCGTCGCCGTCGATGGCCCGTTCGGCCAGCAGGTCCTCGGCGTGAACCGGCCTGGGCGCGTCCGGCCATCCCGCGGCGGCTCGCAGCCCGGCCATCGCCGCCCGCGCCGAACTCGCGGCCGAGTGCAGGTCGGCGACCTCGGGCCCGATCACGATCGGACCGGCGCCGAAACGCGGCACCACGTGCCTGGCCGCCGCGGCGACGCTGTCCGCCCCACCCACGATCACGATCAACCGGTCGCCCTGCACCCCGGCCAGCATGTCCAGGCCCGACCTGCGGCCCCGGTCGCGCAGCGCGTCGATGACCGCCTGCGGGTCGTCGTCGGGGGTCTGCCCGGCCAGCACCACGACGGGGGCGGAGGTCCAGCCGAGCGCGGCGGCCCACGAGTGCAGGCCGTCGTCGACCTCGCCCCTGACCAAGGCGTCCACGATCAGCGCCTCCAGCCGTGCGTCCCAGGCCCCGCGAGCCTCGGCCTCACGCGCGTACACCTGCGCGGCGGCGAAGGCGACGTCGCGGGTGTAGCGGAGCATCGCCTGCTGGAGCTGGTGCTCCCCGCCGGGCGCCGCCAGCTCTCCGGTCTGCGCCTCGACCACCTCGACCACGACCCGCACGATGTCGACGGTCTGCTGCAGCGAGATGGACCGCTTCAGCTCCCTGGGCGCGGTGCCGAAGAACTCGATGCTGGGCGTCGGGCGGCCCTCACCGGCGTGCTGGAACCACTCCACGAACGCGGCGATCCCGGCCTGGGCGACCAGCCCGACCCAGGACCTGTCCTCCGCCGACAGGGCGCGAAACCACATCAGCCGGTCGTCCATGCGGGACATGGCGGCCGTGCCCAGCGTGCCCATGGCCCGCTCCAGCCGGCGCGTGGTGTCCTCCCGGATCCGGTCGGAGTCGGGATCCCTCCCGTCCTCCCCGGTCACGACGTCGCTGTGCCTGAACGTTCGCTCGTTCCGCTCCCTCACGCCACTAAGAGTGCCAGGTCGCGGGAGATGCGCCAGCCGCGGCTCCGGACAGCGTACGCTCCCCGATCTTGTACGTCCCGCACGACCAGGGCGCGAGCGTACGCCACGATCCCGTTCCGCGCGCCCGTGTCCCGTACGCCCACCGGGATGTGAACGTACGGAGGGTGGGCGGGTCGGACGAGGGCTCAGACGACCGCGACGGCGGTGATCAGGCCGATGGCGAGGTGGGTGACCGCGAGCAGCCGGGCGCCCGGCTGAAGCTCCGGCTCGGTGACCAGCTCGCGCACCGAGATGCCCGCCACCTTGTCGAACGCGACCATCGCCACGGTCTGCACGGCGATGCCGACCAGGCCGAAGACCAGCGTCGCGAGCAGGCCCTCCTGCAGGGCGCCGCCCGAGGACCAGATGGAGGCCGCCACGATCAGCCCGACGGCCGCCAGCCCTGAGCCGGCGAGCAGGGTGGCGTTGGGATTGCGCCCCTCCTTGATGAGCTTGCCGAGCCTGCCGGGGGTGACCATGTCGATCACGTAGAAACCGACGATGAGCAGGATCACGCCGAGCGCGGCGTACGAGACGATCGCGAGCGCGCCGCGCCCGAGGACCTCGGCGAGCGAGAGCGCCTCGGCACCGGGCACGACGGGGACGGGTGGCACGGGGGTGGGACTCATGTGTGGTTTCTCTTTCCGGGACTCAGAGTTCGATGCGGTGCGGGACGAATGACGACGTGTCGTCGGTGATGAACCCCGAGGTCTCGCGGATGCCGGCACCCGCCGCCTCGTCGTGGACGACCCAGGCGCCGAGGACGGGACGCCAGCCCTCGAAGACGGGCAGCGCCTGGAACTCCTGGTAGACGTAGCCCTCGGCGCCGTAGCCGCCGAGGGTCTCGACGTGCTCGCCGGGGGTGACGATCCGCATGTTGGCGCCCTCGCGGCCGAGCAGCGGCTTGACGATGTAGGAGGACATGTCGCGGGGGCCGTCGAGGTAGGCGGGCAGCAGGTTCGGGTGTCCCGGGTACAGCTCCCAGAGCACCGCGAGCAGCGCCTTGTTGGACAGCAGCATCTTCCACAGCGGTTCGATCCAGGTCGTCGAGACCTGCTGGCGCACCGCCCGCGTCCCGAACGGGTCGGCGACCGCCCACTCCCACGGGTACAGCTTGCAGAGCGAGCGGATCACCCTGCGCTCCATGTCGACGAAGCGGAGGTTGAGGTCGTCCCAGCCGATGTCCTCCATCGCGACCGCGACGGTCTTGAGCCCGGCCTGGTCGGCGGTCTCCTGCAGATAGGCGAGGGTCATCACCTCCTCGCCCGAGGTGTCCATGTTGGTCCAGGCGAAGTGCGTGGGCCCGGTGGGCAGGCCGGTCGAGATCTGCTGCCACCTGGCGATCAGCCGCTCGTGGATGGAGTTCCACTGGTCGTCGTCCGGGTAGCGGTCGCGCAGCCAGAACCACTGCACCACCGAACTCTCCAGGAGGCTGGTGGGGGTGTCGGCGTTGTACTCCAGCAGCTTGGCGGGGCCGGTCCCGTCGTAGCGCAGGTCGAAACGGCCGAACAGGTGCGGGTCGTTACGCTCCCAGGAGGCGGCGATCTCGGGGGCCACCCACGGCGGGATCGCGAACTCGGCGTAGCGGCCCTTGGCGATGACGTGCTCCACGGCGTTCAGGCACATCCGGTGCAGGTCCTCGACCTGGTTCTCCAGGTCGAGGACCTCGTCCATGGAGAAGACGTACTGGACGGTCTCGTCCCAGTACGGACGGTCAAGGCCCTCGGGATGGGCCGAGCGGTGGTAGGCCAGGCCGTGGCCCTCGATGACGCTCTCCCAGTCGTCGCGAGGGAGGGAGGTCTCGCGTCTCATCTCCTGCTCACCTGTCGCTCACCTGTGGTTCGTCGGCTTGCTCATCGGCGCCGGATCAGCTCCCGCCACCCGATCCGCTTCGGCCACCGAAACCACCCCGCTGGATCACCGTGCCCTTGCGGCTGGTGATCTGGACGTCCGAGGGACGCACGGTGGTGCCCTGCCGGATGTGGGAGCCGGACCTGACGCCTCCGTAGTACCAGCCGTAGGCGCCCCGCGATCCGTGGTAGCGCCTGTCGTCGTCGCAGAGGTCCTCGTCCACGATCGCGTAGCTGCCGTCCGGCTGGCGGTTGTTGAGGTCGACGCACTCGGCGCCCACCTCCTCGTAGTCCGACGTGGAGCAGGAGGAGACGAGAAGCATCGAGACGACACCGATTCCGGTGATGGCGATCGCTCTGGAGGCCTTGAAGCCCGAGGGCTTGGAAGGCGTCTTGCCATGGGGACCTGGTGGTGTGGCCCGTGGGTGTTGTGGTCGCGCGGCCATCGAGCTCCAATGAGATGCGTCGCCACAGGGTATCGATGTGCTTTTGTCTGTTCAACCGATCTCTGGTTCTTTCGGGGGAATCGCCGCCCCCCGCGCGGGGGGCGAGGTGAGCCGCACCGGCCCTGACGAGACAGCCGATCATCGCCCGTCCGGGTGTGTAATGTTCTGGCAAAGCGCGGTGGACGAGGGGTGCGCGGTGCCGGAGATCAGACCGTTGCGGCCGGGGGATCCGCCGCGACTGGGCAGGTACGAGCTCAAGGGCAGACTGGGGGAGGGCGGGCAGGGGGTCGTCTATCTCGGCGAGTCCGAGGACGGTGAGCGGGTGGCCGTCAAGCTGTTGCACGTGCGCTTCACCGAGGAGGCCCACGCGCGCTCCCGTTTCGCCCGCGAGCTGGCGGCGGCCGGCCGGGTGGCCGCCTTCTGCACCGCCCGGGTGCTCGCCGCCGACCTCGACGGTGAGACGCCCTACATCGCGAGCGAGCTGATCGAGGGGCCCTCGCTGCGCCAGGTGGTCGAACGCGAGGGACCGCTGACCGGGGAGGCTCTCGAACGCCTCGCGATCGGCACCGCCACCGCGCTGACCGCGATCCACCACGCGGGCATCGCGCACCGCGACTTCAAGCCCGACAACGTCATGCTCGCCACCGACGGCCCCAGGGTCGTCGACTTCGGCATCGCGAAGATCATCGATGAGAGCGGGACGATCACCACCCGCGCGGTCGGCACCCCCGCCTACATGGCCCCCGAGCAGATCGCCGGTGAGCGGGTGGGTTTTCCCGCCGACGTGTTCGCCTGGGGCTCGACCATCGTCTTCACCGCCACCGGGAAGGCTCCCTTCGGGAGCGACACGATCGTGGCGACGCTCAACCGGGTGATCAACCACGAGGCCGACCTGAACGGCCTGCCCGACGGGCTACGCGACGTCGTCGCGGCCTGCCTGAACAAGGATCAGCGGCTCAGGCCCACCTCGGACGTGCTGCTGAAGCGCCTGCTCGGCCACCCGGTGGACGAGGCGGAGACCCCGGAGGCCTCGGAGGAGGAGCTGGCCGAGGGCGCGCAGGCCGCCACCGGGGACCTGACCCGGCCCGAAGAGCCCGCCGCGCCCACGCGGCGCCGCCCGGTGGTCCTCGGCGCGATCGCCGTCGGGGTCGCCGTCCTCGGCGTGGCGGGTGCCCTGCTGGGCCTCCCGTTCGGGAGCACGCCGCCCGGCCAGGCCGAACCCTCCCGCCCACCGGCGGTCGGCCCTGCGACGGCGACCCCGCGGGTCTCCACCGGCTCGCCCCTGCTCGACCGGATCAGGGAGACCGGCAGGCTCCGCGTGGGGTTCAGGGAGGGCCTGCCGGGCATCTCGCTGGGCAGGCCGCCCCGGGGATTCGAGGCCGACCTGGCCGCCCACATCGCGAAAGAGCTGAAGGTGCCCGACGACGGGCTCAGGTTCGTGTCGGTGGTGGGGTACGACGGTCGTGAGGAGGCGGTGGAGAAGGGCAGGGCCGACCTCGTGATCGCCAACTTCTCGATCGACAACGCCGATCGCCGCCGCGTCGCCTTCGCGGGCCCGTACTATCTCGCCCACCGCGACGCGCTGGTGCGTACCGGCGCGAGGATCGACGGTCTCAAGGACCTGCGCGGCAGGAGGATCTGCCTGTCACCTGGTCAGACCACGGGCACGATGATCCGCGACAGGGGCGTCGACTTCGTCGCGGTACGGGCGGATGACCCCGCGCAGTGCGCGTCCCAGGTGGCCGACGGCCGAGCCGACGCCATGGTCGGGGACGACCTGCTGATCGCCGGCTTCGGTGCCCGCCTGCGCGACGTCAAGGTCGAGATCGCCGGGATCAGGCTCACCTCGGAGAGGTACGGCGTCGCGCTCAGACGCGGAGACCCGGTGGCCTGCCGGAAGATCAACGAAGTGATCGCGTCGATGTACGAGGACGGGACGATGAAGCGCCTGCTCGAAAAGCACCTGGGCCGGGTCGGTTTCCGCTTCGAGACCGCCCGGCCCCGTCCGGAGACCTGCTGAACCGTCCGCCTTCGACCGCAGTCCTCTCCCCGAGCCCCGCCGAGCCCGTTCGCCTCCGACCGCGCTCCTCACCGCCGCCCTGTCTCCCGCGAGGGCGGGCGATGTCTCCGCGAGGGCGGGCGACGCGCGGGAAGGCGTGACCGCGCGGCCCGCCCGCGGGCCCGCCGCGTCACGAACCGTCGCAGACGGTCCCCCTGGCAGGGACCTTCCCGTCGATGAGGTAGGCGTCGGTCAGCTTCTTGACGCAGGTGTCACCGGACAGGTAGGCGCCGTGCCCCTCGCCCCTGTAGGTCACCAGCACCCCCGTCCGAAGCTCCCCCGTCAGCTTCGGAGCCCACTCGTACGGCGTGGCGGGGTCGCCGGTGCCGCCGATGACCAGGATCGGCGCCGAGCCCGTGGCGTTGATCCGCCTCGCCTCGTCGTTGCCGGGAACCGGCCACATCGAGCAGATCAGGCCCATCCCCGCGCCGCCGAACAGCGGGGAGACCTTCATCGTCTCGTCCTCCAGCGCGTTCAGCTGCTCGGGGGTGGGGCGTTCTGCGGTGTCCACGCAGCTGATCGCGGGGAAGCTGCTCATGAGCGTCGTGTAGCTCCCGTCGGGCTGACGGCCGTTGTAGCTGTCGGCCAGGGCCAGCAGGATCCGACCGTCACCCTTCATCGCCTGGCCCAGCGCCTGGTCCAGCAGCGGCCAGGTCAGCTTCGAGTACAGCGCGGCGGCGATGCCGACGCCCGCCAGCCCCTGGGTCAGGAGACGCTTGCCGACCTTGAGCGGTTTGTCGTTCAGCTCGTCCATGAGCTTCGTCACGTTCTTGTTCGCGATGGTCGCGTCGCTGCCGATCTCACACTCGCGGGGCTGCTTCACACAGTCCTTCAGGAAGGCGTCATAGGCGTGCTGGAACCCCTTCGTCTGGACCATCGTGCGCGTCGCCATGGAGACGCTCGGATCCAGCGGGGCGTCCAGCACGAACCGTCCCACGTTCTGCGGGAATTTCGTCGCGTAGACCGCGCCGAGCTGCGTCCCGTACGAGATGCCGAAGTAGTCCAGTTGCTTCTCGCCCAGGGCCGCGCGGAGACGGTCCATGTCCGCGGCGGCGTTCACCGTGCCGATGTAGGGCAGCAGCCTGCCCGAGGTCTGCTGACAGGCCGTCACGAACTCCTTGGTGATCTCCCGGCTCCTGGCGCGCTCCTCCTCGTTGGCGGGCAGGGTGTCCATCGAGGTGAACCTGTCCATCACCGCGCTGTCGCCGCACCGGACACCTGAGCTTTCGCCGACGCCTCGCGGGTCGAAGCTGACCAGGTCGAAGCGGCTGTTCAGGGTGGTGAACGCCTTGGCGGCCTGGGCCATGGTCTCGACACCCGAGGCGCCGGGGCCGCCGAAGTTGAAGACCAGCGAGCCGATCCGCCTGCCGGGGTCGGTGGCCCTGACGCGGATGACGGCCATCTCGATGGAGTCGCCGTCCGGGTTGGCGTAGTCGAGCGGGACCCTGAGTTTCCCGCACTGCTGCGCGGAGTTGGGCTGGGGGGTCTCACCGCCAGGCCGCCTGAGCCCGGTGCACGGACCCCAGGTGATCGCCTCCGCGGGGGCGGAGGTGGCGGTCGGGTCGGACGTGCCCGAGACGACCTCGCCTCCGACGAGCCCGCCCGGGAGGGAACCGTCCCCGCCGGGTCCGCCACCGCAGGCGGAGAGCACGGTTGACAGGGCCGTGACCGTCGCGGCCGCCCTAAGGATTGTTGCCATGAAACGCTCTCCCCTGGAATCGTTCGCCGGGGGGAGCGTTCAACACTAACCGGGCGGGCCCTCCATGGAAAAGGAGAACCCGCCCGGGAACGATCAAACTCCCATGGACTGGGTGTCGTTGCTCTCGGCGCCCGCGGCCTCGGTCACGCCGTTCTTCAGGTGATACATGGAGATGGCGTCGCCCAGCACCTCCTGGTCGAGCTCACCCCTGTTGACCAGCTGGGTGAGCACGGCCAGGGTGATCGAGGCCGCGTCCACGTGGAAGTGGCGGCGCAGCGCCGACCGGGTGTCCGACAGGCCGAAGCCGTCGGTGCCGAGCGAGCTCCAGTCGCCGGGAACCCACTGGGCGATCTGGTCCTGGACCGCCCGCATGTAGTCGCTCACGCCCACGAACGGCCCCTGCGCCGACGACAGCGCCTGCGTGACGTACGGCACGCGCTTGTCGGAGTCGGGGTTGAGCAGGTTGTGCTCCTCGGCGGCGAGCGCGTCGCGGCGCAGCTCCGCCCAGGAGGTGGCCGACCAGACCTCGGCCGCCACGCCCCAGTCCTCGGCCAGCATCCGCTGGGCCTCCATCGCCCACGGCCCGGCCACGCCGGACGCGAGGATGTTGGCCTTCGGCCCGGACACGGCCGGAGCCGGGGCGAACCTGTACAGACCCTTGAGCAGACCCGCCACGTCCAGGTCCGAGGGCTCGGCGGGCTGGGGGTAGGGCTCGTTGTAGACGGTGAGGTAGTAGAAGACGTTCTCCGGCTCCTCGCCGTACATCCTCCGCAGGCCGTCCTTGACGATGTGGGCCACCTCGAACCCCCACGAGGGGTCGTACGAGACCGCGGCCGGGTTCGTCGAGGCGATCAGCGGGGTGTGGCCGTCCTCGTGCTGCAGGCCCTCGCCGTTCAGCGTGGTGCGGCCGGCGGTGGCGCCGAGCAGGAAGCCCCGGCCCATCTGGTCGGCGAGCTGCCACATCTGGTCGGCGGTGCGCTGCCAGCCGAACATCGAGTAGAAGATGTAGATCGGGATCATGTGCTCGCCGTGCGTGGCGTACGACGAGCCGACCGCGATCGTGGAGGCCATCGAGCCCGACTCGCTGATGCCCTCGTGCAGGATCTGACCCTCGGTCGACTCCTTGTACGACAGCAGCAGCTCGCGGTCGACCGCCTCGTACATCTGGCCGTGCGGTGAGTAGATCTTCGCTGTCGGGAAGATCGCGTCAAGACCGAAGGTGCGCGCCTCGTCCGGGATGATCGGCACGAACCTGTTGCCGATCTCCTTGTCGCGCATCAGGTCCTTGAGCAGGCGGACGAACGCCATGGTGGTGGCGACGTTCTGCTTGCCGGAACCCTTCTTCAGCTGCGCGTACGCGGCGTCGCCGGGAAGCGTGACCGGCTTGGCGCGCATCACGCGCTTGGGCAGGAAACCGCCCAGGGCCGCGCGGCGCTCCTTCATGTACTGGATCTCCGGGTCGTTCTCGCCCGGGTGGAAGTAGGGCGGGAGGTCGCCCTCGAGAGCGGAGTCGGGGATCGGCAGGTAGAGCCGGTCGCGGAACTCCTTCAGGTCGCTCTTGGACATCTTCTTCATCTGGTGCGTCGCGTTGCGCGCCTCGAAGTCCTTGCCGAGAGTCCAGCCCTTGATGGTCTGGGCGAGGATGACCGTCGGCTGGCCGACGTGCTCACGAGCCGCCTTGTAGGCCGCGTACACCTTGCGGTAGTCGTGGCCGCCGCGCGACAGCTTGCGGATGTCCTCGTCCGACAGGTGCTCGACCATCTTGCGCAGGCGCGGGTCGTCGCCGAAGAAGTTTTCCCTGATGTATCCGCCGGTCTCGACGGAGTATGTCTGGAACTGGCCGTCGGGGACGGTGTTCATCTTGTTGACCAGCACACCGTCGACGTCCGCCGCGAGCAGCGGGTCCCAGTCACGACCCCAGACGACCTTGATGACGTTCCAGCCGGCGCCCCTGAAGTAGGACTCCAGCTCCTGGATGATCTTTCCGTTGCCGCGTACCGGGCCGTCGAGGCGCTGCAGGTTGCAGTTGATGACGAAGGTGAGGTTGTCGAGCTCCTCACGGGCCGCCACGCCGATCGCGCCGAGCGACTCGGGCTCGTCCATCTCGCCGTCGCCGAGGTAACACCAGACGTGACTCCGGCTGGTGTCCTTGATCTTCCGGTTCAGCAGGTAGCGGTTGAACCGGGCCTGGTAGATCGCCCCGATCGGGCCGAGACCCATGGAGACCGTGGGGAACTCCCAGAAGTCGGGCATCAGGCGGGGGTGAGGATAGGAGGGCAGCCCCCTGAACCCGTGCGAGAGCTCCTGGCGGAAGGCGTCGAGCTGTGCCTCGTTGAGGCGGCCCTCCAGGAAGGCGCGGGCGTAGATGCCCGGCGCGGCGTGGCCCTGGAAGAAGACCTGGTCTCCGGACTCGCCGTGGTCCTTGCCGCGGAAGAAGTGGTTGAAGCCCACCTCGTAGAGCGACGCGGCGGAGGCGTAGGTGGCGATGTGCCCGCCGACGTTGGTGCGGGCGTTGGCCCGGGTCACCATCACGGCCGCGTTCCAGCGTGTGTAGGCGCGGATCCGGCGCTCGACGTACTCGTCGCCGGGGAACCAGGGCTCGCGCTCCGGCGGGATGGTGTTGATGTAGTCGGTGCTGCGCAGGCCGGGCACCCCGACCTGGTGTTCACGGGCGCGCTCCAAGAGCCGGAGCATCAGATAGCGGGCCCGAGTGCGACCTTCCGTCTTGATGACGTTGTCGAGCGACTCGAGCCACTCCTGGGTCTCGCTGGGGTCGACATCAGGAAGCTGGCTGGGTAGGCCGTCGCTGATGATCGAGAAACGCTGGCGTCCGGAAGCCACTGGGTCTCGCCTTCCGAGGATGGACTTTTGTCTGGAGTAGGTCGTCTTCCATCCTGGTCGCTTACCCCGGAAAGTGCATCTCTACTTCCCGGTAACCAGGAGATCCCTGCTGGCAGTGATACGAAAGTGGCCTAGACCACCGATGGTAGGACGAATTGCCACCAAAGGTTACATCGGGGTTGCCCCTTTTTTACAGGTTCCCTCCCTGGGAATCTGGGACCCGCTGTCTGGCCTGCCTTCGTGCCCCTCGCCGGAGCCTTCCGAGCCCTTCCGCGGGGGCCCTTCGACGGTCTTCGGGGGATCGTCGAAGATCCCCCGAGGGTCTTGGAGGGACCCCGGAAGGGGAGGGTGCCCTCCTCGCCGCCGCGCGATGTGCCCGGGCGTCGTGATCGGGACCCTCACCGTATACAACGCATGATCCCCCCTGAAGGTGCCCTAACGGACGCCTCGCGTATCGTCTTTCGCTCTTTTTCCCACCATCTTTCGCATCGCCTCCTTCATAGAGCCCTGTCATGCGCCTCTCTCGCGGGGGAGACGGGCCGCGGCCCGTGAGGCTCCGTGCCGAAGTGGTAACGATTCGCGCGCCAACCGTGAGCGGTGCCGCGGCCGCCGTCGCTGTCCGGAAACGCCGCATCCGGCAGGCGTATCCCGAGCCGCCGCTCTCGTCCCGGCCCCCGCCCTGCCCGGCTCCTCCCGGTAGGGAACGGTCCATACGGGGACATTCCAGAAACCGGACACACCGCCCCCGTCCCCGTACCGACGAAGATCGGGCGGCGGCGAGGGCCGCACCTGGTCTTCCGGAGCGGGTGCGGTCGTCATCGCAGCTCACGATGGATCGTAGGATCGGTATGTGAGATCTCAGACGATCGAGGTGATAACGGGTTCCCGAGAGCGGGTGCACGACATCACCTCCGAGTGCGAGAGCTTCGTCCGGTCAAGTGGGGGCGACGGTCTGTTACACGTCTTCGTGCCCCACGCGACCGCGGGGGTCGCGCTGCTGGAGCTGGGCTCGGGCAGCGACGACGATCTGCTCGCGGCTCTGGAGAATCTGCTTCCGGCCGACGACAGATGGAGGCATGCGCACGGATCACGGGGGCATGGACGGTCGCATGTCATGCCTGCCCTCATTCCGCCGTACGCCACCGTCCCGGTTCTCGCCGGACGGCTCGCGCTGGGAACCTGGCAGTCCATCGCCATCGTGGATCTCAACGTCGACAATCTGGAACGCCAGGTCCGTTTGTCATTTTTGTCGGACTAATTCATACGTAGCCCAGTCGTTGCCGTGGCGACCGTTGACGACTGAGGGTCACAGCGTGTGGACTGTGCCGAAGCACTCTGAGCACCGTGTGATTGCGGGGCCATTCAAGCAGGAGGGACAAACGTGAGCGCGACCGCGGGTCAGGCGCAGGGCGAACGCGGCCTGGCCGAACGACTCGGCCTCAAGCCGGGTCAGGTGGTGCAGGAGGTCGGATGGGATGAGGACACCGACGACGATCTGCGCGACTCCATCGAGGAGCTGACCGGTAACGAGCTGGTCGATGAAGACTTCGAGGACGTCGTCGACGTCGTGCTGCTGTGGTGGCGTGACGGCGACGGTGATCTGTTCGACGCCCTGAGCAGCGTGGTGACCAACCTCACCGACGGTGGCCAGATCTGGCTGCTCACTCCCAAAGCCGGCCGGGACGGGCACGTGGAGCCGAGCGACATCGGGGAAGACGCCACCACTGCGGGTCTCTCGCAGACCAGCAGCATCAGTGCCGCCCCCGACTGGTCGGGGACGCGTCTGGCGACGCCCAAGGCGCGCCGCTAAGGGTCCGCCCTGCCGTACGGCTCGCGCGGGCCGTACGGCAGGATGATGACGCCTGCCGTCAGCCGAGGAAAGGAACCCCGATCATGGCGATCGAGGTGGGTGACCAGGCTCCCGACTTCGAGTTGAGGGACCAGCACGGCACCCCGGTCAAGCTTTCCGGACACCGGGGCAAAAAGATCGTGCTGATCTTCTACCCTCTGGCGTTCAGCGGCGTCTGCGGCAACGAGCTCGACGTCATCCGCGACGAGCTCATCGCCGACATGCCCGAGGACGTTAAAATTCTCACCGTCTCGGTTGACTCGACCTTCGCCCACCGCGCGTGGGCGGATCAGAAGGGCTACACCTTCTCGCTGCTCTCCGACTTTTGGCCACATGGGCAGGTCGCGCGGGCGTACGGTGTATTCGACAACGAGAAGGGCTGCGCGGAGCGCGGGACCTTCATCATCGACGGCGAGGGCGTGGTTCGCTGGCGCGTCGTGAACCCGATCTCACGGGCCCGCGACATCGCCGAGTACCGCAAGGCGCTCGCCGACCTTCCCTAAGCGGTGATCCGGCGGACGCCCGCTCACGAGTGCCCCGCCGGTCCGACCTCTCGGAGGCGATCATGCCCTGCTTCTCCTGCGGGGCCAGGCAGACCGACCCGATCCGTGGCTCCAGCCCGTGGACGCGCGGGGTGCGCCACGAGACGCAGGTGCTGATCTGCCCGGACTGCCGGCGCACCCACCAAGTCGACCTCGACACATGCCTCTCGTGCGGCTCCGTCGCGCTCATCTGCCGGTTGGGCGAGGTGGAGTGCCGATCCTGCGGCGCGGTACGCCTCGCGCGGGGCGACGACCGGCCGGCCGCCTCCCACGCCTGCGCGCCCGGCCTGGCCGACGAGGTGGAGGCCGCCCTGGCCAGGGTCCTGCGCCGGGTCCCCTGAGAACGCCCTGGCCGTTCCAGGGGCCATGGGACCGGGCGTTTCCCGGCTATATCGGGAGGTTCCTCCGAGCAACGCGCTTGGCCGTATGGGGGAGATCCCGCCATTCCGGCGCGCCCGGCGTGCGCTAAGGTCGGGCTCGGTCCCGCCCCTTCGACCCGCTGGATGGGTGCATGAGCTCCTTCGTTGTTGCCCTTGACGTCGGTGGAACGTCGATGAAGGGCGGCCTCGTCACCCGTTCCGGCGAGATCATCCGCACCGACCGCCGTGCCACCCCGCGCGACAGGGGCCCGGCGGCGGTCATCGCGACGATCCGGTCCTTCATCGACGACCTCGCCGCCGCGGAGGGCGGCACCCTCGAGGGGGTCGGACTCGCCGTACCGGGCCTGGTCACCGCCGAGGCGGCCCTGTACTCCGCCAACATCGGCTGGCGCGACGTCCCGGCCGGGGACCTCGTCCCGCTGGACGTCCCCGTCATGCTCGGGCACGACGTCCGCACGGGCGGTCTGGCCGAGAGCGTCCTCGGAGCCGGCCGTGAGCTCTCCGACTTCCTGTTCCTGCCCATCGGCACCGGCATCGCGGGCGCCACGATCCTGGGTGGCGAGCCGTACGGCGGGAGCGGCGGCTGGGCCGGCGAGATCGGCCACACCCCGGTCCACCCCGAGGGGGAACCGTGCGCCTGCGGCCAGATCGGCTGCCTGGAGACCTACGCCTCCGCCTCCGCCGTGGCCCGCCGCTACTCCACCCGCGCCGCCGCATCCCCGCCTTCCGCCCCCGCTTCCTCCTCTTTCGCTCCGGAGCCCTCCTCCACCCCTGCCTCGCCCCTCCTTGCCTCCTCTCCGCCGTCCACCTCATCCGCCACCGTCGTCCCACCCGCCTCGGTCAGCGCCGAGCGGGTCGCCGCCCTGACCGCCTCCGGTGATCCTCTCGCCGTGGAGATCTGGGACGACGCGATCGAGGCGCTCTCTCTCGCCCTGGCCACCTACACGCTTCTTCTCGACCCCTCCGCCATCGTCCTCGGCGGAGGCCTCGCGGAAGCGGGCCCCCTCCTGTCCGACCCCCTGGCCGAACGGCTCGGCAAACGCCTAGCCTTCCGCGACGCCCCGCCCCTGCGTCATGCCGCCCTGGGCATGTCCGCCGGCATGCTCGGCGCGGCCCTCCTCGGCTGGCGCGCCGCCGGCTTCACCGACGCGGGAACCACGTGGTCTCTCGATGTGCTGAAGTCCCCCCACGTGGCGTAAAGTGTTGTCCCGTCTGTCCGACGGGATTTCCCGGGCGCTTAGCTCAGCGGTAGAGCGCTCGCCTTACAAGCGAGATGTCACTGGTTCGAACCCAGTAGTGCCCACCAGCCAAAACGCCCCGTATCCGATCTTCGGAACGGGGCGTGAGTGACTAACCGGGTGACCAACTCCTGAAGATGTCGTCCATCGCCTCCGCTCCCTGCATGAGAGCGCCGGCCGGATCTGCTTCCGATAGACCGTCTCCGTGACCACCGTGTTCCGATGGCCGACGAGCCGGGAGATGTCCTCGATCGGGATGCCGGAGTCCGACAGCAGCGACACGGAGCTGTGCCGCATCTCGCAGGTGCCCACACGTTGCGGCTCTCGTCGAAGGCGACCACATGTGACCAGAGAAGCGCACACAACTCCTCAGTACGGGCACCGATCAGCAGCGAGAGCACCACGTACGCCCGCATGCGGAGCGCGGCCTGCTCCGCCAGGGCGACGATGAAACCAGCCTGCGCGAGCGTAAGCGTCTTACTCGGCTCGCAACGAGAGCGTCTCCGCCGGGTACACCAACTACTTCCTGTGGCTGGAACACCCAACCTCGCCAAGGTCCTCAAGTGCAAGGCCGAGCAGGGGTGCAAGATCCGCTTTCTCATTGGGGACTCGGACAGCGAGGTCACCCGCCGTCGTGAGGAGGTGGAGAACGTCCCGCTGACCGTCTCCACCCGCATCCGGATCACCCTCTCGGAGATCGAGCAGGTTCGGGACGTACCCGGCATCGAGGCGAGGTTCGGAGACGAGCACATCGCGATGAGCGTCTTCCGTTTCGATTCGGAGATGCTCGTGACCCCGCACCTGGCCAAGCTCGTCGGCCACGGCTCGCCGATGATGCACCTGCACCGCTATCAGGACGACGGCCTGTTCGACCGGTTCGGCTACCACGCCTCCGGGCTGTGGAACAACGGCCGGGACGTCTGGGCGGATGACCCGCGGGAGCGCACAGAGAACACGAATTCTCCAGCTCGGTAACCCTCTATGCGAATCAAGCGATCAAAGGGAGAGCATGTTCGTACGAGAGGAACAACGTGCGTGTCGAGGACCTGTCTGACGCCGAGCGTCGGGTGTGGGAGGCATTCCCACATGGGGAAGAGGTCGATTTTACAACCGGGAAACCGGATGAGGACAATCCGGCGGTGGGTGCGGTTTGGGGGACGGAACGGACGATTCGCGCTCGGGTGATCGCCACGCTGTTGATGAGCGAGGAGGTGCCACAGTCGCACCGAATCCCGGCTCTCCGAATCAAGGGAGCCCGAATCACCGAACGGATGAATCTAGCCTATTCCACCATCTGCCACTCGGCGCGCTTCCTCTCCTGCTTCTTTGAGCAGGAGCCGGGCCTTTATTGGGCGCGATGCCAGCAGATGAGTTTCAAAGGCTCTCACCTGCCGGGCCTGTCTGCCTCCAACGTGCACATGGACGGGCACTTGCGACTGGACGGTTGCGTAGCCACCGGCCTGCTGGAACTTCGCGGAGCCCAGCTTGCGGGAAGCCTCACGATGAACCGTGCGCGGATCTCCGCCCCCGACATGGCGATCGACTGTGATCGGCTCCAGACCGGCCGAGGCCTGTCCGCGAAAGGTCTCCAGGCTACAGGCCAGGTCCGGCTGTCCAGCGCGCGGGTAATCGGCGCGATGATTCTGGATGGGGCCCGCCTTACCGATGCAAGGGGGTTGCCGCTAGACATGGACGGGCTGGTCGCCGATGGGAGCGTCCTGTGCCGGGGAATGGCCGTCGCTGGGATGGTGAGCCTGCGCAACGCCCGCGTGACTGGACCGTTCAGCTTCACCGGAACCACAATTGACTATCCCGGCAAGATGGCTTTTCGCGGTTCCCGGATTACCGCCGAGGGTGGCCTGTACCTGAGTGACGGGTTCACCGCGACCGGCACGGTGCGGTTGGCCGACTCGCGGATCGACCGGGAGCTTAGCCTGAAAGATGCCCATCTGGCCTATTCGGGTGGTCGCGCGCTCCAGGCAGCGGAGCTCCAGGTCGAGGGAAGTATCGACGCGCGCGGGCTCATCGCCGAAGGGCGGGTGAACCTCACCCAAGCCCGCATCGCGGGATCACTGAACCTGGCCGGTGCGAGCCTGTCTGTCACGAATCCCGACGCGTCCACTAAAACCGCCCTCGACGCCGACGGGGTGAACATCGGCGGCAGGCTGTCATGCACCGAAGGTTTCCGCGCCGACGGTGCGCTTCGTCTCGCTGACGCGAGGATCGGTACGTTCGCTGATTTCAATGGCGCCCGCCTCAGCAATTCCGATGGGCGGGCACTCGACCTTTCTAGGACGAGCGTCGGCGGTGGGCTGGAATGCGGGCGCGGCTTCACCGCCGAAGGTGAGCTCACCTTGGTCGGAGCCCGTCTCGGTCGGCATCTGGACCTCACCGACGCGACCCTGTCCGCGCCCGGCGCTCAGGCATTGGTCGCCCGGCAACTGGAGGCCCGCGAGCTGTACCTGCGCCCGAAGCAGACGCTCGAAGGTGTTGTCGATCTGCGACACGCCCGAATCGGCGTCATCTACGACGACCCCGCCACCTGGTCGCCACGCCACCAGAACGGCCTCGTCTACGACGCCCTGGAACCGATGTTGTCCGTCACCCAACGCTTGACATGGCTGAAGGACGACCTCGACGGATACGTGCCGCAGCCGTATGAACAGCTCGCCACCACCTATCGGCGACTGGGTCACGACGTCGACGCCCGTACCGTCCTGCTGGTCAAGCAGCAGCGGCAGCGGCGACAGCACCCCAGGTTCCCGTGGCACGCCCGCGCCTGGGGATGGCTGCAGGACGTCACAGTCGGGTATGGCTACCGCCCCATCCGCGCCGCCCTGTGGTTCCTGATACTGCTCATTGCCGGCGCCGTCGTTTTCACTCTGAACAACCCGCCTCGTGCTGAACCTGGCAAGGGCCCTGCGTTCAACGCCTTTGTCTACGTTTTGGATCTTCTGTTCCCGCTGATCGACTTCGGGCAGGAAAAGGCATACCAACCCACTGGCGGTGGTCAGTGGGTCGCCTACGGCCTCGTCATCGCGGGCTGGGTGCTGGCCACCACCATCGCCACCGGCATCACTCGCGCTCTCTCACGTCAGTGACCCTAAGACGACCCGCCTGGTATCAGGACGACGGGCTGTTCGACCGGTTCGGCTACCACGCCTCAGAGCTGTGGAGCAACGGCCGGGATGTCTGGGCGGACGCCACGCGGGAGAGCACGAGTTCTAGGTGACGAATTAGACGGCAGTCACCCTGAGTGGCACTCGAGGTTTCCGGCGCTCTGTGCTTATCGGGGTCCATGGATAGGATTCGAGTGGATCATGAGATGCCTTGATCGATCCTGGTTGGAGTTGTAGTGACTCTGCAAGAGCAGTTCCCGAGAAGTTCGATCGGCGCACCGGGGCTGCCTCTGATCGGCTCGCTGACGGTCCTGGGCCTCTTACTCCTGTACGCGGGGAGTTTTCCTGGTACCGGCCCTCTGTGGATACTGCCCGTTCTTCTTGCGTTTTTCGTGCTTGGCGTGGTCTGGTTCGTGCGCCTCGCTGTGGAACTCTCCGCTCCGGAGCGGCGATCGGGAGTCAGGCGAAACCTGCTGCGCTGGATGGCGCCACTGATCATCGTGATCCCGCTGTTGGCGCTGGGTAGCCAGGGAGAGCCGGAGAGATCCAGGTTCGCGTTGTCCGAGGGGAGTTTCGAGAAGGTCGCACGGTCGGTGTTGGCGGGAGGCGCAGACTGGAAGATGGGGCCTGGAAGGCTAGGGCTGTTCGATGTCTCCTGGGCCGAACGGCATGGGAACACCGTGCGCTTCGCACTGGCCGGTGGGTGGGACGGCATCTATGAGCGTGGCGTCATATGGAGCCCGCAGGGGGAGCCCCGGTTACCCGAGGAGGAAGAATACGAGGCCGACGTCGAGCACTACCGAGGTTCCTGGTATCTGTGGAACGAGAACTTCTGAATCGATGAGTGACCAACTGGGTGATGACGGCCACGGATCGGCAGACCCTTTTGCTGATCGCTGCGGCCTTGGATCGGGTTGCTGAGGAAGGTCCCAGTCTGGGACGTCCCTTGGTGGACACACTTCAAGGGTCGACGATCCGTAACCTCAAGGAGCTGAGACCTGGATCCAGCGGGCGGAGCGAGGTGCGAATGCTCTTCGTCTTCGCCCCTTGGCGTCAAGCTGTGTTCCTGGTCGCCGGAGACAAGTCCGGCGACTGGAGCGGTTGGTATGACGTGGCGATCAAAGCGGCAGAGCTGCGTTTTGCCCGATACCTTGAGAAGAGGGAGTAGTGAGCGATCAGGCGGTGACATGGGAGGAACTGCGCGCTGAGCTCGTCCAGCCCGGTGATGAGCAGGAGGTTGCCCGACTCCGCGATGGGCTCGTGGCTCGTCAGCGCGCCTACCAACTCGCTGAAGCCAGACGCAAGCTTGGCCTGCGGCAGGAGGATGTCGCTCAGGCGATGGGCGTGTCACAGGCTCGCATCAGTGACTCAAATCCGCTGTTATGCGCGGGTGAGCCGGTAGCCGTCCCGGTGGAACTCGTGGAGGGCGGCGAGGTTCTCCACCGATTCGGGCGAGACCAGCTGATTACCGCTCAGGTCGAGGACGGTGAGGGCGGTGAGGTCGCCCAGCCACTCGGGCAGGGCGGTCAGCTCGTTGTTGCTCAGATAGAGCGTGTTCAGGTGAGTGAGGCCGCCCAGCCACTCAGGGAGCGCGGTCAGCCGGTTGCTGTCCAGGAGGAGTTCTCGGAGGACGGTGAGGTTGCGGAGCGACTCAGGCAGCGCGGTCAGCTGGTTGTGGCTCAGGTTGAGCCAGACGAGGGCGGTGAGGTCGCCCAGCCACTCGGGCAGGACGGTCAGTCCGTTGCTGCTCAGATAGAGCTCGTTCAGGCGGGTGAGGTTGCCCAGCCACTCGGGAAGCGTCCCCAGGCGGAGATCGCTCAGGTCGAGGTAGGTGAGGTTGGTGAGGTCGCCCAGGGTCTCGGGCAGAGCGGTCAGCTCGTTGCAGCGCAGCTCCAGGTAGGTGAGGTTGGTGAGGCCGCCCAGCCAGTCGGGCAGAGTGGTCAGTTCGTTGCACCCCAGGTCGAGCCAGGTGAGGGTAGTGAGGTCGCCCAGCCATTCGGGCAGGACGGTCAGCTCGATACCGCCCAGCTGGAGTGTGGTGAGGTTGGTGAGACCGCCCAGCCATTCGGGGAGGGCGGTCAGCTCGTTGCAGTTCAGGTCGAGGTCGGTCAGGTGAGTGAGGTCGCCCAGCCATTCGGGTAGCGAGGTCAGCTCGTTGCCGCTCAGATTGAGCTTGCTCAGGTGAGTGAGGTCGCCGAGCGACTCGGGAACCGTCTCCAGGTGGAGATCGCTCAGGTCGAGTCTGGGCCATCCGAACCGTAGGCAGTTGCTGATCCGCTCGGCGGCTATCGACTGGCCGTCTTCGGGCCTGACCATGTCTCTCCTCGTCGTTGCCGATGTCTTCGAGCTCGGCTCTGTCGTGCCAGATGCGAGAGCCGGTGACGAGGCTAGGGACCGGCACTGGGAAACGGCTTGTAGATCACTTCAACACGTTGAGGAGGAGGCCGGATCGGGCTGGGCCCCGGCCTTGAGTGGATATCGCGACGGTGGATGACGGCAACCCTGCCCGTGCCGGCTTGTTGACGCGTTGTCGCTCAGAGGGCGGAGCGATTGGCTGTGACCAGCGCTGTCGCACCAGACCTTGCTGCTGACGGGCAGAAGACAGATGGAAGGCCTCAAGTTCGGACGGATCTGGGCTGTCGGCCCTCCGCGCTCTCAGCCGGTGTGGAGGATCCGAAAGTGATCGGGTTCCGCCGGATCTCGATCAACGACTTGGACCGGCGGCCAGGCCCACTGCCAAACGCCGATGCCCGGCGTGCGGGAGAACCGGATCTGCCCGCGGGTGCCTTCGACCGCAACGCGCGGCCAGGATCCGGCGGTGCGCGCCCGGTCCGCGCCGTGAGAACGCAGTACCTGGGCGAGGACGGTGACCGTGTCGTAGCCCTCGAAAGCCACGAAAGACGGCGCTTCGCCCAGTCGCCGGCGGAGGGCCGTCTCGACTCGTGCGCCCAGTGGGCTGAGACGCTCGGGCAGGTAGCGCAGGAAGGGGATCTCGGCGCCGTCGCCGCCCAGCGACGCCGCCCATTCGGCGAACTCCGGTTGCCCGGCGGGAGCACCGATCATGATCCCGGCGAGACGCCGGTCGTGGCGGACGGCCTTGACGATCGACACCGCCGGTTCCGGGTGGCCGACCAGGAGAAGGAGGGCTGTCGCGCGACTGTCGAGGAGTTCGTCGCACACGGCCGTAGGGGTGAGCGTGCGCAGGTCGAGTTCGATGACGGTTCCGCCGCGGGAAGCGAGGTGATCCCGCAGAATACGGGTGCCGGATGCCCAGTAGACACTCGACTCGGCCGCTACGGCGATCCGACTGTGGCCCGCGCCGAGGAGGAAGTCCGTATAGATCCGCCAGCCGTGGGACTGTGCCGGAGCGAGGCGTGCGACCCATTCCGTCGGCTGTTCGGTGAGCGCGTCGAGAACCGCCGACGAGCAGAGGAACGGCAGGCCGAGGGCGTCGGCCCTGGCGGCGGCGGCGCGAGCGACGACGCTGTGATATTCCCCCGCCAAGGCGGCCACGCCCAGGCGAGCCAATTCGTCCACGGCCGCCGCGGCCTTCCGCGGATCAGCCGCGGTGTCTCGGACCACCAGTTCGAGGGTTCTTCCGGTGACCCCTCCGGCCTCGTTGACCTCGTGAACGGCCAATTCGAGCCCGGCGAGCAGGTGTTGGCCCGCCTTCACCCAACCAGGCCGGGTGAGCGGAACGAGAGCACCGATCTGGACGGCTGGTCCTTCAGCTCGTTCCGCTCCGGGTGGCGATGGTGGCGTACTCATGCGTCGGCATCCCCTGTGCGATGATTTGGCGCAGTTTGTGTGGATCGCAGAGTATTGCCCGCCGGTAGCGACGCTTCCGCTCGCTCCCGCTGGTCGTTCGTCAGATCACCACGCCCCCGAGGCCGCGATCATCTGTCACCTTGATCCACTTTCGCACCAGACTCTAGTCGCGGTATGCGGTGGCGAGGTCCTTTCTCCGCGACCATCGTGACGCGGGCGGGGCTCCTGTCATGAAGAGATGGATCGACGACGCCGGGGGGAAGGGACGGCGGCATCTGGCCGTGATGCTCACAGCGCGCCGAACGGGTGTCAGGGGCGACTGCTGCAGGCGAGGGAGGGGGACGACGGCGTGCCACCGGCCAGGAAGCCGAAGGTGGTCGTGCCGGAGGCCGGGATCGAGCCGTTGTAGGAGGCGTTCGTCACCGTTATCGCGGAGCCGTTGGCGGCCAGGGTGCCGTTCCATACCTGGCTGACCGACTGGCCGCTGCCCAGGGTCCATCTGACGGTCCAACCGCTGACCGCCGAGCCGCCCGCCGTCACCGTGACCTCGCCCTGGTAGCCGCCCGGCCACGAGTTCGTGGTGCGGTAGCTCGCGGTGCAGGCGCCCGGGGAGGGGGAGGGCGACGGGGTGGCCGAAGGTGAGGGTGACGGGGTGACCGAAGGCGAAGGGGTGACCGAGGGCGAGGGCGAGGGCGACGAGCCGCCCGGCGGCACGTACGGGCACTTGCTGCGGTACATCGAGATGCCGGTGGAGTCCATCAACGGACACAGGAACTGGGTGTACCGGGTGTCGTTGTCAACGAAGATCTTCAGCCACGGGATCAGCGTCCGCATCTCGGTCGTGTTCGCCCTCGTCGCGAACAGGTGGTCCACGCCGGTTATCTCCACCCAGGCGCTCTGTGCCGAGGCCGGGAGAGTGCTGTACAACCCGTTGAGGTAGGACTGCGTGACCACCGTGTCCCTCTGCCCGGAGATGAACATCAAGGGCACCCGGTTGTCGGCCAGGCTCAGGTTTCCCGTGGGGGAGCCGGGCGCGAGCCCGACCACGGCCTTCAGTGAGGGCCGCCGGAGCGCCGCGGTGAGGGCGCCGGCGCCACCCGCGGAGTGGCCGACGACCGACAACCGGCTGGGGTCGACGCGGTCACGCACCGAACTCCGCTGGGTGAGGTAGTCCAGCGCGGCGAGCAGTTGGGTCGCTCGGGCGTCGGCGCCGTCGGTACGGCTGTTGGTCTCGATTCCGATGACGACGAAGCCGAAGGACGCGAGCCAGGGGCCCATCCAGGCCTCTTCGTCGGCGAACCGGGCGGAGTAGCCGGGCACGATCGCGACCGCGCCGAAAGTTCCCTGGCCGGTGTCCGTCGGATAGTAGATCACCCCACCGCCGAAGCCGTTCCCGGCCGGCAGACTGACCTGCGCGGTGGCGAAGGTGCCCCTGGTGGCGGCCACGCCGGCCAGGGTGGGATCGGGACCTCGCTGATAGGGGTTGTCGGCGGCCGATGCCGGCCGAGTCACGACGATCATCGCGAGCAGCCCGAGGACGACGACCGCCGCGGCCATCGCACGCTTCCGCCACCCGCTCTGTGGCCCGGGCTCCGATCGGACACTCGGGGCGGCACAAGGCTCCGGAGTCTCACTCACACGTCGTCGCACTGTGGTGTTCCTTCTCTTCGGGTGAGCCCCTCATCGGGATCAGTACGTGACGGCCATCGCCGAGTGGCCTTCGGTGCGGTGGCTCCGCACCGTATCGGTCGCCTCCTCGTCCCTGCGCCGAAGCGCGTACGACAGGGGCGTCGTGATCGGCGGCCTCTTCATCGCCGACCGGCAGCGGAGACCGCTCCGGGGACTCAGTGTGGAAACATCTGTGAAACGTGTCAAGATCCGTGTAAAGCCGTCGATGACCCGCTTTGGGGGTACACGCGCCTTATGGTGTGTCGGCATAAGACGTCGGCGAATGAAAGCACCTGAAACTTTCATCGCGATCTTGGGGTGGTCGGGGTGTGGGCCGTTGTCCGCAGAAGGCGCGCGGGGCGAGCGGAGTGCCGCGAACCAGCGGATCGTAAGGCATCCGTCTCGGGTGAAGGTCGTCGTCTGGTCGCGCACTCCTCGGCGTCGCCTCGATTGCACAACATAAGGTTGCGGGTTGGTGGTGAGGCCGTTAGAGTTATGTGCAACCGATGGTTGCCTATTGGGGGTCTGCAATGGAGTTCGGAAAGCTGGAGCGCGAGATCCGTATCGACGCGGCACCGGAGATCGTCTTCGACGTGGTGAGCCGTCCCGAGCACATCAGGATGTGGTGGTCCGAAGACGCGTCGTTCGAGCCTGAGCCGGGCGCGGTCGGCGAACTGGTGTGGGACGAGCGCGCCGTGGTCGAACCGATCACGGTGGTCACCGTGGATCCGCCCCGCACGTTCGCGTTCCACTGGATCGCTCCGGGTGGTCAGCTGCCCGACGCGGACAACTCTCTCCTGGTCACCTTCGAGCTCGAACCCTCCGGCGACGGCACGATTCTGCGCGTGACCGAGAGCGGCTGGCGGGAGAAGGGCTGGGAGGCCGCCGTGCTTGAGGCGGCCTTCCACGACCACGAGCGCGGCTGGGACTTGTTCCTGCCCAGGCTGCGGGACTACGCCCCTTCCGTGGTGGCGCGATGACCGTCGCCGTCGACGACGAACTCTGGTCGGCGATCGGCGATCCGATCAGGCGCCGCCTGATCGACCTGCTGCTCGCGGAAGGAGTCGGTACGCCGACCAGCCTGAGCGATCGTCTCCCGATCTCACGCCAGGCGGTCACCAAGCATCTGGCCGTCCTCGATCGCGCGGGACTCGTGCACGCGACACCGATGGGCCGCGAGCGGCGCTACGAAGTCGACGAGGCGCAGCTCGCCCGCGCCGTCCGGCAGTTGAACGAGGTCGGCAGGACCTGGGATACGCGACTGAACCGCATCAAGCGCATCGCGGAACAGATCCAGCGTCAGAAAAACGACTGACCGGCAGGCCGCTGGGCGAGATCTCCGGCGACCTCCTCGACGCGGTCGAGCTCGGCCCGGCCTGAGTGGACGGCTGTCGTCCTCGCCGCAGGTCTTCGCGGCCGATGTGGGCCTCGAGGTGAGCTCCCATGCCGGTGGCATGGCGATCGGCGCCTTCACCGCCTCGTCTGCGGCGATCTCCATGTCGGACGCCTGGGCCGCAGGCTTCCTGAAGCCTGCGGCAACCGCGGCCGCGACAGAACTCGCGGCGGCGGTGTGACCATCGAGCCCGCGTAATCGTTCGAAAGAATCGATCACCCCAGGGGGACGCATATGAATGCATTGCTACTCGAAGGCAAGAACGCTGTGATCTATGGAGGTGGGGGCGCCATCGGCGGCGCGGTCGCCCGGGTGTTCACCAGGGAAGGCGCGAGAGTCTTCATCGCCGGGCGGACGCGGGCGAAGCTCGACGCCGTGGCGCGTGACATCGCCGTCACGGGCGGAAAAGTCGAGACCGCGCACGTCGACGTTCTCGATCAACAGGCGGTCGAAAAGCACGCCGACGCGGTCGCGGAGACGGCCGGTGGCATCGACATCGCCCTCAACGCCGTGAGCGTCATGCACGACCAGGGGACTTCGCTGGCGGACCTCTCGCTGGAGGAGTTCATGCGGCCGATCGACGGTTTTCTGCGGACACTGTTCATCACCAGTAAGGCCGTGGCACGGCACATGGGTCGCGAGCGCCCCGGCGTCATCCTGACCTTGTCCGAGCCGGGTTCCAAAATGGCGGTGGGCGGCATCTTGGGGCACAGCGTGAGCGCGGCAGGCAAGGAGGCGTTCTCGCGGGTCCTGGCCGCGGAGCTGGCACCCGGCAACATCCGGGTGATCGGCATCCGTCCCCACGCGGTCGCCGACGCGCCGGCGGCGGGTTCCTATACCAAGGACCTCTTCGAGCAGACCGCGGCGGCGGCCGGACAGTCGGTCCAGGAAATGCTCGAAGGTGGGGGAATGGTGCAGGGAACGCTTCTGAAAAGGCTGCCCACGCTCTCCGATGTGGCGGAGACGGCGGCGTTCCTCGCCTCGGACCGAAGTGGAGCCATGACCGGAGCGATCGTCAATCTGTCCGCCGGCGCACTTGTCGACTGAGACCGCTGTGCCCGATCAGGCCGACGAGACCAAGCTGCCTCGTTTTCTGCACATCCCGGGCCCCGCTGGTGTCGTCGAACGCCTGGGATGTGGAGCACCGAGCCGGAGGGGAAGGGCGCAATATGTTTTCGGAACCAATCTTTTCTCGCACACGTCTGATGACGTGTGCGAATCCTATATAGATTTACATGGTTGAGTGCGGCCCTGGCGCTTGTCCTTCAGGTCGCGGTAACGGCTTGTTCGGCTCCAGAGTCGCCCGCGCGGCCTGAACATCTCCCGGCGTTGCCGGTTCTGGATTCTGTCAAGAATATCTGGCCGGAGGCTGTGGGTTCCGCTCCAAGAAAGCTGAAGGGCGGAGGCACCTTACTGCCGGTGGCGATGCTCGGCAAGCATGAAATGCTCATGAGGGATTGGGCGAAGCGCCCTACCTTCTTCAACGTCAACACTCGGAACGGCCGTCATCGCCAGCTGTCCACAGCGCCGAAGTGGGCGGAGTGTGGAGGGTGCTTTGAAATCGAGCACACGGCTTTGAGTGCTACACAGGTGGCGTGGCTTGTCAGCGGCTATGCGCCGGGGGCGACCTATGGCGGCCAGCGTCATGTCGAGCTGTGGGCCATGCCCTTGGTCGGTGGTTCCATGCGCATGGTGACACGCCTGCCAATAAACAAAGATCAACAAATCTTCGGTTTCCAGATCACGGAAGACACTGCGGCGTGGTGGGGCTATGAGGGTGACGTCTGGAAGGTCTCGATGTCCGGAGGCCGTCCGGAGCCGGTTCGGCCTGACAGAAAACTCAGGGTCACCAACTGGCCGTGGGCTTGGGATGTGAGCGAACGTACTGTGATCAATCTCGCCACCGGCGAGGAAAGACGTGTCACCGCTGGAAGGGATCTTCGTGAATTGACCTGCGGGCCTGTCTGGTGCGTCGGTCAAGCCGAGAGCGTGCCCTATGAAGTGCGTAAGGCTGTCATCATGCGATTGGGCGGCGCCGAGCGGACGGAGCTTCCGGGAGACGCCAACCTCAGGACGGCGCCGTTTCGTGAGAGGGTCTTTCTTCTCGGCCTCCCGACAATTCGCGGTGATGATTCCCGTGAGATCACTTGGGGTGCGGCCCAACTCGGACCTCTTGTCCAGCTCTATGATCGCTGCACGAAGCGGACCGCTGTGATTGGTTCATCTGCTCTGCGGAAACGTGGAATGCCATGGCATGAGATCAAGGTGGGGGCGACCTCGCCCGAGGGGTCAACCTTGTTCTGGGTAGGCAATCGTGAGCGCTACACCGTCCTGGACCTGGCTCGTATCGCCGAGCCGTCCTGCGTGCGATGAGTTCGACGAACCGGAACCTCGCTCAGGGCCGGCAGTCGATAGGTCGGTGAATCAACGATCTCTCGTCGGAAGTATTCGACTGCCCCGCTTGCCCCGCCGAGAGCGGCGGGGCAAGGACTTCTCCCGAGATATCGGACAGGCGGCGCGTTTCCTTGTCGTCGACGGCCCCGTGCTCCACGACAAGTCACCACACCACCGATATCCTCATCCAGAGATTTTTCGCACAAGCTCTATTTGCTGCTCACGACTCCAGGAAAGAGCATGTGCGGAGACACATTCGGGTAGCGAGCTGTTTGTCGGGCCCGGCCGGTATTGATGTCGATCGCATAGCTGCTGCGCGATCCTCCGTTGTGCAGGTAAAAAAGGGTGACCTCGGCCCTGTTCCGCCAGAGGGAGGTGTCGAGGACGCCGCCGGCCTTCGGCAGGCCGCGGATGACCACCTTCCGGATGGTCCGCCCGGTCTTGGCGTCGAGAAGGGTGAGCGAGTGCCTCTCCAGGCCTCGCTTCCCGAACTCGAAGGCGGCCACCGTCCGGCCGTCCGGGGAGAGCTCACTGAACATGATGAACACGCCGTCGAAGCGCACCGGTGCGCCTCCACCGGTGACGGGCATCAGCCACAGGTCGGTCTTGCGGTAACGGACCAGTTGGGCGACGCCGTCCTTGATGCCGATCGCCTCGTACTCGCCGGGTATCGACACCGTTTTGCCGGTGCGCATGTCGATCAACAGTCCGGGGTCCTTGCTCCCCTCACGCGGGTCGAAGACCACGTGGCGGCCGTCGTCGGAGACCACGAGCATGGAGCCCACGCCGATCCGCTCCTCCTTCACCGTGACAGAGGAGGTCACCGTGGAGCCGCTCACCAGGTCACGGACAACATGCGCCTGGGCCTGACGGCTGTAGTAGGCGAGCATGCGCCCGTCCCGGCTGATCGAGACGGGGACGCGAAACGCCTTGGCCGTTTCGGTGAGTGCCTGCGGCACCCGGTAGGTCGTGCCGGTGCGGGTGACCACCCGCCACTCGACGGCGCCGCAGTCGACGTGCCGCCTCTTCTTGTCGACCTTGCAGGGTGTCTGGTACGCGTAGCCGAGCGGTTCCACCTTGCCGTCGGGTAGCTCTGGCAGCGTGTCCGCACGCTGCGGCGTGACCGTGTAGTCGCCGTAGTCGCCGTAGTCGCCACGCGACCCCACCAGCGTCATGCCCGCGGTTCCCACGCCCAGTGCCACGACCGCTGCGACAGCGGCCAGCGTCAGGGTGGCGCGCCGCCTGCGCCGGTGACCCGCGACGGCCCGGTCGGCCAGGTCGGACAGACTCACCGGTGGAGCCTCGTCGGCGATGTCGCCCAGCGTCTTACGCAGGCTCGTCATCGGACCACCTCCGTGAGCTCGGAATCGGAGAGCAGATGGGCCAGTTCGGGGGCGACCGTGCGCAGGCGGGTCAGCGCGTGATGGGCCTGGCTCTTGACGGTGCCGACCGAGCAGCCGAGCACCTCGGCCGTCTGCGTCTCGGTGAGGTCCTCCCAGAAGCGCAGCACGATCACGGCGCGCTGCTTGGGCGTCAACTTGGCCAGCGCCTGCCGGAGCACGATCCGGTCGAGCGCGGCCCCGTCGTAGGAGGCACCGCGTTCAGGCGGGTCGGCGCTCGGTAACTCAAGATGTGGCCGACGACGCCAGGAGATGTACTGGTTGACCAGCGCCTTGCGCGTATACGCCTCGGGATTACCGCTCCTGGACAGCTTGGGCCAGTGCCCCACGATCTTGATCAGGACGCTCTGCAGCAGGTCTTCGGCGAGATGGGCGTCTCCCGTCAGCAGGTACGCGGTCCGCATCAGCGTCTGCTGGCGGGCGAGCACGAACTCGCGGAAGCCGTCATAACGATCCACTGTGATCTCCTCTCGCCCGTTCCCAACGCGACTCATCGGGCGAAAGGTTGCACTTTTCTCTACGCCTTTCTCTATGGCGAAAGCGACCCGCCACGGCGGATCGTGGCACAGGCACTGTTCACAGCCGGATGTGTTTCTCCGGTAAGGCGTGGCGAGATCGGGACGGACCTGTGTACGGGCGGGGGAGCCGAGCTCTGGGGCGGTCGACCGGGTGACGACCCCCACGCCTTCGGTGACGTGTACAGCCTGTCGTACGACCTGAGGTGGGGGCCGACCCGTGAGAGCGGCCCCCCGTCCCATGGTTACGGCAGGGCGCAGATGACCGCGTCGCGCCAGTCGTAGTTCATCCAGTCGTAGTCCGGACGGTGACCGCCGGTGACGCCGGCGAGCTCGTTCTCGTCGAGCTCACGGGCGGTGGCTGTGAAGTCGTTCATCTTCAACACTCCTTTTGGATGGCGAACCTTGTGAGGGAATGCTCCCAAGGCGGTCTTGCCTTCCACTTGGGGATGACTTTGCTGATCTTCGCTCCCCGCTCCGCGGCAGGCCCGCCTACCGACCGCCGCCTGTGGTTCACCTTTCGGCCGTCGCCGGTATGTGTCGGTGTCATTTGATCCATGGACCTTGATCAAGCGCCGGTTCCGTGGTGCCGTAAAAGCGCGAGGCGTGCTCACATCGGCGTGGAGAACACCGCCGACGCCCTGGCACGCCGAAGCGCCGTCAGGTCATGAAGTCAGTTCTTCGAGAAGGCGGAAGAATGCGAAAGCTGTCGTCATTCACGTCCACCGCGAGGGCATCGAAGTCAACGACCACGTCAGAGAGGAGCACATCCTCCCCCACCTTCTTCACGCGCAGGCGTTCGCGGCTCGGGATCGTGTTCGGCGTCGCCGTGCTGGGGGTCGTGATCCCCGCGTCGGCGGCCCATGCCGCTCCGCCCGGCAATCTGCCTCAGTCGGCAGGAGGGTACGAATCCTCGTTCTCGCCGGCCTACGACTACGACGGCGACGGCTGCTACGCCACCCCCGCCATCGGACCGGACGGAACCCTCGCCGGGGGGCTGAACCCGACCGGCGCGGTGAACGGCAACTGCCGTGACCAGTCGGACCTGGACAACTCGCAGACCTACGCCCGTTCCAAGTGCAACAGCGGGTGGTGCGCCATCGTGTACGCCAGCTACTTCGAGAAGGACCAGGCGCTGCCCGGCATCAGCCTCGGCGGCCACCGGCACGACTGGGAACACGTCATCTCCTGGGTCAACCAGGCGTCCAACCAGGTGGAGTATCTCTCGACCACGCAACACAGCAGCGTGGTGACCTATCCGCGCTCGCAGGTGCGCTTCGACGGGTCGCATCCCAAGGTCGTCTATCACAAGGACGGGTTGTCCACGCACTTCTTCCGGCTCGCCAACGGCAACGACGAGCCCCCGGAGAACCACTACCACAACTGGCGCTACCCCCCGCTCGTGGACTGGAACGGCTGGCCCAGCACCTCGCTGCGCGACAGGCTGATGAACGCGGACTTCGGGGCCGCGACGATCAAGATCAATGACGGCAGGTTCGGGGACCTCCTCTCGCGGGCCAAGCCGAGCGGCATCCCCTTCGACCCCTGGGCCTGACGAGTCCGTCTGTCGAGCCACCGGCGGCTCGACCTGACCGGTGAAACGGGGGTGATGACCGGTCGTCACCCCCGTCGGCCGCGGCCGACGTCAGGCGGCCACGGTACGTACGCGCCGGATGGCTGTTCACGTGCCCTGGACGCGGGACGAAGGCCGTGGCCGGTGGATCCGGCCGCGGGGGCATGAGCTTCACTGAGTCTCATCCGTGCAGGTCGGCAGGGGTGAGACCGGAGCGGATACCCTTGTCCCATGGACCAGTCACACCTTGCCAACCTCGCGCACCTGCGCAGGGCGCGGGATCTGATCGACCGGGAGTACGCACGTCCGCTTGACGTCCCGACGATGGCCCGCCACGCGCTGATGTCGCCGGGGCACTTCTCCCGGGCGTTTCGGGCGGCCTACGGTGAGACGCCGTACAGCTACCTCATGACCCGGCGGGTCGAGCGGGCGATGGCGCTGCTGAGAGGGGGTATGAGCGTGACCGACGCGTGCATGGCGGTCGGCTGTACCTCCCTCGGCTCGTTCAGCTCGCGCTTCACCGAGCTCGTGAAGATGACGCCGAGCGCGTACCGGGCCCAGGAGCACCGTGCGGTGCGGGCGATGCCCGCCTGCGTGGCCAAGGTGCAGACCCGGCCGACGAGGAACCAACAGGTCAGGATCGGAGAAGTGGTCCGCGCCACCGCCATCTAGCGTTGACCACATGACCGTTTCTCTTCAGTACTGCCACGTCACCGTCAACGACCTGGACGGATCGCTCGCCTTCTACCGCGACGCGCTCGGTCTTGAGGTGCGCAACGACGTCGCCTCGGGCGGGTTCCGCTGGGTCACCCTCGGCAGCGCCTCCCAGCCCGACCTTGAGATCGTGCTCTCCGAGCCGCACGCCGGCCGGTCCCAGGCCGACGGCGACGCCCTGCAGGAGCTGCTGACCAAAGGGGTCCTGCCCATGACCGTGTTCCGCACCGACGATGTCGACGCGACCTTCGAGAGGGTGCGCGACTTCGGCGCCGAGGTGCTGCAGGAGCCCATCGACCAGCCCTGGGGCCCGCGCGACTGCGCCTTCCGCGACCCCTCCGGCAACATGGTGCGCATCTCGCAGGCGCCCAAGGCGTAACCACCGCGAGCGCTCGGCGATGACCGAGCGGGAATCCGCACCGTATCCTCACGCCCTCCGTATCCTCACACCCTCCGCGCGAACAACGGCCTTCCCGACGGCGCCGGTGCCGATTCACGGACGGAGCGGCTGCCAGGACGCCAGCGCCGCCGCCACCGTGTCCGGGGAGGCGGCCAGCAGCGGCAGCCGTACGGCGGGAGTGGGGATGTCGCCCCGCGCGTGCAGCACGGCTTTGATCACCGTGGGGTTCGGCTCCGCGAACAGCCGGAGCGAGAGCGGCGCCAGACGGTGTCCGAGGGCGCGCGCCTCGGACACGTCGCCGGCCCGCCACGCGGTGACGAGCCGCGCGAAGTCGGCGGTGGCGACCAGCGCCGAGGCCAGAATGCCGCCGTGCGCGCCGAGTGCCAGCATCGGCGAGATGTGCGGATCGTCGCCGCCGAGGATCGCGAACCCGGGAGGCGGGTCGGCCAGCAGTTCGATGCTGTCGTCGGTGATCGCACCGGGCGCGGACTTCAACCCCGCGACGCCGGGGAGCGCGGCGAGCCTCCGCAGTGTCCCGGCCGACAGGTGCTGGCCCGTGCGACGTGGCACGTCGTAGACGATGAGCGGCACCGGGCTCAGCTCGGCGAGGTGCGCGAAATGCGCGAGAACGCCCTCCTCGCCGGGGCGTACGAACGGGGGAACCACCGTGAGCGCGGCGACGACCTCCGGGTGGTCGCCCAGCCGCCGCAACGCCTCGGCCGTGGCGGCGCCCACCACGAGCGGTGCCGACCGCTCCCGGCAGACCCGGGCCGTCACCTCGACCACGGCGCGCTTCTCCGCGTCCGTGAGCGCGCCGGATTCCCCCGTGGTGCCGAGCGCGACCAGACCCGTCGCGCCGTCGTCGAGCAGCCGCCGCGCGAGCGGCTCCAGTGCGCCGAGGGCCACCTCGCCGGAGGTCTCGAACGGAGTGATCAATGGGACGTAGAGACCGTTGAGCGTCATGGGGCCATCGTCGCGCGATCAAATATGAAGAACCAGTTCCGATTCATAAAGGCATACGTAAGCTGATCTTATGCTTGACGTTCGCAGACTGCGGCTGCTCCGCGACCTGGCCAGACTCGGCACCATCGCCGCGGTGGCCCAGGTTCACACCTATACGCCGTCGGCCGTCTCCCAGCAGCTCGCGGCGTTGCAACGGGAGGCGGGGGTGGCACTGCTGGAACGGACCGGTCGCCGGGTCACCCTCACCCCGGCGGGCGTCGCGCTGGTCGAGCACACCGAGACCGTGCTCGCCGAACTGGAGGCGGCCTCGGCGACCCTCGCCGCCGCCCGGTCCGGCCTGATCGGGACCATGCGCATCGGAGCCTTCCCCACCGCCGTGCACACCCTGCTACCGGCGGCCCTCGTCGCGCTGGGCCGCGACCATCCGGGGCTCGCCCTCATGGTCACCGAACTCGACCCGGCCGCCGCCCCCGACGCGCTGCGGGAACGGCACCTCGACGTGGCCCTGCTGCACGACTACGACCTGGCACCCGTCGAGCCCGACCCAACGCTCGACTCGACACCCCTGCTGGAGGAGACGGTCTTCCTCGCGGTTCCCTGTGGCGCGGCGCTCGAGACGACGTCGCGGCCGGATGAGACGATCCTGCCCGGGCTTCCCGGCGCAGCGGAGACCACGGCACTCACCGATCCGGTCGGCGCCTGGAGATCCGCGTGTTCGGCCGGCGCGACGGCAGGCGCGCATTCAGCCGATACGGAGGGCGCCGTGGCGGCCGCGGATCCGGTCGGCGGCTTCCGTGACGCCGACTGGGTCGTGGCCTCACCGGGCACCCTCTGCCATACCGTGGCCGTACGCGCCTGTCAGGCGGCGGGATTCGCGCCGAGGGTACGCCACCACGTGGACGATTTCACCGCCGTGCTCACCCTGGTCGCCGCCGGCCAGGGGGTCGCCCTGGTGCCACAACTCGGCGCCGGCCGCCTTCCGGACGGCGTGCGGCTCCTGCCGCTGCGGGCACGACGCAGGACCCGGATCGCCTACCGCCGAGGAGCCGCCGAGCACCCCGCGGTCGCCGCGTGCGTCCGCGCCATCCGCGCCGCGACCGAGGACCACCTGGGAAAGGCCCGGATCGGCGGGCGGACGGAAGCGCCGGGAGTCGCTTGAACGGCTGTCCGGCGCGGATGGGACAGCCGTCTTCCGGCTGCCGTCACAGCCTCACCGGGTGACCGGCCGGGCGACGACGGCACCGGACGGGGACGGGTACGGGCGGCCGAGCAGCCTGACCCGGACCCGCGGCCTCCCCGGCGCAGGTCGTCGCGATCGGCGGTCAGTCGCGGGCGTGCGCGTCGAGGATGTGGGCGACGGCCTCGGTCACCTGCCCGGCGAACGCGAGGTTCAGCCACTCGTCGGGCACGTGCATGTTCGAGTCGGCCCCCAGCGCGCCGGTGACGACGAACTGCGCGTTCGGATAGCGCCGGCCGAGCATCTCCATGAACGGGATCCCGCCGCCGATGCCGAAGGCGCGGCACGGCTCGTCGAACACCCGGTCACCGACCTCCTCCAGCACCGCGGCGAGCCAGGGCGCGGCAGCCGGAGCCTGCCAGCCGTTCAGCACGAGGAAGTCGCTCACCTCGACCTGCGCGCCGTACGGCACGTCGGTCGTCAGGATCCTCACCAGCGCGGCTCGCGCGGCCTCGGCGTCGACCGTCGGCGGGGTCCGGAAGCTCAGCCGCAGGGACGTCGAGGCGCGCAGCACGGCCCCCGCCACGGCCGGGTCCGGGAGCCCGGCCGTGGCGATCACCGACAGCGTCGGCCGCCAGGTGTTGTTGAGGATGAGTTCGACGTCGTCGTCCGAGACCGCGCGCATCCCGTCGACGAGAGGGTATCGGCGTGCGGCGGCTCCCGGCTCCAGCGCGGCGAGCGCCTCGGCCCTGGCCCGCGACTCCGCGGGAATCGGCACGTTCATCTCAGGGACGGTGATCTCGCCCGTCACGGAGTCCTCCACCCGGTCGAGCAGCCGGCGCATGACGCGGAAGGAACTCGGCACGATACCGCCGGCGACCCCGGAGTGCACGGACGTCTCCAGGACCCGCACCGTGACGGTCGCCTGCACCGCGCCCCGCAGGCTCTCGGTCAGCCACAACCGCTCGTAGTCGCCACCGCCGCCGTCCAGGCAGATCACCAGGGACACCTCACCGAGGCGGTCGGCCAGATGCTCCAGATACCGGGGCAGGTCCGGGCTGCCGGACTCCTCGCCGGTCTCCAGCAGCAGGACCGCCCGGGCGTGTTCGCCGCCCGCGGCCCGGATCGCGGTCAACGCGGTCACCGCCGCGTAGCCCGAGTATCCGTCGTCGACCGCGCCACGGCCGTAGAGCCGTCCGTCGCGCACCACCGCCCGCCACGGTCCCAGGCCGTCGGACCAGTCGCCGAGCGGGGGCTGCTTGTCGAGGTGGCCGTAGAGCAGCACGGTGCCGCGTGCCGTGCTGCCGGCGGTCGCGGGAACGTCCACGAGAAGCAGCGGGGCGCGGCCGTCGAGCTGGACGACCTCGCACCGGGCACCCGGCAGACCGCGCGACGCGATCCAGTCCCGTACGTGGTCGGCGGCGGTTCGCAGATGGCCGTTCCGCTCCCAGTCGGCGTCGAAGGCGGGCGACAACGCGGGTATCTCCACCAGGCCGGAAAGGCTGGGCAGCACGTCTTCGTTCCAGCCCTTGGTGACCGCTTCACGAACTCTTCCGTAATCCATGGCCGAAGCATGCCACTCGGAGTCGCCGGGGCAGGGCGCCGCCCACGGCCCGTCAGTGACCCTTCACCACGAACCGGCCGGTGAGCGGGCCCAGCTCCACGATGTACGTCCCCGCACCGCTCCGGCGCGCCTCGAACGAGAGCCGCACCGTCTTGTCGGCGCGGACCTGGACGGTCTGCCGCTCGACCTCACCGTTGACCCGCAGGACGGCGTCGTACCCGCCCGACTTCTCTCCCACGTTCTTCACCCACGCGGTGATCCGCACCGGGTGGCCGGGACGGGTGGTGGACGGGCTGACGTCGAGACCGGTCAGGGCGAAGCGGGGCTCGGGGCCCGGGGTCCGGTCGTGGACGAAGACGTCGGACTTCCGGTTGGTGTCGTCACCGACGAGGTTGGCGGAGGTGCTCTCGAAGGCGACGTACCGCCCGTCCCCGCTGATCGACGGTATGCCTGCCGAGCCGTCACCCTCGACGTCCTTGGGGCCGGCGGAGATCCGCCTGGTGGTGCCCGCCTTGACGTCGCGCACGTACACGTCCGTCCGCCCGTTGGTGTCACCGTCGGCGAGGTTGGTGGCATAGGTGTAGAACGCCACGGTCTGCCCGTCGGCACTCAGTGACGGGGCGAAGGACCAGTCGTTGGCCATGCTCCCGTCGGACGCCGCCGACACGAGTTTCCTCGTGCCGGTCTGCCGGTCGTGGACGTAGATCTGGTACCCCTCAAGCCCGCCACTCGCGGTGAAGACCACCATCCGCCCGTCGGCACTGATCAACGGGCTGCTCGCCTCCCGGGCGTCCGGTGCGGGAATCAGTTCGGTCCTACCGGTCTGCCGGTCGCGGACGAACACGTCGCCGTGCCCGTTGGTGTCTCCCGGTACGAGGTCGGTGGCCTGACTCTCGAAGGCGACGAAGCGGCCGTCGGAGCTGATCGACTGCTCGCGCGAGTTCCCGTCGCCCGGCAGGCCGTCGGCCCCGACCGAGACGGCCTCGGTCTTGCCGGTGCTCCGGTCGCGGACGAAGACGTCGGTCCGGCCGTTGACGTCCCCGGGCACGAGGTTGGTGGCGTCGCTGTTGAAGACGGCGAAGCGGCCGTCGGCGCTGAACGAGGGGGACGAGGAGAGCCCGTCGCCTTGGGCGCCGTCGGAGGCCACCGAGATCCGCTCGGTCCTCCCCGTCTGCCGGTCGCGGACGAAGGCGTCGGTCTGACCGTTGGTGTCCCCGGGCACGAGGTTGGTGGCCCCGCTGCCGAACCCGACGAGGCGCCCGTCCGCACCGAGGGTCGGGCTCAGCGAGAAGCCGTCGCCCTGGGTGCCGTCGGAGGCCACCGAGACCCGCTCGACCGCCCGGGTCCGCAGGTCGGTCACGAAGATGTCGAGGTCGTCGTTGGTGTCGCCGGAGACGAAGCCGGACGCCGGGCTGGCGAACGTCACCACCTTGCCGTCGGCGCTCATCTTCGGCCACCACGCGTCGCCGTTGCCCTGGCGGCCGTCCGAGGTCACCGAGACACGCTCGGTGGCCGAGGGCCGCGGGAGGGCGAAGTCGGCCCGCGCCGGTTCCTTGGTCCCGCGTACGGTGACCTTCGCGGGCTCCGACCTCGACACGTCGGGCGCCATCGCGGCGACCTGGTGGTCGCCCTCGGGCACGTCGTCGATCGTGTACCGGCCGTCGAGATTCGTCGTCGCCACGAGGCTGTCGGGCACGCCGAGCACCGTGACCGTCGCGCCCGGCACCGTCGAGCCGGTCGGGCCGTAACTCACCTGTCCCGAGATCTTCCCCCTGCGGGTCCGCTCCAGCGCGACGCGGACGTCCAGGAAGCGGTTCGCCGTGACGCGGACCCTGGCCGACCCCTGCCGGTAGCCGAACCTGGACAGCGTGAGGTCGTACGCCCCGGCGCCCAGCCGCATCTCGAACCGCCCCTGCCCGTCGGTCACTACACTCCGGCCGGCATCCGTCCGGGTGACCGTCACACCGGCGAGCGGCTCGCGGGTCTTCTCGTCGGTGACGACGCCCCGGACGCCGCTGCTGAGAGCCGCCTCCGCGACGGCGGCGTACGCGTCGATCCGCCCGGCGCCGAAGCGCGGGTTCGGACGCTCGCCGTAGCGCCTGTCGAAGAAGGACGTACCGGCCAGGATGCCCAGCGCCTCATCGACACCGAGGTCGCGACGGGCCTCGACCATCAGCGCGACCGTGCCCGAGACGTGCGGGGTCGCCATCGAGGTGCCGCTCAGCGTCCCGTACTCGCCACCGGGCAGGGTCGAGAGCACGTCCACCCCGGGTGCCGAGATGTCGGGGACCACGTAGGACTCGGGCCAATCGGCGGGCGCGTCGATCCAGTCGGTCCTGCGGACCACCCCGCCACAGGAGAACTCCGGTACGTCGTCGCCGGCGTCGGTGGCGCCGACGGACACGGCCTCGTAGACGTTGCCGGGGCTGCCCGACCCTCCTTCGAGGCATTCGTTGCCGATGGCGAAGGAGGGGAAGGCACCGGCCAGGTAGATGTTCCTGGCCGGTTCGATCATCTCGTCGGCGTAGCCCTCCGCGCCCAGCGACATGCTGACGACATCGGCGGGCTTCCCCGCGGGAGTGCCGTCGGTCGCGTACGGCGCGATCGCCCACTGCATGCCGGCGATCACCTGGGCGAGCGTTCCGTTGCCGCCGGGGATGACCAGGCCCGCCATCAGCTCGGCGCCGGGCGCGACGCCGATCCGCGTGCCCGACGCGTTCCCGCCGGCGATCGTGCCCGCCACGTGCGTGCCGTGGTAACTGCTGTCGTGGGGCGAGGAGGGCACCGGCCTGCCGTCCGGGCCGAACTCGATCCAGCCACCCGGGTAGGACGGGTCGGACGCGTCGTCGGTGACGAGCTTTCCGGTGAGGTCGGGGTGGGCGATGTCGACACCGGTGTCGAGGACCGCCACGCGCACGCCGTCACCGGTGAGCCCTCGCTCCTCGCGCACCCGGTCGGCACCGATCTTCTCGATGCCCCAGGTCGACTCCCCGGCCTTCGCGGCGCGGCTCGGCGGCCCGGCGGGTGGCTCGGGCGGGGCCTTGAGCGCGAAGTTGGGAATGATCCGGTCGACCAGGGCGAGGGCGGCCAGCGCCTCCAGGGTGGCGGGCCTGGCCCGCACGAGGACCATGTTCTTGATCCAGAATGTGTTGAGCACCTGGTCGCCCTGGGACTCGACCAGCCGGACGACGGGGGCCTGCACGGCATCGGCCGTCTCGGCCAGGGCCTTTCGCGCCTCGCTCGGCGAGGGGACCGCCGACCGGAGGCCGGGGCTTGCGCCGAGCACGACGACGGCCTCGACGCGGTCGTCGGCCCGGGCTCCGGAGGCCCTCGTCCGGTCGATCAGCTCAGGGGCGATCTTTCCTCGCCGGTCTTGCTCCGCGGGAGGCCTCCCCGCCGAGGGCTTCTCGGCCGAGGCCGGATTCGCGGCCATGGCCGGGCTCGACGGCAGGACCGCGGCGAGTGATCCCAGGACGAGGAGTGCGGCGAGTGACAGGCGTTGCCCGCGAGATCGTAGGGCGGACAGCGACATGGGGGGCTCCTTCGTTCAGGTGCGCGCTGTGATGCTCCTGAACGCTGACATCAGCGGTCATCTCCTGACAAGCTGAGTCAGAGGCGAGTTCCCGTCAGGTGGCGTGAACACGACAGGCGAAGCTGTCGGGCATTCGCGCCGCCGGATGCTCACCGTGCAGGTAAGGAGAGTGTGATGCTTGAGGCGATCGGGCTGAGTCAACAGGACGAGGCGCTGTACGACGCACTCGTGCGCAGGACGCAGGCGACGGTCTCCGAACTCGTTCACGACTGTCATCTCCCGGCGTCAGCCGCGAGACGGACGTTGCGGTCGCTCGTGGACCTCGGCCTCGCCACCCGTTCCACAGGGCGCCCCGTCCGCTACGTCGCCGTCTCACCGGACAGCGGGCTGGAGGCCGTGCTGCGCGAGCGCGAGGCCGGGCTGCGCGACGTCCGCCTGCACATCGGGACGCTGGTCAAGATGTACCGCGCGGGCACCCGGTTCGCCCATCCGGGCGACCTGATCGAGATGGTCTCGGGGCGCGACGAGGTCAACCACCACTGGGTGCAGATGCAGCAGAACACCCGGACCCAGATGCGGGGGTTCGACCGCCCGCCCTACGCCGCCCCGCAGGCGCACACCGAGCCGAACCACGTGGAACTCGCCCTGCTGAAGCGAGGGGTGAAGTATCGGGTCATCTACGACAGGACCGCGCTCGCGCTTCCCGGCTGGCTGGACGACGTCACAGCCGGGATGCGACACGGGGAACAGGCCAGGATCGCCGCGGACCTGCCGATGAAACTCGCCGTCTCCGACGACCGCCTCGCCATCATCCCGCTGCTCCACCCGGTGGACGACATGGTCGCGGCGTCCTACGTGATCCACCCCTCCCCGCTCCTGGACGCGCTGGTGGCCCTCTTCGAGATGACGTGGACGCGCAGCGTCCCGGTCCAGCTGAACTCACCCGATTCCGAGGTGCTCTCCGAGGAGGAGGCGAGGCTGCTCACGCTGCTGGCGTCGGGAGCGACCGACAAGGCCGCCAGCCGGGCCCTGGGCTGGAGCGAGCGCACCGTGCAGCGGCACGTCACCAAGCTGATGAACCGCGTCGGGGCACAGACCCGCTTTCAGGTCGCGATGGAGGCCACCCGGCGAGGCTGGATCTAGTGGCGTGTCACGCAACCTTGGTGGGATAACTGGTCCATGAGCGGATCGGGGAACTGGCCGCGAAGCTGACCTTGGGCCGGGCGTGCCGGTTGTGCCAGCGGATGTAGGCGGCGATGGCGGCGTTCTGCTCGGGGTGGCTGCGGTGGTCGGTGCCGTTGAGGGCGAAGTAGCGCAGTGCGGCGAATTCGGACTCGATCCAGTTCAGCCAGGAGGCGTAGGTCGGCAGGAACACCAGCTCGACGTCGTTGGCGGCGGCCCAGGCTTTGACCTGGGGATGCTTGTGCGGCGAGTAGTTGTCCACGATCAGGTAGAGGGTGCCGCCGGGCCAGCGCTTGCGCAGGGACTTGATAAACGACAGGAACTCGCGCCAGCGTTTGCGTTCACGGATCCGGTAGTGGATTTTCCCGGTGGCCAGGTCCAGGGCGCCGAGCAGGTGCATGACCCCGCTGTAGCGGTTGTAGGTGGCCCGCAGGCGGCGGGGGTTCTTACCCGGCCGCCAGGCCTTGCCCTTGCGGGGCTGCAGGTTCAAGGGGCCGAACTCATCCACGCACACCACCCGCCCACCCCGTGGCGGGGCGTCGTACAGGGCCAGGATGCGCTGCATCTTGGCGACGAAGTCGGTGTCGTTGCTGCTCTTCCACGTCGTGGTGGTCTGCCATGACACCTTGCCGGCCTTGAGGATCCGCGCCAGGTGCCCGCGGCTGATCGAGGTCACCAGCCGCAGGTCGATCAGGTGGGCGGCGAGCTTGGACAGGCTCCAGGTGGAAAAGCCGGTGAGGCCCCACTCGGCGGGGGTCGTCCGGGCGATCAGGCAGATGCGCTCGCGCACCCACTCACTGATCCTGCGCGGACGACCCCCGCTCCATTTTGGGTCCAAGGCCTCGAACCCCCGCTCGTTGAACGCGTGCACCACCTGGCGCACGTAGTCGTCACTGACCTGCATCAACGACGTGATCGCCGAAGCCGACTGTCCTTGTGCGGACATCAGCACCACGATCGCCCGCCGCAGCTTCACCGGATCCTTGGCCGATCGGGTGATCCTTTGCAGGCGCCGTCCTTCCTCCATCGTCAGCGCACGGACGAACACCTCGGGTTTACGTGCCATGACCACCTCCCAGAACTACTCCGGGACCAGGCTGGCCTGCTCACCCGCCGAGATCAAATAGCCCAGCAAGGTTCAGTGACACGCCACTAGCCGTTCGGTACGCCCCTCGCCGCCCGTGTCTCGCACGTGATGAGCCCGGTGAGCACTTGGGAAAGGCCCGGTTCGGTGGGCGGACAGAAGCTCCGGGGCTGCTTGAACGGGTATTCGCCGCGGATGGGACAGCCGTCTTCGGCCGGTTTCGGCCGGTGGGGGAACAGCCGTCGGCGTCAGCGGGTCGCGGCGGCCACGCGCAGGCCGAGGACGATGAGAACGGTGCCGCTGACGGCCTCCAGGCGGCGACGGATCACGGGCCTGCGGAACCACGCGCCCGCGCGTCCCACCACCGCGGCCAGGGCGAGGTACAGCACGATCTCGACGGCCACCTGCAGGAGCGCGAGGAGTGCGGTGGTGGAGAACAGCGGCTGGTCGGCCGGTACGAACTGAGGGTAGAAAGCGATCATGAAGGCCGCGATCTTCGGATTGGCGAGCATCACGAGGGCGCCCTCACCGAAGGCCCTCCACCAGCTCTGCCTCAGTCTGGGCGAGGTGTCCTCTGTCGTCTCCCGCGCCGGTCCGGCCTTCCCGATCCGCCACGCGGTGCGCCACGCCTTCAGCCCGAGGTAGAGCAGGAAACCCGCGCCGATCACACGGAGAACGACGAAGGCCACCTCGGAAGCGGCCACCAGGGCGGCGAGGCCGGCCGCGGCGAACAACGCCCAGGCGTAGAGACCTGCCTCCAGCCCCAGCACCGTCGGCACCGCCCCCCGGAAACCGTGCAGCGCGGCACGACGCAGGATCAGCGCCATCGCGGGACCAGGTGACGCCGAGATCAGCACGACGGCGACAACGAAGGCGGGCAGGGAGGCGACGAGGTCCATGAGTCGAGCATGCTCGCTTCCGTCTCTTCGGCTCAACTCTTTTCCGGCCGAGGCTCTGGTCTCGGAGCCCGGTGCCGAGGGCTCGGCAAGCACGACGTGAAGCCCGGCAACATGGGTACGTTGCCGGGCTTGGCTGGGACGGGTGTCCGTCGCGACGAAGGGGTAAAAGCTTAGGTCGGAGAGTCGAACTTGCCGGTCTTGACGCCGCCGACGAACGTTTTCCATTGAGTGGGGGTGAAGAGCAGTTTGGGGCCGTTGGGGTTCTTGCTGTCGCGAACGGCGATCACTTCGGGCAGGTTGGCGGCCACCTCAACGCACTGGCCGCCATTTCCGCCGGAGCGCGATGACTTCCGCCATACTGCGTCACTTAGGTCCATTCCCGCCTCACTTCCTCGATCTTCTTGAGAGGTGTGTGCTGGTGGTCCCCGACTGTGGCAGAGCTAGTGGTCGAAGTCGCCGGTCTTGATACGGCGGACGAAGGTGTCCCACGCGGTGGGGGTGAAGAGCAGTTTGGGGCCACCGGGGTTCTTGCTGTCGCGAACGACGATCACTTCGGGCAGGTTGGCGGCCACCTCAACGCACTGGCCGCCACTGTCTCCGGATCGCGACGACTTCCGCCACACTGCGCCGCTCAGGTCCATTCCTGCCTCACTTCCTCGATCATTTTGAGGGACATGTGCTCAGGATAGGCCCAGAGTCGTATCGCCTCATAGCGCTTCCAAGTCGCTGTCACGGAAGCAAGATCTGTCATGATCTGACCTTCCGCTGAAGATTCTGCATGAATTGCGCCTGGCTGCCCGTTTGGAAGTTCGGCGATCGTGAAAGCGCCCATCATGCCTGCGAGGCATTCCGGGCTAACAATTTGGATGGAAACGGTCGGTCTCTGAGCGACCTCCAAGAGGTAGCCGAGCTGTTCATGCATCACGCCAGCCCCACCGACCTTGCGACGCAGAACGCCCGCGTCGACGAGTACGAGGAGGAGGGGAGGATCTTCCCGACAGAGAATCTGTTGCCGGTTCATGCGAGCTCGAACTCGCCCTTCCACCTCCTCAGAGGTGATCTGAGGAGCCTGAGAAAATAGGTAATGGGCATAGGATTCCGTTTGGAGAAGGCCGGGGACGAGGAGGGGATCCCAAGAGCGTAGGACGAGAGCTGTGGGCTCGATCTCCTCGACCCAACCTTGGAACCAGATCGGACCGCCAGGTTGGGCCAGGATGCGTTGGCGAAGCCTAGTGAAGGCGTTGCCATCGGCTGTTTTGAAGAGCCGATCCAGCCTCTCGGCGTCGGACTTCGAAGGTGTGCGGCTGGCGCTCTCCAGACGGCTGATCTGGGTCTGTGTACACCCCAGTCGGGAGGCCACGGCGGACTGCGAGAGCTGAGCGGCCTCCCGTAGTCGGCGCATCTCGGCGCCGAACCGCACTCGAGGGGATCCGGGGTCGAGGGTCGGCGCACCTTCCATTGCTTTCCTCCCGATTTGGAAAAAACGGACTTAATGGTTGGCTGGTGATATCGAATCCCAGTCCAGGTAGACCAACCGCTGTCATCATCCGCTCTGGCCTGGATTGCCGATCCGGTAGTCGTTCAACTACCGGTAAGGCATTCTAGGCACAGTAATCCTCCTGGTGAAAGTGTTGTCAAGGAAGTGGTAAGTCGATTCCTTTAGCGAAGATCAGCCGAGGCGGATATGTGAGATGCCCCTCTTTTGGTCTCTGCTGTGAGGGTTGGAAAGCGTTCGAAAGGTGAAACCATGATGAAGAGTGAGCCGCCGGGCGCACGGAGTGCGGATCTGAACCGTGAGTGCATACTCCTGCCCTGGCTGACGACGATGGTCGGCGTGACCTGGAAGCTCCCCTTGGCTGACGAACGAGTATGGGAAGGGTGTGGCGAAGGCGGTCCGAGTGGGTAAAGATTGGTACGTCCCGGCGTCCGCTCTCCCTGGAGGTCCTGAATGCGCTTCACCCGGTTACTCGCCATCGGTCTGGCGCTGGTGACGGCGGCCTCGGGATGTGCCTCCGGGCCATCCTTGAAGGATGCGGCAGCGGAGCTACAAAAAGATGCTCAACGCCTGGAAAATGACGATGTCTTCAAGAATCCGCTCATGAATCTGCGCATCGTTCAACATCCCGACAAGGATCTTCCTTGCGGCGGCGATAAGGTCAAGCGGGTATTACGAGCAACGGCCGACGAGGAGCGTGTCGACGAATCATTGGACTCTCGCCTGGACAAAGCCCAAAGAGTTATGGAGAACACTCTCTCTCGGATCATGGGCTACGAGGTTGAACACGACATCAGTCAGGCTGATGCCCTGGAGGGACGGTTCATTTATGGGAGTAAGGAGGTGGGGGTCATGGTGACTGTTTATATAGCGCCGGAAGCGCCGACCTGGCGACTGCATGCGCAGACCGCATGTCTATCACGCTGAGAGAGTTGGTCGCATCACTTGGGAGTCTTCAATAGATTCTCGGCCAGGTCGCTGGTCTGGAATCGTGAAGAATGTTCGATCTTTTTGTCGAAATCCGCATTTTCGTCCATCCAGTCATCGAGAGAGTCTAGCTTTTCCTGAAACGCTTGTTCCCATTGATTGTCGCCAATTGCCTCATGTTTGGCCTCGGCAATGAGTTCGTCATATGTTTTGAGATTTCCGGTGGCCGCGTTGACGAGCTCTCTGGGAGGTTCGCTCGCTGGGTAGCCACCGCTGTGGAGAAGATATGCCATCTCGTACTTCACGCTTTTGGCAAGGTCGACCCGTCTCTCGGTGACTATTTCAACCTGTTTCTTGAACATGTCGGCCCATTTATCCGATGCGGAACTGATGGCGTATGCTTGGGCGATTTCCCATCCGAGTTCGGCGGCTCGGCCCGTGACGGTAACTCCAGCGAGGAAGAGGCCGAAGGTATTCTTGGCGATATCTGTGGCTAATTTGGTGACGGCGTCCTCCGCGCCGAGCGCGTCTTTCGCCGCCTTGAATGTGACGCTGCCGAAGTCACCGAACATCAGTGAGATGTCGCGAAAATGGTCGGTGTTGCCCTGTGCGTCCAAGCCTGCCGCAGCCATCAAGGTGTCATGGCGGAATCTCGCCACCGCTGAGTTGAACTCGTCGGCCATCTTTTCAGCGTTAATGAAGGTTTTCGTGAATTGATAGGTATCGACGGGACTGAGGTAGAACGCAGGGGTAACCCCCGGGAGGGATTCCCAATGCTTGGGGGTCTGCATGCTGGAATCACGGTCGGAGGCTTTGTCGAAGCGTCCGCCCGACACCAATTCGTGAACGTACGACTTCGCTATTACGCTCATGGAGTCCATCGCCGGTCTCGGAAGGTCTGCGCCGAAGGAGGCCGCTGCACGGATGGCGTCGAAGGCGAAGGCGGCGGCCTCCGGGCTGTGCTGACCGGCCTTTTCGGTCTTGGCCTCGGTGCCCGTCTCCATCGCCCGGCCGAAGGCGTCGGCTACCTCGTCACCGGTGCCCGTCCCCTTGGCGTAGTTGAGGAACAGCTTCATCTTGTCGGCCTGGGTCAGCTTGACGTCGGCTCCGCCCATCTTGGAAAAGGCGTCCCGCACCGCTGCGCCGTCTCCGTCGAGAACCTCCAAGCCCATCGCGACCAGGTCGTCAGGCAGGTCGTACTTTTTGCCTCCCAGAGACCCGGCACGCCACTCCTGCGCGGGCCTCTTCGCGAACTCGTCCAGGACCAGTGCGCGGGCCGCCGCGCCCCGGATGGACGAAGGGGCGTTCGCGCCCTTGAGCAGCGCGAGCCGGTTCCACGCGACGATATTGCCATCGACCGGTTTGACCAGGTCGTTTCTGACCTTGGCGAACGCCGGGACGAGGGCGGGGGCGTTCAGGGCCGCGCCGAGGGCCTTGCTGAAGGCTGCCAAGTCCTGTTTGGAAGTCTTGCTGCCGGTGGCCGCGATGATGCTGGGCAGTGCGTCGCGCACCTTGGGGGAGAGCAGGGCGAAGAAGGCGGCGGCGGCCTGGGGGTTTTCTGCGAGTTTGGCAACGTCGTCGATGTGCTCGTGGATGAGCTTGGCCTGCGACTCGCCGTGGAAGTTCACGAGGATGTCCTCGCCGTACATCCTGGCCAGCCCTTGGGCGAGCTCGAAGTCCTTCAGTTCGTCGGGGAGCCGGATGAGCCCTTGGCCGCCCGGCGCCATCGAGGCCGCGCCACCCGCGCCGCCCAGCTCCGGGGCGCCGTCGCCCAGGGTTTTGATCAGGTCGATCCGGCCGTGGAGCATGGAGACCTGTTTCCCGGCCCAGTCGGCGATGTCGGCGATCTCCCGCAGTGCGGGGGTGCTGATCCCGTACCGGCCGAGTTTTTGCTCGAACTCCCTGGTGAAGGTGGTCAGCCGGTCGGCCTCACCGCGCAGGGAGGTGGCGAGCTGCTCCATCTGGTCGGGGTCGATGCCGCAGAACTCGGCGGTAGGTGCCATGGAACGTTCCCCCTCGTGGTCGTGACGGTCACGTACGTCCGGCTCATGGTCGTGACGGTCACATGCGTCCGGCCATCTCCCGGCGCATGGCATCCGCCTCGGCCTCGGTCACCAGCGGGGGAGAGCGGCGCAGTTCCTCCTCGACCGCGTCCACCACGCGCTGGGCGAGCCGCCCGAGGGATCGGCGCCGCTCTTCCAGTTCGTTGGTCCAGGTGGTGGCCGTCGGCCCCGTCCACACCTGTCCCGACCGCATCGCCGAGGAGGCGCGCTGATATGTCTGCCGCACCTCGTGAGCCCTGTCTTCGGCCTCGATGAGCAGTTGTCTCAGCCGTTCGTATCGAGGACTGGGCACCATCCGCTCGGCCACGCCACCCCCGCCCTTTTCGTGACCCCGTGATGAAGAAAAATTCGCATACCAGAGTAGGTATTGATCGTCTAAGTCGGCAAGTCCCGTACCCGGTCGGCATCGCGCTTTCGTCGATGGGCCCAAGGCCGCCCGCGCGGACGGAAATGATATTTCGGTCATTCCTCTCAGACTGGAACGACTACTCCATCAAACACCATCGGAGTAACGGATGACGCTGTTCGAAAAGCACATCGACGCGATAGAAATCGCCGTCAAGGCCGCGTACTGGATGTGTTTCTTCGCCGGTTTCGTGCTGCTCCTCGCCGGTCACGTGACCATGCTCATGGCGATCGCGATCGGCGTCATGTGGCTGTCTCGCGTCACTCTGCGCCATATCCGGGCGATTCGGACGCGCTGGGACGAGCAGGCCGCCGAGGAGTCGGAGATACGTCGTGAGCAGCGGCACCTGAACCGCGAGCGAGAGTTGCGTCTCCAGATCCAGCGGCTACAGCAGCCGGACCGTTGATCTTCTGCTGTCGTTCCGACGGTCGCGCTCTCCGTTCACATCGCGTTCCCGCCGCCGCACCGGTCGCACCCCGAGGGTGGGTTAGGTTGAGGCTTGCCTGAAATGCCGTTAAAGGGATGCGTCAATGTCGGCACCGTCCGCACTTCCCCCCTCTCTCGTGCGCCTGCTGGCGCGGCCCGCCCCTCCCGGAGGGCTCTCCGACCTCAAGCACGTCGTCTTCGTCATGCAGGAGAACCGGTCGTTCGACCACTACTTCGGCCGGATGCGCGGGGTACGCGGCTACGGGGACCGCAACGCGGTGTCCACCCGGGCGCTCCGCCCGATCTTCGAGCAGGACGGGATCCTGCCCTTCTCCCTACGGGAGGCGGCCGAGCGCGCGGGAGCCGACCCGATGCTGCTCGACACCCACGACCACACCTGGCTCGGTACGCAGAACGCCTGGGCGATGGGCTGGAACGACGCCTGGGTGCCCAACAAGGGGCCGTCCACCATGGCGTACTACGACCGCGGGGATCTTCCGTTCCACTACGAGCTGGCGGACGCGTTCACGATCTGCGACGCCTACCACTGCTCGGTGCTGAGTTCCACGACGCCGAACCGCAACTACCACGTCTCCGGCCACACGGGTGACGAGCCGGGCACCGAGCAGCGGGCCGTCGACAACGGCGCCTGTGAGGAGGACGGGCACCCGGGCTACACCTGGACCACGGTGCCCGAACTGCTGACCGAAGCCGGGCACTCCTGGCAGGTTTACCAGGAGTGGGACAACTACCAGTGCAACAACTTTGAGTTCTTCGCCACGTTCAAGGCGGTCATGGCGAAACTCGGGCAGAGCAGCATGCACTCGTTCTACGAGAAGGTGCGCGCGTCCGAGGATCCCGCGCGGATGCTCGCCGAGCTTGAGGAGAAGGTGGCACGCCTGGATCCGGCCGACCGGGCGCTCTACGACCGGGCGTTGCGGCGCACCCGGACGGGCGGGCTGGGGGACTGGTTCGCCGCCGACGTGGCGGCGGGACGCCTTCCGGCGGTCTCGTACGTCGTGACCTCGCTCGCCGACTCCGAACACCCCGAGGGCTCCTCGGCGGTGGAGAGCGGGAAGGTCGTCTACCGGATTCTCGACGCGCTGGCATCGAGCCCGGAGGTGTGGGCGAGTACCGCGGTCTTCGTCACCTATGACGAGAACGACGGTTTCTTCGACCACGTTCCCCCGCCCGTCCCGCCGGATGGAACCCCGGGGGAGTTCGTCGGAGGGCGGCCCATCGGGCTGGGCATGCGCGTCCCGATGATCGTCGTATCGCCGTGGAGCGTGGGCGGCCATGTCTGTTCGCAGACGTTCGACCACAGCTCGACGGTCCGGTTCCTGGAGACCTGGCTCGGCATCGAGGCCCCCGATATCGGTGCCTGGCGGCGAACCGTCGCCGGAGACCTCACCTCCGCCTTCGACTTCGCCCGTCCGGAGGCATGGCCCACGCCCATGACGCCGGAAATCAATGTCCCGGAGGGTGCCGCGTCCGCCCAGGGTGCTCTGACCGATCAGGATATCTCGGCCGACCGGGACGCTCAGGTCGTCCAGGACATCTCGACCGGTCGGGACGCTCAGGTCGTCCAGGGTGTCGCGGCCGGCCGCTGGTATCCCGACGCCCCCGCCGAGCAGCGCATGCCGTGCGCGGAACCGGGCGTCAGGCCCGCCCGCGCGCTGCCGTACCGGCCCGACGCCTCGGCACGCACCGGCGGTCGCGCCGTCGAGATCACGATGAGCAACACCGGTACGGAGAGCGCGCACCTGGCGCTGTACGGCTACATGGGGGAGCTCGTCCGGCCCATGCACTTCGACGTGCTGGGCCAGGTCCGCGAGGTGGTCTACTTCCCCTGTCCCACGTACGCCCTCGTTCTCACCGGCCCGAACGGTTTCCGCAGGGAGTTTCGGGGTGGGACCGACGACAGGGTGGAGATGTCCAGCGTGATCGACGCGGCCACCCGGACGATCGAGATCACCGTCGTCAACACCGGTAACAGACCCGCCGACGTGACGATCCTGCCCCTCGCCTACGGGGGGACGGCGCGGACGCTGCGGGTCGTGTCCCAGGGCGCCGCGCGGATGCCCTGGCGGGCCGCGACCGGGTGGTACGACCTGTGGATCACCGTCGCCGGGGACACCGGCTTCGCCCGACGCCTGATGGGACACATCGAGAACGGCGAACCGAGTGTCACGGGCTGACGGCCGCCGGGGACGGCAGGGGAGAAATGTCGGTGTGCTCTGGTAGACCGTGGGCCATGGGTGTGAGCGTGGATGAATTCCTGGAGATGGTGAAGCGGCTGCCGGAGACCGAGCAGGGCGACGGCGGTGAGTGGGTCTCGCTGAAGGTGCGGGGCAAGGGCTTCGGCTACCTGTGGGAGAAGACGGAGACCGTGGGGCTCAAGTCGACGATCGCCGAGCAGCTCGCGCTGGTGGCGGAGCGGCCGGAGGTGTTCGAGATCCAGTTCACCGCGGGCCAGTTCGGCTGGGTCGTGGTCCACCTCGCGAAGATCGACGCGGACGAGCTGTTCGAGCTGGTCACCGAGGCGTGGTGCCTGACGGCTCCCAAGAAGCTCGTCGACGCCCACGAGGCCGCACACTAGCCCCGGTTGGCCCCATTTTCCGCATGTGCCGCATCGTTGCTGGTCAAATGCCATATTCGATCAGGTTGGCTGGGGAATCGTGCTGGTTCGGGGGTGGCACATGCGGAACGCGGGGCCGACAGGAGGTTGGCTCACGGGAAGGTGAGCGTGCGGCTCGTGGTCACGGTGACGCTTCTTTGGTCTCCTGACCGCCGGTGGCCGGCTCCGTCGTTCGGTCGCTGCCGGGCCGGTCGGCCGTCGTCAGGCGTCCGTAGGTCGTCTGTCAGTTGTTGATCCCACGGCCGGTGCCGCTACCGCCGATGCTGTCGCTGATACCGCCGCCGATACCGACGCCCTCGCCGATGCCGACACGCTCGCGTCCGCGTTCGCTTCCTCCGTGCTCACGCCCGTAGTCCTGCATGTGCCCGCGTCTGTTCTCATGTCGGTGCTTGTGCCGGTAGTTCCGTCCGTACTCGTACCGGTGCTCGCGCCGGGCGCGGCACCTTTCGGGGTTCTTGTGCTCGCGGCAGGGCTTCAGGGCGGAGGTGGCGGTGGTCGGGGTGGTCACGGCCACGGTGTCCGCGACGGCGGACGGGGTCGGCATCGCCACGGGGACGACGAGGGCGGAGGCCGTCATGGCTCCGGCCGCCAGGGCATTCCTGATCATGGTCATGGCAGATCACTCCACATCGAATCGATGTCGAATCGGTCGAGCCCGGGGTGGTGCCCGGGCCGGCGAAGCGCCACGCCGCGTCGAGGGCGACGCCGACACGATGCGTAACCTGTCTTCACGGTAAGTGGTTGGGGATGCGGGAGTCTGCTAGCGGATCCCAAAGGCTTGGGGCGGTCGGATTACCTGGCGGTAGCGGAAAGAAACGGAGGCGGGGGGATCGGTGACGCTCGGCTATCGGTCTCGGCGGAAGGCTCGCGTCCCGGCAGGGTGTCATTCGCGGCGGAACCGCCAGGGTTCGGTAGATCGTCCTCGTCCGAGCTCCTGTTTTCGTGGGAGAACCCCCCCGTCGGCCGGGGCCGCCATGGCGCTCGGGCACCGGTTTCCCGTATCCGTCATCGAAGACCGTCGGCTTCGAGAGGGCATCCACCAGGGGAAATGCCGAGTCCGAAAGAGCGTCCGGGGCAGGCAGGGTTCGAAGGAGCGTCCGTCGTGGGGAACGCCAGGTCCGAGGAAACGCCGGATACGAAGGAACGCTGTCAGCGGGGAACGCCGGATCCGAAAGAGGTGTGCAGGGTGGAGGAGGCGACGACCCGGCCCGCGACGACGACGTGGCGGGGTGGCGCGTGCCCGGTGAGGGCCTCGCGGAGGGTTCGTCCTTCGAGGACGACGAGATCGGCGGGGGCACCGGCCTCCAGACGGTGGACGGGCAGGCCGACGACCCGCGCGGCGTCGACGGTCACCATGTCGTACAACCGCTCCAGGGCTTCGTCGGTGCGCGCGTCGAGCAGGTGGGCGGCGAGGAAGGCCACCTCCAGGAGGTTGTGCCGCCCGAACGGGTAGTAGGCGTCCTCGATGTCGTCCTGGCCGAGGGCGACCGGGACGCCGGCGTCGGCGAGCTGGAAGACCGGCAGGTGGAGCGGCCCGGTGTGCGGATCGCTCACGAATCCGAGCCCCGCGGCGCGGCACAACCCGGCCAGGCGGCGCAGGTACGGCTCGGGGTAGAGCGCCATCGCCCTGGCGTGCTGGGCGCTGCCGCGTCCGACCATGTCCCGCGCCAGCAGTTCCCGCGCCAGCATCTCGGTCGTGCGCAGTCCCGGGTCCCCCGCGTCGTCGACGAGCATGGCGACGCGCAGGCCGTGCCGCTGGGCGAGGCCGACCATGCGCCGCACGTGCTCGGCGGCGTCGGTGTCGGTCCACTCGATCCAGGGGATGCCGCCCACCACGTCGGCGCCGAGCCGTACGGCCTCGACGACGAGTTCCTCGGTTCCGGGTTCGCGGAGCAGGCCGTCCTGCGGGAACGCCACCACCCGCACGTCGACCACGCCGCGAAACTCCTCGCGCAGTGCCAGCAGCGCCTCCAAGCCGGTGAGTCCCGCCTTCGGGTCGATGTCGGAGAAGGCCTGCACCGCCCGGACGCCGTGTCGTACGGACTCCAGGAGCACCGGCCTCGCGCGTTCGAGGACGGATCGCGTGGTCTGGCCGGTCTTGACGGCGGCGGCCGTCTCGATGGCGCCCATCGCGGCCCCCATCGCGCCCGCGGTGTACTCCGAGAGTGCGGCGGACCCGGCGCGGTCGAGGGTGTGGGCCTTGCACAGGTGCAGGTGCGCGTCCACGAACGGCTCGGTGACCAGGGCGCCGTCCGCGTCGAGGGTCACGCCGGTCGCCGGGGGCAGGTCGGGATCATCCTCGGCGACGTGGCTGATGAGCCCGCCCGTGGCGGCCAGCGACCACCTGCCGGGACGGCCGCGCAGGGTGGCGTTGTGGATGAGCAGGTCTGGAGCGTCCATGGCAGCACGGTAGAAGCACACCGGCGGGAGCGTGACGGCCAGATCTGCCAAGCCGGGTCCTTGCGAGTGTGGTGGTTCGAAAGGGAAGAGGGCGACGTTCCCATCGAGAGAGGGGAGATCGTCCATTGTGGATCCCCGCGGAAAACCGGCTTAACGGAGCCGTAGTCCCGCGATGACGAGCCCGACCATGAGGCGCGCGTCGTAGCGGGGGTTGTCGGCGCCGATGCAGAGATTGCCGATGCCGTGCATCAGGACGAGGGCGTCCATGTCGGGGACGATCTCGCCCGCCGTGGTGGCGGCGTCGAGCAGGTCGGCGCAGACGGGGACGAGGCGGTCGAGGAAGTAGGCGTGCAGCGTCTGGAAGGCGGCGTCGTTGGACCGCAACGCCTCGGCCAGGCCGTGCTTGGTGATCAGGAAGTCGACGAAGAGGTTGATCCAGCTCGCGAGCGCGGCGTGCGGTGTGGTGCTCTTCGCCAGCAGTACGGGACCGGCCTCGGCGCACGCCTCCACCTGGTGGCGGTAGACCGCGACGATGAGGTCGGCCCGCGTCGGGAAGTGGCGGTAGATCGTGCCGACGCCGACGCCGGCCTTGGCGGCGATGTCCCGCACGGGCACGTCGACGCCGGAGGAGACGAACATCGCGGCGGCGGCTTCCAACAGGGTCTTCTCGTTGCGCCGGGCATCGGCCCGTTTGCGTGGGGGCGACGATTCGCCACTCGTACCGGTCATTGTTGCCCCCCTTGCGAAGCGGAACCGTGTTCCGTATATTCGAAGCGGAACCGAGTTCCGCATTGTCAGGATGTCAGCCCGGCAGGCCCATGCCAACTCACGGCCATCGCCGAACCACAGCCGCTGACACGTCACGGTCATCATCACATCGCCACGTCGCGAAGGAACAATCATGCACGCACTGCCAAAGCCCACGCCGGTCGTCTCGGTGCACCCCGTCACGCTGCCGGCCCCGGATCGCGGAGAGGATCTGCGGGTACGGATCTCCGCCCCCACGACCGGCCACGAGCTGCCCGTCATCGTCTTCTCCCACGGTTTCGGCCAGTCGGCGACCGGCTATGACCCGTTGACCGGCTTCTGGGCCTCCCACGGCTTCGTCGTCGTCCAGCCCACCCACCTCGACTCGCGGACGCTGAACCTCCCGCCCGACGACCCGCGCACACCGCTGATCTGGAGGCTCCGGGTCGACGACCTGAAGCTCGTCATCGACCGGCTCGACCTCCTGGAGTCGTCCGTCCCCGGCCTCGCCGGACGCCTCGACGGCACGCGCGTCGCCGTGGCCGGGCACTCCTGGGGCGCCCAGACGGCGAGCACGCTGCTGGGAGCGCGAGTCCTCGACGCCGACGGCGTCCCCGGAGAGGACATGTCCGACCCGCGGATCAAGGCGGGCGTACTGCTGGCCGTGACGGGCACGGGCGGAGCCGACCTTTCCCCGTTCGCGGCCGAGCACTTCCCCTTCATGAGCCCGGGCTTCGCGGACATGACCACCCCGGCCCTCGTCGTCGCGGGCGACCGGGACGACTCCCCGCTGTCGGTCCGGGGTCCGGACTGGTTCACCGACGCCTACCACTTGAGCCCGGGTAGCAAGAGCCTGCTCACCCTGGCCGGGGCGGAGCACTCGCTCGGCGGTGTCGCCGGTTACGAAGTCAGGGAGACGACGGACGAGAGCCCCGAGCGGGTCGCCCTGATCCAGCGGCTCACGTGGGCCTACCTGCGCGACGCCCTCGGACTCAAGGACTCCACCTGGCCGGCACCGGTGGAGAACGCCCTGGGCAGCCTCGACTCCAAGTAGGGATTTCACCCCTGCCGGAAACCCGGTCGTGCCGGGGAGCGTCGGTCGGCCGGTTCCGCCGGCCGGGCTTGGGTGGGCGGTATTCGGCCTGTGCGGCAGCACGGGATTCGGTTGTGTCCTGTAGGGGGAAAGCCGCACATTCCAGAGTCAGGCCGCCGCCGTGGATGCCACGGCCGGGCCTCCTCGCAGGCGGTCGAGGTGTCGGGCGGTGAGGTCTTGCCCGTGGGTGCTCATCATGGATGCATGGATCGAGCCTTGGCCCAGGACACGAAAGGGAACGCGCTGACGGCGTTCCTGCCGGCCGCACGCGTCGCCGGCGCGCCGGACGACGCGCCGATGCCCGCGGCCTTGGTCGCGGTCTGGTGCGGCCGGCACCTGCTACTGGTCTTCGACCGCTTCCGCGGGGAGTGGGAACTACCCGGCGGCAGGATCGATCCCGGCGAGACACCTCTCCAGGCCGCCGTACGGGAACTCCATGAGGAGAGCGGTCTGCGGCTGCCCACCCTCACCTTCGCCGGGTACGCACGTTTCCGGCTCGTCGGCCCACCACGCGACGAGTACGCCGCGATCTACACCGCCCACGTCCCCACTCTCCACGACGCCTTCACCCCCAATGGGGAGATCAGCGCCATCCGCTGGTGGGACACCGCCGACACTCCGCCCGATGGCACTCAGGTCATCGACGCGACCCTGGCGCAGCACACTCGCCTTCAGCGGCACTTGAGCGATTGACTCGCCTCGGTATTTCCGTCCTCATGTGCGAGAGGAGTCCGACGGTTTCGGTGAATTGTCGGGTTTGGTTATCGCATCGACGGCTGGATGGTCGAGCACGAAGGGAGAAGCACGATGGACCGGAAAATGTCGATGATCGTATCCGTGACGCCCGCCCTCACCTATTTCAGGCGCGACTCCGCAGATAATTCATCGAGATCACGACTTGTCAGAAAATTACACGATGTATGTCAATATCCAGCGCTCTGACCGGTAAGCTACAATCATATTACCTGCCGTCGTCATAAATCATTCCATGTCTTACCTTTCAGATATGTTCAACCGCCCCGCAGAGGGCGGGAAGAAGGGGTGATATGGGAAAGAAAAAGAAGAACTCCTTTGCTCACGACGCCATCGACGCCGTGGCCACGGTCGCAGGTTCAACGGTCGCGGTGAAGGTCACGCTCCTCGGCACCGCCGCCGGGCAACCGGCGGCCGGAGCGCTCGGGGGTGCCTACGCGGGCAAGAAGGTCCGGGACGAGATCAACAGCCTGAAGACCCCGGAAGGCCGCAAGAAGTGGGGCGAACGTCTGGACAACCTCGGTGAGAACACCCGAAACAATCCATGCCCCGGAGCCTGACGATCGGCACGCGCGTGATCTCGACACAGGCACACACAAGATCCACCCCTGGTGCCGAGTAGCGGGAAACAGACCCTCGACGGCCGGAGACCCATCACATGAAGCCGAGGTCTCCGGCCTCCCGCTCCCGCCCAAGCCGGCGTGGCGCAGACGGCGAGTACGCTGCTGAGAGCTCTGCCGGACCAGACCGGAGGCCGCGTACCATTGCGTTCGGCCGTTCCCGCGCGAGATCGCCCATCGAAAAACCGCTCACCGGCGACGATTCCGCCCCGTGGTGAAAGTCCTACGTGTAACCGTTCTTACCGACCGTCACGAGGACTGCCATGACCCACGACAGAACATCGTCCGACATGACCGCTCCGGAACCGAGGCTGCGTCTTCGCCGTCTTCGCCGTCTTCGCCGCGCCTCCGGCATCTGGCCACTGGTCCACGCCGAGCGGGCGGCCCTCGCGGCCGACCTGGCGGATCTCACCGACGAGCAGTGGGCGACACCGTCGTTGTGCTCCGGACTGACCGTGCGCGAGGTGCTGGCGCACCTCACCTCGGCGGCGACCCTCACTCCGGTGAGGTGGATGGCGGGCGTGATCCGCTGCCGGTTCGACTTCAACAGGCAGAACGCCATGCGGCTCGCCGAACAGTTGGGCGCGACCGCGGCTGAGACGCACGACAGGTTCCGTCGTGTCGTCGCGAGCACGACCAAGCCGCCCGTCCCGGTCGTGGCGATGCTGGGCGAGACGATCCTGCACGCCGAGGACATCCGGCGGCCACTGGGTATTCGCCGTGACTACCCGATCGGGACCATCACCCGGCTGGCCGAGTACTACCAGGGCAGCGACTTCGTCGTCGTCGCCAAAGGGCGGATCGCCGGCCTGCGGCTCGTCGCCGACGACGGCCCCTTCGCGACCGGCTCCGGTCCGCTCGTCTCCGGCACCACCCTGGCACTCACGATGGCGATGACCGGGCGCATGACGTATTGCGACGAACTCGACGGCGACGGCGTCTCGATCCTGCGAGAGCGCGGTGAGATGGCATGACCGGGAACCTGCCGTCCGGACGCCTCTCACCGCTCGGCAGGCGGAGCCAGATCATGTTCGTGTTGATCGCACGCCACGCCCTCATCAACTGCTCCACTCCGGTACGGGCTCAGTGGCCGAGGCGGTCCAGGTTCTCCAGCACCTCGACCGCGCTGGGGGAGAACGCGCAGATGTAGGAACGTCGGACCGTACCGAGTCAGGCACCCCGGCGTAACGTCGCGAAACGCGCCGCCGCCCCCTCGTCACGCGCTTCGTCGCACACCACCGAAAATGGTGCTCCCCCTTCGCGAGAGCGGCAACCGTTGGGCCCCTTCGGCATATATTCGACCACTCTGAGTATTCGGACACTCACGGAATTCGGTCGAAGACCTGCGAGACGCCGCATCGTACAGTGAAGATATGGCCATGCTGACTGTCGACCTTGATGCCAGAGCGGAGAAGGCTTTGAGCGAGCTGACCGCTGATGGCCGTTCCGTGACCGAAGCGGTTCGTGAAGCTCTTGTCGTCGCCCAACGACTCCATCGGATGGAGGAGGCCCGGATCGCGGCCGAGAGGCTGGCCAAAGATCCCGCCGACAGGGCCGAAGCCGAAGCGATCATGAAGGACACGGAGCACCTGCGTGCGTGGTGACGTGTACCGGCTGCGCGCTCCTCGTGACGCGATGGCCCATGAACAGCGAGGCGAGCGCTTCGCCGTGATCCTCCAGTCGGATTTCCTCTCCCACCTCTCCACCGTCCTCATCGCACCGACCTCGGCCAGTGCACCCCCCGCCCCCTTCCGTCCCGAAGTCGAACTGCTCGGCAAGCAGAGCCGGGTCATGGTCGAGCAGACCATGGCTGTCACCCTGCACCGTCTGGGCGACTTCGCCGGTCGCCTGGACCCCGCCGAGATCGAAGAGGTCGACGAGGCCCTCCACACGGTCCTCGGGCTGCTCCGATAGAGAAAGCGCCGGATGGGCGCCTTTTCGCCGTGATCCCACTTCCGATGGAGTACGAGAACGGGATCACGGCAGAAGGCGGACGCTCCGCGGACTGGACTAATCAGAACCGTTCGATCACTGCCCCGAGGCCGGTCGAGCTCACGCTCGGTTCACGACCTCCTGGAGGAGCTTCGCGATTCGGTCGACGTCGGATTCGGCGGTGCGCCAGTTGCTGAACGCGGCGCGTAGCGCGGGCACCCCCTCGTGGATGGTCGGCGTGAGGAACGCCTCGCCGGAGTCGGTGATCGCCTCGGCCACCTCGGCGATCCCCGCCGTGGTGGGAGAGGAGGCGAGGGTGAAGCAGACCACGTTGAGCCGTACGGGGGCGAGCAGCCGGTAGGCGGGCATCGCGGCGATCCGCTCGCCGAGTGCGGCGGCGAGGGCGATGTCGTGCCGGACGATCTCCGCGTGCCCCTCGCGCCCGTACGCGGCGAGGGTGAACCAGGCGGCCAGCGCACGCAGGCGCCGGGAGTTCTCCGGCGTGAGGTGTACGAGATCGGGGACGTCGCCCACCGGGGTGAGATAGGCGGCGGAGTTCTGGAAGACACGTAGCTGCAGGTCGCGGCGGCGGGTGAACTGGACTGCGCTGTCGTAGGGCACGTTCAGCCACTTGTGCAGGTCCACGCAGACGGAGTCGGCCTCGCCGAGGCCCGCGACGAGGTGGGCGTGCTCGGGCGAGAGCGCGGCGAAGGCCCCGAACGCGGCGTCCACGTGCAGCCAGAACGGGTGGTGCTCGCGCAGGGCCGCGATGGCGCGCAGGTCGTCGAAGTCGACGGTGTTCACCGTGCCGGAGTTGGCGACGACGATCGCCGGAGCGCCGTCCAGCCGGTCGAGTTCCTCGGCGAGCCGGGCCACGTCCACCGCCTCCCGGCCGGGCAGCAGGCCGACCCGCCGGAGCGCCGACCGTCCCAGGCCGAGCATGGACAGCGACTTGACGGTGCTGGAGTGCGGGCTTCCCGACAGCACGGTCACCGGCCCGAGCACCGCGACGCCCTCCTCGGCCACCGAGACGCCGCGTCGCTCGCCCAGCCACTCCCTCGCGATCGCGAGGCCGGTGAAGTTGGACAGGGTCGCGCCGCTGACGAACGCCCCCTCGTGCTCGGGGGGCAGGCCGAAGAGGTCACGCAGCCACCCGACCGTCTCCCGTTCGAGGTCAGGGGCGAGCGAGTCCAGGCCCGAGGTGGGATTCTGGTCGAGGGTGCCGGTCAGCCAGTCGCCCGCGAGCGCGGCGGGCGTCACGCCGCCCGTGACGAAACCCAGGTAGCGGGGGCCCGCACCGGCCGCGAAGCCGGGCTCCCACCGCCGCGCGAACTCCTCCAACGCCCCCCGCAGGCCGATCCCCGCCTCGGGAAGTGACGCGGGCGCGGGCCTGGCCGGCGTCCGCGCCGCCGCCCGGTCGCCGAGTCCGGCGAGGAGGCGCGCGGCGTAGGCGCGGGTGGCCTCAAGCAGTTCGGGGAGGTGGTCACGGTCGGTGTCGAGCGACCCGCGTTCGCGACCGGTCCCCGCCGCCTGCGGCGTCTCGGGCGGGTGGCCGCCGGTGGGCGACGGCCCAGGAGCGTGAGAGGTGACCGTTTTGTCGCTGGCGTCCATGCCTCGACGCTACGACGCCGGTCGGACGTCTGACCAACGACCCCCGGGGTACGGACTCGGTCTTCGGTGATCATGCGAACTCACCCCCGTGCGGGGCCGGTATGCGACCGCCCGGCCGGGCGAATATCGGCAGGCGGGAGGCTACGAGGCCGTTGCTCGATCGCCCGGCCGACCATGAAGGGGCGGCCGATCGGACGGGAGCCGCTGTCTTTACTGGCTGTCGGCGCAACTGTGTTCACTTCTGTCACGCTCGTGAGCGCCCGTTTCGCGAACAAGCCACCGAACATTCTGGAATGATCGCTGAATATCCTGTCGGACATTCGAGACTGACGGACAGTGACTGATGCCCCCCATCGATCAAATCACCGCCTTCGCATCGGACCAACCGATCCTGACGGTCATCATCGGCGTGTTCGCCCTCGTCCTGCTGGTCGTGGCCTACTTCGCGCTTCGCGCCGTCCAGCGGATAGCGGTCCGCTTCTTCCACTCCCATGTCGCGCCCCGTCCGGTGGAGGACATCCTCACCATCGTCGCCGCCAGCATCGCGACGGGCGTCTCCGCCCAGGGCATGTGGCGCTTCTCCGGTGACGTGCTCGGCTTCGACGGCCCGCTGAGGCTGCTGCTCTTCGCCTTCATCGAGGTCGCGGTCATCACCAGCGCGGTCCGTGCCCGCCGCAACATGCGGGAGAACTTCTCAGCGGGCATCGACGGCATCGCCGTGTGGGCGCTCACCGGCCTGACCGCCGTGCTGTCCAGCATGGACGCCCGCAGCACGGCCGAGGCCATCTTCCGGCTCGCCGCTCCCCTGGTGGCGGCGTGGCTGTGGGAGCGCGGCATGGCGATCGAACGCCACCGGATCAGCGGGCGCTCGCGCATCAACTGGCGGCTCACCCCCGAGCGGGCACTCGTCCGCATCGGGCTGGCCGAGGTCAGCGACCGTACGGCGAGTGAGGTCGACGCCCACCGCAGGCTGACCAGGGTCGCGCTGGCGGCCAAGCGCGCCCGCGCGCTCCGCGAGTCCGGGGCGTCCGACCGGAAGATGCGCTCGGCCCTCACCAAGCTGGACCGTGCCATGGACCGGGCGGTGGAGCACACCGGCCTGGCCGTCGACTCGGTGCGCCAGGAGGCCCTGCTCTCCCAGATCGGCGCCCTCTACAACACCTCCGCGCTGATCGACCTGACGCCGCCGGTGCCGTGGGAGCCGGAGCCGGCGCGTCCCGCGGTGGCCGCGGGTCCCTCCTCGTCGCGGTTCGGGGACGAGGATGACGACGACGAGGTCCAGGTGCTGGACGGTCCGCCGCCGGTCGTCGACACGGCGCAGCGCGCGGCCCTGATGCGCGCCGCGCGGGAATACTGGGACAAGCAGATCGAGCGGAAGTTCGTGCCCCGCGCGGCCGACATCGCCCACGAGACGGGGGTCTCCCTGGCCACCGCCCGTGAGTACCGTGCCCTCTGGAAGCTGGAGCCCAAGGCTCACGCGCTGCTGGAGGCCGCCTTCCACGAGCACGGGATCATCGACACCGGCACCTTCCCCGCGATCGAGACCGAGGAGCAGGTTCTCACCGTGAACGGGTCCTCGCCCGGTCGCTGACCCGGCCGTCGATCCCGCTCGATCCTGTTTGATTCCGCCGCTCTTCCGGCCGACCTGACGATCAGGTCGGCCGGAGGAAAAGGTCGGGCGGCCCCGCGTACGGTGACGGACCGGTCCGATGGATTCGCGTGCGGTGACCATCGGATGGCCGGTCGGTCCGGCCGCCCCGCGTACGGTGACCGATGGCCGGTCGGTCCGGCCGCCGCCCCGCGTACGGTGATCAGCGGGTCAGGCGGACTCGCGCACGACGAGGGTCGTGGGCAGTATGACCGGCTCCAGGTGTTCGGCGCCGTCGATGAGGGCGAGCAGCAGGCGGACGGTCTCCTCCGCGACCCGTTCCAGGGGCTGGCGGACGGTGGTGAGCGGCGGGTGGGTGGTGAGCGCCACCGCCGAGTCGTCGAAGCCGCCCACCGCGACGTCCTCGGGCACCCTCCGCCCCGCGGCGCGCAGGGCCGAGAGCGCGCCCGCGGCCATCAGGTCGGAGGCGACGAACACCGCGTCGATGTCGGGGGAGCGCTCCAACAGTCTGGCCATCGCGCTCTCCCCGCCCAGCTGGGTGTAGTCGCCGTGCTCGATGAGCCTCCTGCCGGCCTTCCTGCCGAGGATGTCGGCGAAGCCCTCCAGCCGCAGCGCGCCGCCGGGGGTGTCGAGCGGGCCGGTGATGGTGGCGATCCGCCGGTGGCCGCGCTCCACCAGGTAGCGCGTCATCTGCCGGGCGCCCTCGCGGTCGTCGGCGGCGGCGTACGGGATCACGTTCTCCCTGCCGATGACCGCCCCCTGGGCGACGGCGGCCACCGGAATGTCCAGCAGCGCGTCCACCAGCTTGTCGCCGGCGTGGGTGGAGACCAGGAAGACCCCGTCGGCGTGGCCGCCGCGCAGGTAGCGGATCACCCGGTCGCGGTCGCCGTCGTTCCCGGCGATCATCATCACGAGCGACACGTCCCGCTCGGCGAGCCGCCGGGTGGCGGTGCGCAGCAGCACGCTGAAGGTGGGATCCTCGAACAGTCTCTCCTGCGGCTCCGACAGGACCATCACCACCGAGCCGGTCCGCTGGGTGACCAGGCTGCGGGCGGCCCGGTTGAGCACGTAGCCCGTCTCGGCGATGGCCCGCTTGACGGCGGCGTGCGCGGCGGGGCTGACGTACCGGTCGTCGTTGAGGACCCGGGACACCGTTCCCCGGGACACCCCCGCCACCGCCGCGACGTCGTGAATGGTCGGACGCTTCGCCATGCTCCCCATTTTCCCCTCGCCCGGCGGCCGATCGGCCGGGCCTCAGCTTTTCACGGCCCCGCCGGCCAGGTCGGTCCTCCAGTAGCGCTGCATCGTGAGGAAGAGCGCGATCAACGGGATGATCGAGAGCAGTGTGCCGGTGAGGATCAGGTTGTAGAGCGAGGGCTGGTTGGCCCCCGCGGCGAGCAGGGTGTAGAGCCCGACGGTGAGCGGGAACCTCTGGTCGTCGCCCAGCATGATGAACGGCAGCAGGAAGTTGTTCCAGATCGCGACGAACTGGAACAGGAAGATGGTCACCATGCCGGGCAGCATGAGGGGCAGGGCTATCCGGCCCAGCAGCAGCCGGTGCCCGGCGCCGTCGATGCGCCCGGCCTCCAGCAGCGCGTCGGGGACGGCGGCGGTGGCGTAGACGCGGGCGAGATAGATGCCGTACGGGCTCAGGATCTGCGGGAGCAGGACCGACCAGTAGGTGTCGGCGAGCCCGATCCGGGAGAAGAGCAGATACTGCGGGATGGCGAGCACCACGGCGGGCACCAGGACGCCGCCGAGCAGCAGGTTGAAGATCAGGTTGCGGCCGGGGAAGCGATATTTGGCCAGGGTGTAGCCGGAGACGGCGGAGACGGCCGTGGAGAGCAGGGCGCCGCCGCCCGCGTACAGCAGCGTGTTGAGCATCCACAGCCAGAACACGCCGTCGCGGTAGGCGGCGAGGTCGGCGAGGTTGGACAGCAGGCCGGTGCCGGGGGCGAAGGTCGAGGTGGAGAACAGCTCCGCCTTCGACTTGCCGGCCGCCACCAGCACCCAGCTGACCGGCAGCAGGCAGTAGAGCGCGCCCAGCAGCAGGATCGCGGTCGGCGCGATCCCGGCCGGGCCGCGTCCCCGGCGTCGGCGGCCCGCCCCGGTGAGGGGTGTGGTGGCCATCAGCCCTCCCCGAAGGCGCGGTCGCGGACGACGCGCAGGAAACCGAACGACAGGACGAGGGAGATCGCCGCGATGACGATCGAGGTGGCGGCGGCCGAGTAGAGGTCGCCGGTGACGAAGGCGTCGCGGTAGACCTTCATGAGCGGGCTCCAGGTCGAGCTGATCGTGTTGGTGAGCGGCCGCAGGGTGGTCGGCTCGGTGAACACCTGGATCGTGGCGATGATGGAGAAGACCGTGGTCAGGATGATCGCCGGCAGCAGGATCGGGACCTTGACCCGCAGCGCCGTCTGGATCTCGCTCGCCCCGTCGATCCTGGCGGCCTCGTAGTAGGTCCTGGGCACGGCGCGCAGCGCGGTGTAGAGGACCAGGGTGTTGAAGCCGACGCCGCCCCAGACCGCCACGTTCGCCATGGACAGCACCACCGTGCCCGCGCCGAGCAGGTCGATGTCGAGCACCTGGCGGATCGGGCTGAGGCTGGGCAGGTAGAGGAAGCCCCACAGCAGGGTCGCGGCCACGCCCGGCACCGCGTACGGCAGGAAGAGGGAGATCCTGGAGAAGCGGGCGAGCCGCACGTGCGCGGAGTCCAGCAGCAGCGCGAACAGCAGGGCGAGCCCGAGCATGACGACGAGCACCAGCAGGCCGTAGCCCAGGACGCGCAGCCAGCCGGCCCACAGTTCGCCGTCGGCGAGCGTCGCCGCGTAGTTGTCGAGGCCGGCGAAGACCTCGCGGCGGGAACCCTTGCCCAGGCCCAGTCCCGAGACCTTCGTGCGCCGCAGGCTGAGGTAGGCCGTGTAGGCGATGGGGAGGGCCATGAAGAGCGTGAACAGCGCCATGGCCGGTGCGAGGAGGAGGTAGGGGACGGCGCTCGCGGTGCGAACGCCGCCGGGGCGTCGTTTCATTGGGCGAGCTGGAATCCGGACTTCTGCATGTCCGCGACCGTCGCGTCCTGCATCTTCACGAGGGCGTCGGAGAACGCCGACCTGTCCTGCAGGGCCTTGTCGAAGGCGTCCTTGAAGGCGTTGTAGGTCACGTTGACGTTCGGGCCGAAGGTGAAGCCGCGGGCGCCGCTCGCGATCGTGGCGGTCCGCTGCCAGAAGTCGGGCTGGTTGGCGAAGTATTCGGGGGCCTCGCCGAGCATGGTGGCGCCCTTGGTGGCCGCCGGGTAGAGGGCGCCCTCGGTGACGAGCAGGCCGAGCGCCTCGGGGTCGGTGTTGAGCCAGGTCGCGAACTTCGCGGCGGCGGCGAGGTGGGGGGACTTGGCGGAGACCGCGGTGGAGGAGCCGCCCCAGAAGCCGCTCGCGTTCTCGCCGGCGTTCCACTGCGGCAGCGGGGCGATCGCCCACTTGCCCTTCGCCTTGGGGGCGTTGCCGGACAGCACGCCGGGGGCCCAGACCGCCGAGGGCCAGGTGAGCAGCCTGCCGTCGTTCAGCGCCTTGTTCCACTCGGGGGTGAAGTACGGCTGGTCGTCGATGGCGCCCTCGGAGACGAGACCGCCCCAGTAGTCGGCGACCTTCCTGGTGGCCTCGTCGTCGACGGCGACCTTCCAGGACTCGCCGCTGATCGACCACCACTGGGCGCCCGCCTGCTGGGCGAGGCCGACGAAGGAGCCGGGGTCCTTGCTGGAGAAGGTCCCCAGGAAGACCTTGGGGTCCTTCTTCCGCACGGTGCGGGCGGCCTCGGCGTACTCGTCCCAGGTCTTCGGCACCTCGATGCCGTACTTGTCGAACAGGTCCTGGCGGTAGTAGAGCATCATCGGGCCGCTGTCCTGGGGGAGCGCGTAGACGGCGTCGGTGCCGAGCGTGACCAGGCCCCAGACGCCCTCGCCGAACTCGCCCTTCGCCGCGCCGGCCTCGCCGGAGAGATCGGCCACCGCGTCGGCGGCGACGAAGGAGGGCAGCATCTGGTACTCGGCCTGGACGAGGTCGGGAGGGTTTCCCGCCTTGGCGGCGGTGAGGAACTTGGCGGCCGCGTCGTCGCCGCCGGCCTGCTTGCTGACGGTGACCTGGATGTCGGGGTTGGCCTGGTTCCAGACCGTCACGATCTTGTCCATGTTGGGGACCCAGGTCCAGTAGGTGAGCTTCACCGGCCCGGCGGGGGCCGAACTCCGCGTGTCCGGGGCGGCCGCCTCCTGGGGGGTGCCCGAGCACCCGGCGGCCAGGGCGGCGGCGAGGAACGCGGTCGCCACCGCTACGAGCCGGTTCATCTGCATGTGTTCCTCCGTGGGGGTCCGTGGGGGAGTTCAGGACGGGTTCATGGCGGGTTCATGACGGGGCGTCGGCCGCTGGGAGGCCACAGGGGCGGGGCCGTCGGCGAAGTCAGCGAGAGAGGCCGGGGAGGGGAGGCCAGTGGCACCTCTCTGGGAACGTTCACAGACTGAAATCAGCCGGGACGCGCTGTCAATGCCCGTTACGTTCTTGTTAACCCGCTGCTGCTCCGGGAATCCCGCCACTGGTCTTCCGTGAAAGACGGCCGTAGATTACTGTGCACGTTCACAGAAATCGTTCGAGGGGGAGTCGTTGTCCGGATATCCCGCCCTGCCAGAGGGCATCGCGTACGGCGGGGACTACAACCCCGAGCAGTGGCCGGAGGAGGTCTGGCGCGAGGACGTCCGGCTGATGCGCGAGGCCGGGGTGAACCTGGTCAGTCTCGGGGTGTTCAACTGGAGCATGCTGGAGCCCGCCGAGGGGGTCTACGACTTCGACAGGCTGGACAGGATCGTCGAGCTGCTGCACTCCTGGGGCATCATGATCAATCTCGCGACGCCGACGTCGTCCCCGCCCACCTGGTTCAGGACGGCCCACCCCGGCGCCCGCCTGGTCGACCGCGAGGGCCACGTCATCGCCGGCGGCACCCGGCACAGCTTCTGCCCGAGTTCCCCCGAGTACGCCACCGCCTCCCAGCGGCTCGCCGAGCGGCTCGCCGAGCGCTACGCCGGGCATCCGGCGATCGCCATGTGGCACGTCCACAACGAGTACGGCTGGGCCAACGCCCGCTGCTACTGCGAGACCTCGGCCGAGGCGTTCCGTGACTGGCTGCGCGAGCGGCACGGGGACGTGGCGGCGCTCAACGCGGCCTGGGGGACCACGTTCTGGGGGCTGACCTACGGCTCGTTCGAGGAGGTGGAGCCACCGAGGCTCGCACTGCCCGGCCAGTTGACGGCCCTGCAACTCGACTACGCGCGCTTCTCCGTCGAGGCGCACATCGCCAACTTCCGCCGCGAACGCGACACCATCCGCCGCTTCGGCGACCAGCCGGTCACCACCAACTTCATGATCGCCAACTGTGTGGCGATGGACTACTGGCGGTGGGCGGACGAGGTGGACGTCGTCTCCAACGACCACTACCTCGAAGCAGTGCGGGCCGAGAACCACATCGAGCTGGCCATGGCCGCCGACCTCACCCGCTCGGTGGCGGGCGGTCGGGCGTGGATGCTCATGGAGCACTCGACCGGCGCCGTCAACTGGCAGCCGCGCAACCTCGCCAAGCGGCCGGGGGAGATGCGGCGCAACAGCCTCGCCCACGTCGCCCGGGGATCGGACTCGGTGCTGTTCTTCCAGTGGCGCGCCTCCCGGCACGGCGCGGAGAAGTTCCACTCGGCGATGCTGCCGCACGCCGGGACGGACTCCGACCTCTGGCGCGACGTGGTCGCCCTCGGCGCCGACCTGCGCGGGCTGGCCGGCCTGCGCGGCTCCCGCGTCGAGGCCGAGGTCGCGCTCGTGTGGGACTGGGAGTCGTTCTGGGCGCTGGAGCTGGAGTGGCGCCCCTCGGTCGACCTGCGCTTTCGCGAGCGGATGGAGGCCTACTACGAGGCGCTCTGGCGCGAGCACGTCACCGTCGACTTCGCCCGCCCCGGGGACGACCTCTCCGCGTACCGGATGGTCGTCGTCCCCAGCTCCTACCTGCTCACGGAGGCGGCGGGCAAGAACCTGCGCCGCTACGTGGAGGCGGGCGGGCACCTGGTCGTCTCCTACTTCTCCGGAATCGTCGACGAGAACGACGCCGTCCACCCCGGCGCCCCTCCCGGCGCGCTGCGCGACGTGCTCGGCCTGACGGTGGAGGAGTTCCACCCGCTGCCGGAGAACGGCACGGTGCCCGTCGGCGACGACGGTCTGACCGGCCGGATCTGGTCCGAGCGGGTCCGCCTCGCCGGGGCGCGCGCCGTGCACGCCTTCACCGGCGGGCCGGACGCGGGCCACCCCGCGGTGACCCGCCACGAGCTGGGCGCGGGCACCGCCTGGTACGTCGCCACCGCCCTCGACCCGTCCCCCGACCGCGCCCCCAGCGTTCCCGAAGGGTTCCGGGACCCCGACCGCGCCCCCGGCGCCGGCGTTCCCGAAGGTCGCCGTGACTCCGGTGACCCCGGTGACCTCGGCGGCCCGGCGGGTGACACGGGAACGGGCGCCGAGCGGGATCTGCGCGCTCTCCTTCGCGCGGTCCTCGACCTGGCGGGCGTGTCCCGCCCGCACGGCCTGCCCGACACCCTGGAGCTCGTACGCCGGGGCCGCCACCTCTTCCTCATCAACCACGGCGAGGAGCCGGTCACCGTCCCGGAGGTGAGCGGGACCGGGATGCTCGACGGCGCCGCGTACACCGGGTCGGCGACCGTGCCCGCCGGCGGCGTCACGGTCGTCGAGCCGGCCGGAGACGCGTGATCGTCCCCGGGGTCGCGCCCGCCACCTGAGCGCGGCACCCGGGGTCTCGGGGATCGTCCACATCACTCCTGACCAAGTGAGGACCCTTGAAGAAGATCCTGACGGCACTGCTGGTGTGTGCCGCCGCCGTCCTGGTGCCGTTACCGGCCCGAGCCGCCCCCACGGTCGCCAACGGCGGCTTCGAGACCGGAGGCGGCGTCGCCGCGCCGGTCTCGTGGAGCACCGCGGGCAACGCCTCCGCCGACTTCACCGAGGCCGGCGGTCGCACGGGCTCCTACCGCCTGTCGCACTGGTCCACCGCCGCGTACACCGTCGAGACCAACCAGACGCTGACCGGCCTGGCCTCGGGCACCTACACGCTCCGCGTCTGGGTGAGGTCGGGGGCGATGAGCCAGAGCTGGATCGCGCTGCGGAACTGCGGCTCCGCCGAGAGGCGGACCCACGCGCCGGTCAGCTCCTCGGAGTGGATCCAGATCGCCGTCACCCAGAACGTGACGGGCGGCCAGTGCACGATCTCCCTCGGCTCCGCCGCGGCGGCGGGCGGCTGGGCCAACTTCGACGACGTCACCTTCGCGGCGGGGTCGGCGACGCTGGCGGTGAAGGGCGCCGACACCTCAAGCCTGCCCAAGTCGGAGGCGTACGGAGGCAGGTACCACGACGCCGGAGGCGCGCGGGGCGACGCCCTCGCGATCCTGGCGGCGGCCGGAGCCAACTACGTGCGGCTGAAGGTGTGGGTGAACCCGGCCGACGGCTACAACAACAAGGCGCGGGTGCTGGCCATGGCGCAGCGGGTCAAGGCGAGGGGGATGCGCCTGCTCGTCGACTTCCACTACTCCGACACCTGGGCCGACCCCGGCAAGCAGTACAAGCCGGCCGCATGGAACGGATACACGCTCGCGCAGCTCAAGACGGCCGTCTACAACCACACCTACGACGTGCTGAACGCGCTGAAGGCGCAGGGCACCACCGCGGACATGGTCCAGGTCGGAAACGAGATCAACGACGGCATGCTCTGGGAGGACGGCCGCAGCTCCAACTTCGGCAACCTCGCCCAGCTGCTCAACTCGGGCTACAGCGCGGTCAAGGCGGTCTCGTCCTCGACCAAGGTGGTGCTGCACCTGGCCGAGGGCGGCGACAACGGGCTGTTTCGCTGGTGGTTCGACAGCGCCGCGGCCCACGGCGTGAACTACGACGTGATCGGCGTCTCCTACTACCCCTACTGGCACGGCACGCTCGGCGCCTTCCAGGCGAACATCAACGACATCGCGTCCCGCTACGGCAGGCCCGTCCTGCTCGCCGAGACCGCCTACCCCTTCACCACGGGCAACGACGACGGCCTCGCCAACATCATCACCGCGGCGACCCCGTACCCCGGATACCCGGCCTCGTCGGCGGGCCAGTCGGCGATGCTGCGCGACGTGATGAGCATCGTGCAGGCCGTGCCGGGCGGGCGCGGGCTCGGCGCGGTGTACTGGGAGCCCACCTGGACCGCGGTGACCGGGAACGGCTGGGACCCGGCCGACCCGTCCTCGGGCAACGGCTGGGAGAACCAGGCGCTGTTCGACTTCGCCGACAGGGCGCTGCCCGCCCTCGCCCAGTTCGCCCACCAGTGATCCTCGCGGCGGCACGCCGGGACATGCCGGGCGTGCCGCCGTGAGACGTCGTCGCGGGGCAGAGGCGCGGCCACGCCCCCACGGCTCGAGCTTCCGTTTTGAGTCCGGCTCGGGTCAGGGTCGCGACTACTCTCCCGCGGCGCGATCCTCCGGCTTGAGTCCGGCTCGGGTCAGGATGTCCTCGTGGGCGGCGATCGCCTCGGCGCGGAGGCGGGGCAGGTCGACGCCGACCAGGACGCCGCCGCGCTTGCGGATCACGCCGGCGACGAGCACCGTGTCGACGTCGGCCCGGTCTGCCGAGGAGACCACGGTGGCCGCCGGGTCCCGCAGGGGGAGGGTACGGATCGAGTCGGCTCGGACGAGGAGGACGTCAGCCGCCTTGCCCGGGGTGAGGGTGCCGGTTCGGTCGCCCAGGCCGCAGGCCCGGGCGCCGTCAAGGGTGGCCAGCCGCAGGACGTCGCGGTGGGTGAGCGTCGGGGTGAAAGGATCCTCCGGGTTCTCGGGCAACGCCTCGGCGCGGCCGAGGGCGAGTGCCATCCGCAGCTGGGTGAACATGTCGCCGGGCGAGGTGGTGACCGTGTCGATGCTGAGCGTGGGGGCCACGCCGTGCGCGAGCATCGCGGTGATCCGCGGCAGGCCGTGGCCCATCACCAGTTCGACGTACGGCGCGATCGAGACCGTGCCTCCGGAGTCGGCGATCATCGCGATCTCGTCGTCGGTGCTGGTCGTGCAGTGGATGAACGTGGTGTTCTCGCCGAGCAGGCCGAGCCGGTGCAGGGTGCGGATCGGGTGGCCGGTCGCGCCGCCTGAGCGCATCGCGGTGTGCACCGAGACGCGGACGCCGAGTTCACGCGAGAGTTTCCAGTCGTTCACGGCGACCTCGTCGACGACGTTGCCGGGCTGGCGGAGCGCGAGCGCCATCGTGAGCAGGCCGTCGTCGGAGGGGAAGTGCTCGGCCCTGATCCGGCGGGCGTCGGCCGGGTGGTCGAGCTCGCTGCGGTACCACCACTGGCCGCCGGCCGGCATGCCGTGCGCGTACATCGCCCGGATGCCGGCCTGCCGAAGGCCTTCGATCGCTCCGTCCGCGTGGTCCGGGGTCTCGCTCGGCGACCAGTCGACCATGGTCGTGATGCCGGCGTCGAGCGCGTCGAGGGCACCGACGTAGTTGCCCAGCCGCATCAGCTCGGGGGTGTAGGCCGGGGCCACGCTGTTGAAGATGGTCCCCATGAACTCCCCGAGCGTGCAGCTCGGCAGCAGGCCGCGGACCAGCGACTGGTAGGTGTGGCGGTGGGTGTCGACGAAGCCGGGGAGCACGACGGTGCCGGTCGCGTCGAGGATCTCCGCGTCCGCGGCGGACAGGTCGGGACCGATCTCGGCGATCCGCCCGTCGACCACGAGGACGTCGCCGTCGACGTCGCCCAGCGCCGGGTCCATGGTCACCACGCGGCCACCGCGGATCAGCAGTCGGCTCATCGGCCCTCCTCCAGGACTGCGGCCAGTTCGCCGCTCGCGTACACGGGTCGGCCGCCGAGCAGGGTCAGCTCCGACTCCAACGTAAGGATCTTGTTCACGTCGACGGTGAAGTAGTCGTCGGAGAGCACCGCGAGGTCGGCGCGGAAGCCCGGTTCCAGCGCGCCGATCTCGTGCTCGGCGAAGCAGTTCCAGGCGCTGCCGCGCGTGTAGAGGCGCAGTGCCTCGTCGCGGTCGAGCAGGTTCTCGTCGGCGACGATCCGGTCGCCGCCGATGGTGCGGCCGGTCAGGTAGAAGTGCAGCGAGGTGAACGGGTCGTAGGAGGCGCCGCGCATCGCGTCGGTGCCTGCGCTGACCGGAACCCCGGCCTCCAGCAGGGCGCGCAGCGGTGGCGCGTCGCGGACCCGTTCGGCGCCGAACGCGCCCACCACCTGGTCGCCGAGGAAACGCAGCAGGCTCTGGGTGAGGACGCCGAGTCCGAGTGCGCGGATGCGTCCCACCTGCGTCGAATCGATCATCTCGCCGTGCACGATGCCCCAGCGCAGCGGCGCGAGCGGATGGCGGGTGTTCACCTCCTCGCAGGCCGCGATGACGGTCTCGATCACCTCGGGCCGGTGCGCGTGCATCTGCACCGGCCAGCCACCGGCCGCCAGGTCGGTGAAGACACGGATCAGTTCGGCCCGGTCGGCGTCGGTCACGTCGACCCGGGTGTGCACCCGGTCGTGCAGGCCGTACAGCACGACCTCGCCGAAGCCGAGCAGCCGGAGGGTGCCGCTGCCGTGCCGGGGGCGACCGTAGCGCAGGTATCCGGCGATCTCCTCGGCCTCGCGCCCACGCGCCGACGCGTGCACGGTAAGGAACGTCCGTACGGTCAGGTCGCCGCGCCGGTCCACCTCGTACACGGCCTCGTAGACGTCCGGACCGGTGTTCACGCCGCCGCCGTCGATCAGCGCGGTCACCGCGAAGCGGTTGAGGTCGCGGGAGAGCCGGGCGGTCGAGGCGATCTGGGCTTCCAGTGTCTCCTTGGGCAGCCGGGCGTAGAGCCATTTGCAGCCCTCCATGCCCAGTACCCGGCCGGTCGGCCGGCCGTGGCCGTCCCACTCGAACAGGTGCGCTCCGGCCGCGCGGGCGGTCTCGGCGGTGAGACCGGTGGCGCGCATTCCCGCGGTGTTGACCTGGGCCCAGTCGTACATCATCTGCACGAAGACGGGGCGATCCGGCGCGACCTCGTCCAGTTCGGCGAGATCCGGTCCGCGTCCCTCCGGGAACTGGCGTTCGTGCCAGCCGCCGATCACCAGCACCCACTCGTCCGGCGTCCGGGTACCGGCCGTCTCGGCGATGGTCCGCAGACCGGCGGCGAGGCTGGGGCAGCGTTCCCAGCGCAGCTCCGAGTTCCAGGTGAGCCCGGCCCGCACGAAGTGGATGTGGTTGTCGACCAGGCCGGGGATCACGCAGCGGCCTCCCAGGTCCACGACCCGGGTGCCGGAGTCGGCGTACCGGCGGATCTCGTCGGTGCTCCCGGCCGCGAGTACCCGCCCGGCGCGTACGGCGAGGCCACTCACCCGCCGCCCGCCCGCGCTGGTGGTGATGTCGCCGTCGACCAGGATGAGATCGGCCGTCATCGGGCGATCCTCGGCTCGCCCAGCAGCGGGCTGGTCAGCAGGTACATGCCGGAGTTCGTGAAGGCCCAGACCAGGCGGCGGTCCCACTCCACGAAGATGCTCTCGGTCGGCACGAGATAGGAGCGCGGGTCGCCCAGCTCGTCGGTCATCTTCGGCACGAAGTACCCGGCCAGGGCCGGTCGGCGGACGTCGGTGAGGTCGAACATCTGAACACCCGCGTTGCCGAAGGAGTACAGCGTGAGGTTGGGGTCGGCCGTCCCGGGGTGGGCGTTGGAGCCGAAGCGTTTGGGACCGAACTTGCCCCGCCGGAACACGAAGTCCTGGTAGGGCGCTCCGGCCGGCGGAACCGGCCGGGGGAACGTCGCCACGATGTGCGGATTCGCCGGGTCTTTGACGTCGATCACATAGATGTCCTTGTACGGCTCGTACCCGTCCTCGTTCATCGGGCCGCCGTTGACGAACACGACGCCGTGGTCGGCCACCCGGCTGGTGTCCACCACGTCGCCTTCGATGCCGGCCCAGCTGTGCGGCAGGTCGAGATGGCCGGCGACCAGTGGGCGGCGCGGGTCCGCGAGGTCGAGCACGTACAGCCCGAGGCCACCCATGACCGCGTAGCCGTAACGGCCGCCCTGCTCCAGGGGCACCGGCACCGACATGGGCACCCGCGCGCCGATCCACGAGGTCCGGTTGCCGTGCCTGCTCCACGACTCGTAGGCGTCGGTCTCGCCCGCCCGCTGGCCGGGCACCCACCAGGTGGACAGGAGCTTCGGGTGCGCCGGATCCTCCATGTCGTACACGAGCTGCGCGGGCGTGTACGGGTAGGTGGCGAACTCCTGGTTGACGAACGTGTCGTCGGGGGCGGCGGCGATGAACATGTAACGGCCGCCGTCGTAGGCGGGCGTGTCCACCCCGCCGGAACCCTGGTGGATCCCGGTGGCCGGGTCGACCGGGCCGGTCGGCACCTCGGCGAGCAGCTTCCAGTCGGTCGGGCCGGTCAGCTCGTAGACCCGAAAGCCGCGGAATCCGGGCGCCGCCATCAGCCGGGGCAGCACGGCGGGGTCGGCGTACTTGTTGGAGTCGGGCCCGTAGGTGCGCGGCACCTCGAAGCACTGCACCAGAATCCAGGCGTCCCGCTGCTTGTTGTAGGCGATGGCCGCCGCCCCGAACTCGCCCTCCTCGGGGCCGTACCGCTTTTCGAGCACCAGTTCACGGGCCGTCGGGTCGGTGATGTCGTAGACGTTGAGAGCCTGTCGGTAGTAGTGGAACATGTAGCGTCGGCCGCCCATGTCGACGACGTTCTGCCAGGTGTGGGTCAGCCTGACGACCGTGGGCCAGCGGGCCTCGACGGTCATGTTGGAGGTGTACTCGCGGTCCTCCAGGTAATCCAGGCTCTGCGGCAGGGGCCGCGGTCCGCTCACGTACGGTGTGCTCCGCGGATGGACGAAGAGCCGGCGCTCTTCGTCCCACCCATAGTCCTTCGTGGTCAACGTTCATCCCCTCTACTGTGGACCGGCCACGCTCATCAGCGCGCGGACGCGTTCGCGGTCGCCGTGGAAGCCGGCGGGGTCGGTGTGCCAGGCGATCTCGCCCTTGACCATCACCGCGACGTGGTCGGCGAGTTCGAGTGCCAGTCGCACGTTCTGTTCGACGAGCAGGACGGTGATGCCGTCCTCGCGCAACGCGCGGACGACGTCGGCGACCTGCCGCACCACCATCGGGGAGAGCCCGTCCGACGGCTCGTCGAGCAACAGCAGGCGCGGGTTGGTCAGCAGCGCCCGGCCGATCGCGAGCATCTGCTGCTCGCCGCCGGAGAGCTGGTCGCCGCGGTTGCCCCGCCGTTCCCGCAGCCGCGGCAGCAGTTCGTAGAGCCGATCCAGCGTCCAGGGTCCCGGCCGGTTGCGGCGTACGGCGATGCGCAGGTTCTCCTCGACCGTCAGCGGGCTGAACACCCGCCGTCCCTGGGGCACCAGCGCGATGCCGGTCGAGGCGATCCTGTCGGTCCGCTCGCGGGTCAGCTCCCGCCCGGCGAACACGACACTGCCCGAGTACGCCCGTACGAGCCCGATCACCGACATGACCAGGGTCGACTTGCCGACCCCGTTCCTGCCGAGCACCGCGAGCACGGTGCCTTCGTCGATGGTCACGTCGACGCCCTGCAGCACCACGCTCCCGTCGTATCCGGCGCGCAGACCGCGCACTTCCAGCAGCGGGCTCACGGGATCTCCTTCAGGTCGTCGTCGGTCGCCGACCAGGACAGATACGCCTCCTGGACGGCAGGGTCGGCCGACACCTCGGCCGGTGTGCCGGTGGCCAGGAGCTTGCCGTGGTGCAGTACGGAGATGTCGGTCGCCAGGCTGAACACGACGTCGAGGTCGTGCTCGACCACGATCACCGTCAGGTCGTCGGGAAGTGTCTTGACCAGCTGGACGAAGGCGTCCGACTCGGTCGCCGACATGCCGGCCGTGGGCTCGTCGAGCAGCAGCAGGCGGGGCTTGGAGGCGAGCGCCAGGGCCAGCTCCAGCTGACGGCGCTCGCCGTGGGACAACGATGACACGAGGTCACCGCTCCGCTCGGCCAGGCCCACCGCGGTGAGACATTCCCGGGTGGCGGCGGCCCGGTCCGCGTATCGGGCGGAGCCGCGCCACCACACGGTGCCGATGCCCTGCACCCGCTGGGCGGCGAGCGCGACGTTCTCGGCGACTGTGAGCGACATGAAGACGCTGGAGTGCTGATAGGTCTGGGCGATCCCCATCCGGACCCGGCGTGGCTGGGAGTAGCGGGTGATGTCGTCGTCGAAGTAGCGGATCCGGCCGTCGGTCGGACGGACCTCGCCGGAGAGCAGCTTGAACATCGTGGACTTCCCGGCGCCGTTGGGTCCGATCAGCGCGTGCCGGGCCCCGGCGCGGACCGTCAGCGTCACGCCGTCGACCGCGCGCAGCGCGCCGTACGCCCGGGTCAGGCCATCCAGCCGTAGTGCGGCGGTCATACCCGCTCCTTCCGTAGCGGCTCGGCGGTCACGGCCGCGGGCGGGCGACGGCGCAGCGGGTTGCGGATCCCGGCGAAGCCGTCCGGCAGCGTGTAGACCACCACCACGAGCACCACGCCGAGTACGAGGGGGCCGAGGCCCTGCATGGAGATCGGCAGCATGTTCTGCGCGACGATGATCAATGCGGAGCCGGCCACCGCCCCCCAGAGGCTCTGCGACCCGCCGACGATCAGCGCGAGCAGTGCCAGCGCCGAGGTGTGGAAGCTCATGTCGGACGGGGAGATGAACAACGTCTGGGTCACCCACAACGACCCGGCCACGCCGGCGAACGCGCCGCTGACGGTGAACGCGGCGTATTTGTAGAGGGCGGTGCTGTAGCCGAGCGCGCGCATCCGCGGTTCGTTGTCGCGCACGCCGCGTAGCGCCCGGCCGAACGGCGAGCGGATCAGCAGCGCGATGAGGGCCGCCATGAGGAGCACGGCTCCGGCGATGTACCAGTAGACGACGGCGATGTGCCGCAGCGTGACGCCGGGCAGCAGTGTCAGCGCCGGAATGTTCGCGAGGCCGTCGGAGCCGCCGGTGAGGCTGACCCGCGCGATGGCCACCAGGGCGAGCAACTCGCCGATGGCCAGCGTCAGCATCAGCACGTACGTGCCCCTTACCCGGACGAGCAGCCAGCCGGTGGCGGCGGCGACCAGCGCCCCGGCCGCCGCCGAGATCACCAGCAGTGTGGGTGCGCTGGTGGTCAGGTGGCCGGCCAGCAGGGCGGTCACGTAGCCGCCGACGCCGAAGAAGCCGGCCTGTCCGATGGTCGGCACTCCGGCGATGCCCATGAGCAGGACGATGCTCATCACCATGAGGGAGAAGGCCAGGATCTGGGTGAGGGTGGACACCGCGTAGGGGCCGAGCAGGAACGGTGGCGCGGCGGCGGCCAGCACGAGCAGTGGCGGGACGAGCAGTGGCGGGACGAGCGCGCCCGTGGCCGGACGTTCGAGGATGTTCATGTGGTCGCCTCCGCTCGGCCAAGGAGGCCGTGCGGCCGCACGACCAGGACCAGCGCCATCGCGCCGAATATGAGAAACGGGGCGACCTCGGGCGCGAGGGCCGTGCCGAGGGTCTGCACCTGACCGATCAGCAGGCCGCCGATGAGCGCGCCGCGGGCCGATCCCATGCCGCCGATGACCACCACGACCAAGGCGATCAACAGGACGTGGCCGTCGAGCCCGGGCGCGGCGCCGAGCATCGGGCCGCCGAGGACACCCGCCACCACGGCGAGTGCGGAGCCGACGGCCAGCACGCCGTAAAGGATCTTCCGGGTGTCGATGCCGAGCGTGCTGACGATGTCGGCGTCGGCGACGATTGCCCGCACGACGGCACCCATCATCGTGCGCTCCAGGATCACCTCGGCCAGCAGGGCGATGAGCAGCCCGAAGCCGATCAGCACCAGCCGGTAGACGGGGTAGGGGTTGCCGAGGATCGTGACGCTGCCGTCCAGGCCGGCGGGTGCCGGCACCGAGCGCACATCCGCGCCGAAGATCCACAACAACAGGCTGGACCCGGCCAGCGAGATGCCGAGTGTGAGCAGTGCCTCCGCCATGTGGCCGCGGCGGGTCAGCAGCCGGGTCATCGTGGTGAGCCCGACCCCGGCCAGTGCGCCGACGGCCAGCGCGATGCTGAGCGCCAGCACCCACGACAGCCATGCGCCGCTCGGTGCCACGACCACGGCGGCGACATAGGCGCCGGCGAGGAAAAGCGTGCCGTGCGCCAGGTTCAACAGGTTGAGCATGCCGAACACGAGCGACAGACCGACGGCCAGCGTGTAGAGCAGTAGGCCGTACGCCAGCCCGTTGATCACCGTGATGAGGTTGGCGTCGAACCATTGCGTTACTACGGACACGTTCCTCCCTTCAATGGATGCCTCATCGATGCCTGTGGCGGGCGGCGTGTCCTGCCGGGACGCGCCGCCCGCGGGCTTTTCAGGACTTCTTGCCGTCGCTGGAGTAGACGCCCAGGACCTCGAGCACCTGGTCGCTCATGACGCCGTCGGTCTCGGTGGCCCGCCGCAGGTAGATGGTCTGGCTGGGTGCCTGGAAGGTGTCGAAGCGCCAGGTCCCGCGCGGCGTTTCGACATCGCCCACCTTGCCCAGCGCCGCGTTGACGGCGTCTCCGGTGATCGCGCCGTCGCCGATCGACGCGATCGCCTTGTCCAGCACCGCGGCCGAGGCGTACTGGGCCTCGGAGTAGACGGACGGCTGCGCGTCGAACTTGGCCACGTACGCGTCGACGAACTCCTTGTTGACCGGGGTGTCGATGCTCGGGCTGTAGATCGAGTTCGTCAGCACGCCGGCGGCGGCCGAGCCCTGCGCGGCGAGGTTGCCCTCGGTCAGCGCCTGGTTACCGTAGAGCGTCGCCTGGTCTTTGAGACCGAACTGGCCGTACTGGGTCACGAACTTGGTGGCCTCGGCGCCGGCGTAGAACGCGTACACCGTGCCGGCCTTGCTCTTCTTGATCTCCGACAGGTACGGCTGGTAGTCCTGGGTGGTGCCGAACGGTGTGAACGTGGTGCCGACGACCTCGACTCCGCCGGCCTCCAGGCCCGCCTTGACGTCGTCGATGATGTCGCGGCCCTGCTTGTAGTCCGCGCCGATCAGGTAGGCCGGCTTGTCCTTCGCCTGGGCCACGAGGTGGTCCACGATGGATGTGTTCATCATCGGATTGGTCCAGCCGACCCGCCACCAGAACGGGTTGTCGGCGACCTGGCCTGTGGAGACGACCGGGATCTTCGCGTCGGAGAAGACCGTGGCCACGCCGACGGCCGTGGCGCTGTTGACGATGCCGGTGACGACGCTCACCTGCTCCTGCTGCACGAGCCGCCGGGCGGCGGCCGTGCCGGTCTGCGGCGTGCTGCCCTCGTCGACCGTGACCAGGTCGATCTTGCGGCCACCCAGTTCGCCGTTGTTCTTGTCGAGGTAGATCTGCATCGCTCGATCGAGGTCGGTGCCGATCGAGGCGTAGATGCCGGACTTCGGCACCATGAACCCGATCTTGATCGAGTCGCTCGTGCCGGTTGATTCGGCACTCTCGCCGCCCGCGACGGTGCTGCCGCCGCAACCGGTCAGGGCGAGTGCGAACGCGAGCGCGGCGATCCCCGATACGGCCCCTTTGCGTGTCATGTCGTTAGCTCCCTGTGCTGTGGCACGGCCGGTTCCCTCCTACGGTCGGAGCCGGTGGCCACGCCCGTAACGATGCCTGACTTTGGTGCCTATTTATCTTCGGATAAATACCGGTTTGGGTAATTATGTCGCCTCGAAGTGCCCTAGTGGCCATGTGGCTTAGCCAATTTAAACGGACGATCCGCCCATGGTGTCAAGGTCGCGAACGGCTCGTTACCAAGCCGTAGCTACCGGCCGACGGTCACGTATTCAGGTTCGAATAACGCCTCGACACCGGCCAGGGCGCCACCCGCCGCGGGCGCCGCGCCGACCGCCGCGAGCAGGTCCTCGACCGTTCCCGCCGGCGATTTCGGCGACGACCTCGGCCGTCGCCGGGCCGGTCACCGGGACGTGGTCGGCCCGGCGACGGCCCGACCCGCTCGCCCGCGACGAAATTCCGGCTGAGACGTCCACCGAAATCACAGCGTTCATACAGCGCTCATGTGGAGTCGCGCCGCAGACCGGCGTTGGCCGCCTGCACGTCGTACATGGACAGGAAGTCGTCGTCGCGGTGGCCCTGCCCGATCGCGGCCTGGATGATCTGGTGCACCAGGCTCGCCACCGGCATCGGCACCTCGTGGGTCCGGGCGGCGCCGAGGCCGAGATCGAAGTCCTTGCGCAGCAGCGCGGTCGTGAAGGTCGGACGCCAGTCCCGTTCCAGCAGGTCGGGGGTGCGGTGACGGACCCACTCGGAGCCGAGCACGGTGCCGCCGAGGAACTCCAGGAACGCGGCCCTGTCCACACCGCCCTTCTCGGCCAGCGTCACCACCTCGATCAGGGACTCGACCATCATCCCCAGGTAGAGGTTGTGGCAGACCTTGACCAGCCTGCTCACCTCTCCCGGACCGGCGTAGACCGCGCTCTGGCCGATCGTCTCCAGCAACGGCCGGACCAGGTCGAAGCTCTCCCGGTCGCCCGACGCCACCAGGCGCGCGTCCCCGGCGGCGACCACATGCGGGTTTCCGCTCACCGGGGAGGCCACGAAACGCACGCCGCGCGCGGCCGACTCGGCGCGCGCCTCGGCCGACGCCTCCGCGGAGACGGTCGAGCAGTCGACCACCGTGCCCGGCAGGGCTGTTCCCTCGTAGAGACGGCGCAACACCTCGCGCAGGTCGTCCGAGGTCGAGACCATGATGAACACGACGTCACAGCCGCCCAGGTCGGACACCTCGTCGGCGACCGTCGCGCCGCGCGGCACCAGCGCCTCCGCCTTGGCCCGCGTACGGTTCCAGACCCGCACCGGGAGGCGGGCGTCCAGCAGGCGGCCGGCCATCGCCGCGCCCATCCGTCCAGCGCCGATCCAGCCGATCTCTGTCATCTTCTCTTCTCCGCTCACAGTAGGTCGGCGCCCCGCGTATACCGGATGCCCGTCACGTACAGCTGGTCGGCCGGGAATCGGGTGAGCAGCTGACAGCCGTCCGCGGTCACCACGACCTCCTCCTCGATGCGCGCGGCGGCGCTGCCGTCCGGCGTCGGCCAGTAGGTCTCGATCGCGAAGACCATGCCCTCCTGCAGCGTCACCGGATGCTCGAAGGAGTGGTACCGGCTCATCAGCGGCCGCTCCCAGTTGGACAGGCCGAGCCCGTGGCAGTACTGCAGCCCGAACGCCTCCTCCTCGTTGGCGTACCCGAACTCCTGAGCGGCCGGGAAGTGCCGGACCACGTCGGCCGAGGTCGCGCCGGGACGGATCTCGGCGATCGCGTTGTCCATGAACTCCCGGGCCCGCCGGTACGCCTCCACCTGGGCCAGGCCGGCCCCTCCGACGTTGAACGTCCGGTAGTAGCAGGTCCGGTAGCCGTTGAAGGAGTGGATGATGTCGAAGTACGCGGTGTCGCCGGGCCGGATCAGGCGGTCGGAGAACACGTGCGGATGCGGGCTGCAGCGGCCGCCGGAGATGGAGTTGACCGCCTCGACCTCTTCCGAGCCGTGCTCGTAGAGATAACGGTTGACCAGCGCCACGCAGTCGTTCTCGCGGATGCCCGGCCGCAGGGTGCGGAACAGCTCCTCGTAGGCGCCGTCCACCAGGCCGGCCGAATGGTCCAGCAGGGCGATCTCGTCGGGGGTTTTGACCGCGCGGACGTCCTGCATGAACGAGTGTCCGTCGACGACGGTGAGACCGGCGCCCTCCAGGGCGCGCAGCACCGGCAACTCGACCACGTCGACACCGATCGGCTCACCTGCCAGGCCGTGGTCGCGGAGCAGTTGGGCGATCCTGGCCGCGTTGCCCCGCTCGACACCCACCTCCTCGGGAATCGAGCCACGCCAGCTGGACAGGCCCGCCTGCCAGCTCTCCTTGCCGAACCAGGGCGCGAACCGCTGGTGCGTGCGTGCGGCCGAACCGATGTCCCACAGGATCGGCTCCTGGTCCCGCATCACGAGCGCGCACCGGAAAAGCTTGTCGCGCGCCCAGTTCCCGATGTGGGTGCCGGTCGTGTAGCGGATGTTGTTCATGTCGAACAGAACAAGCGCGCCCAGGTCGGAGTGGGCGAACGCGTTCTGCACCTTGGCGAAGCGCTCCCTGCGGAGCCGGTCGAAGTTGACTCGTTCCTCCCAGTCGACACCCATGGTCGCGCCGAGTGAGGCGATCGAGCCGGTCTCCGCCGGTGGAGCATAGAAATTGGTCACAGGGCCTCCCGTATCAGACTGGTGAGTACTCGCCGACGGCGGCGGGACTTGTCGGGGCGACCGGCGCGGGGCCGCCCGGTTTGAGCACACCCCACACCGCGTCGACGATCGACTGGGTGGTGAGGTCGTAGGTCTGGAAAAGGTGATGGGCGGTCAGCGCGCCCTCGGCGAAGGTGTCCCGCAGGCCGACCCGGCGCAGCCTGGCGCCCGACCCGGCCTCGGCCAGGGCCTCGGCGACCGCCGATCCCAGGCCGCCGACGATCGTGTGGTTCTCCGCGGTCACGACCGCGCGCACCCCGGCCGCGGCGTCCACCACCGTGGCGGCGTCCAGCGGCTTGACCACGGGGGCGTGCACGAGGCCGCAGTCGATCCCGGTGGCGGCGAGTATGTCGGTGGCGACAATGGCGGCGGGAAGCATCATGCCGTTGGCGACGATCACCGCGTCGCCGCCCGTCCGCAGCCGCTGGGCGCGGTGCATCGAGAACTCGTACCCCTCCTCGAAGATCACCGGGATCTCACCGCGCTTGAGGCGCAGGTAGACCGGGCCCGGATGGTCGAGAATCGCGGGCACGACCTGTTGGATCTCCGTGGCGTCGGCGGCGTCGATCACCGTCAGATTGGGCAGCGCACGCATCAGCGCCACGTCCTCGATGGCCTGGTGGCTCGGGCCACCGGGGCTGGAGATGCCCGGCATGAAGCCGACGATGCGCACCGGCAGGTTCGGGTACGCGACGGCGTTGACGATCTGGTCGAACGGGCGCCGGGTGGCGAAGACGCCGAAGGTGTGCACGAACGGCACGTGACCGGCCCGGGCCAGCGCCCCGGCGATGCCGATCATGTTGGCCTCGGCCATGCCGACGTTGATGAAACGTTCCGGCAGCTCGTCGCGGAACAGGTCTATCTCGCACTGACGGGTCAGGTCTCCGGACAGGCAGACGATCCGCTCGTCGACGCGGGCCAGATCCAGCAGTGTCCTGCCGTACGGTTTCAGGACTGTGGGGTACGGCGGTCTACGCAAGGCGGGCCTCCAGTTCGGCGACGGCCTGCTCGGCCAACTTCGGGGGGAGCTTGACGAAGTGTCCGTCGATGGTGCTGGGCAGACAGTCCAGGCCGGTGGTCGTGGCGGTCCTGGCGGTGACGACCGCGGGGCGGTCGGACCGGACGGCCTTCTCGAGCGCGGACTCCAGCGCCTGGATGTCGTGGCCGTCCACGTCCTGGGCGTGCCACCCGAACGCGCGCCACTTGTCGGCGACGGGCTCGATCGTGGTGATCTCCGCGACCGGGCCGTCCACCTGGGAGTTGTTCGCGTCGACGAGCGCGATGATGCCGCCGAGCCCGTGGTGGGCGGCGAACATCGCCGCCTCCCAGACCTGGCCCTCCTCCAACTCGCCGTCACTGACGAGCACAACGGTCCTGGCGTCGGTGCGGCCCAGCAGCCGGTCGGAGAGCGCGAAGCCGACCGCGGCGGACAGGCCCTGACCCAGCGATCCGCAGGTGAGGTCGATCGAGGGGGAGCGTTCCGTGCCGATCGCTTCCAAACGCGAGCCGTCGTGACCGTAGGTCGCGAGCGCGGCCGGATCGAGCAGGCCGCACTCGGCCGCCGCCGCGAACGCTCCGATCACATAGTGGCCCGGTGAGATCACGATGCGGTCCACCTCGGGTCGGTACACCCTGCCGTAGACGGTCGCCAGGATCTCGGCCGACGACAGCGCCTGTCCCAGATAGCCAAGCCCATGCGTCGCCACCATCCGCACGGCGTGAAGCCGGATGCGGTCGGCCAACGCGGCGAGTGACTCGGTTTTTTGGTCCATGTCTGCTCTCTAGTGGTAAAGTGGCTATGCCGCTTTAGTACAACCACAGAGCTTATGCCGTGTCAAGCCCTCTTCCTGGCGGTTCCGTGGCGGGCGTACGCTCTCTCTCGTCTTGGTCAAACTGGAGGAATCCATGGCGCTGGCGGACCACGAAAACGGTTCACGCCCACGCAAGGTTGTGGAGTTCGGGGCCGTCCGAACCGTGTCGACCAGCCGGCTCGCAGACGACGTCGCCGAGCAGATTCGACAGCTCATCATCACCCGGGACATCGCCGAAGGTGCGCGCCTGCCGTCGGAACGTCACCTCGCGGAGATGTTCGGCGCCAGTCGGCCGATCGTCAGCCAGGCCTTGCGCACGTTGTCGCTCATGGGGCTTGTCGAGATCAAGCAGGGCTCGGGAGCGTACGTGATGCGCCGCCCGGAGTCGGGCCTGGCCGCCTCCGTCAACCTGATGCTCGACCTCGACAGGCAGTCCCTGTCACGCCTGGTCGACCTGAGGCTCTGGCTGGAGACGCTGGGCGCGACCGAAGGGCTGCGAAACCCCGAAACCGACCTCGCCGAGGTGAGGTCGGCGCTGCAACGCCTCAAGGAGAGCATGGCCCACGGCACGTCGGCGTGGATCGCCGCCGACACGGTCTTCCACGCGGCGGTCGTCCGGACCTCCGGCAACCCGTTCCTGACCTCGATCTACGAGGCGGTCCACACCGCGATCATCTCTTACGAGTACGACGACTGGGTCAACAGGGACCTGATCCCCGACTGGCTGTTACCGGACAGCGCCGACGCTCAGATGGCCATTCACAAGCCCATCCTGGACGGGATGACCGCCGGTGACGACACCGCCACCCGCGCCGCGATCCGTCACCACCACGAGGTGATGCTCCAGCACATCGAGCGCAGCCGCCGTTAGCGTCGCGAGAAAACATCGCGGGCCGCATGCCTTGAGGGGCTCACGCCGGGAAAGACGGCGGACGGGTGATCCGGCCCTCGGGCCGGCACGGGTGAGGTCCGTGTGACAGGACGGTCGCCACCTGAGGTGTCGGCTCCGCCACGACGAGATCCGGCTACTGGTCGACCTCGGCGCTGCCGTTGACGCGGAGCTTGCGGCGGGCGCGGTCGTAGAAGCTCTTGGGGCCGAGCCTGACCACCCAGGCGGCGGCGCGGATGGCGGTGATACCGAGCGCGTCCCCGGGTGTCAGGTGCGCGGCCACCGCGCCGTCCACCTCCACGGCGAGTCGTCCGCTCGTCGGCAGCAGATCGAGCACCACCCGCTCGTCGGCCGACAGCACGAGGGCCCGGTTGAACGACGAGTGCGCGGCGGCGGGAACCACCAGGAACCCCTCGACCGTCGGCGACACGATGGGACCGCCCGCGGAGAAGCTGTAGGCGGTCGACCCGGTGGGGGTGGCCACGATCACCGCGTCGGCCGCGTAGCGCACGAAGGGATGGCCCTCCACGGTGATCGACACCGCCGACAGCCCGTCACCCGGTATCCGCACCAGGGCGATGTCGTTGAACGCGGTCATCGTCGTGCCGTCGGGCAGGGTCGCCCGCACCGCCATGCGCGGCTCGACGCTGTAGTCGTGGTTGTCGATGGCCGACAGCGCGGGAGGCAGCTCGTCGACGTCGATCTCCGCGAGGAAGCCCAGCTTGCCGAGGTTGACGCCCAGGACGGGGAGCTTGCGCTCCGAGGCGAGCCGCATGGTGCGCAGCATCGTGCCGTCGCCGCCGAGGCTGACGAGCAGGTCGGCGCGGTCGACCAGGGTGGGGGCGTCGACCGCGACGGCGCTGCAGTCGATGCGCCCGACCTCGTCGGGCAGCCCGAGCACCGTGACGTCGCGGGCGCGGGCCCACTCCACGATCGTGTCGATGGCCACCTTCGAATCGCGCTGCGGGTGCAGAACCAGTCCCACGGTCTTGACCATCCCCATGCCTCACACTGTACGGGGAGCCGCCATCGGATCCGTACGCCGAATCCCGCGGTCCGCGAGATCGGGGTACGGCGGCGAGGAGCGGGCGAGCCCTTGGGCGGCAGGCCCCGCGGTGAGTGCGGGCACAGGTGCGAGCGCCGGGCACAGATAAGGGTTCGGCGGCGAGGAACGGGCTTCCAGGCGTAGGGGCTTTCGGGCGTGGCGGAGGTGGAGAGCCTCAGCCCTGGCGCCTTTTCTTCATCCGCGCCTCGTGGAGGTGGCGGCGCCCGCCGGCGAGCCGCTCCCTGATCCGCCTTTCCACGCCGGTGAAGGCGGCGTGGTAGCCGTCCTCGTACTCCTCCACGATCTGGAAGGTCCACCTGTCGGGGATGACGTCCAGGCCGATCAGCTCGCGGGTCACCATGTCGGCCATCTCGGGGTGGCCCGCGGCGCGCAGCAGTTCCACGGCCTCGTCGAGTTGCAGGTCGGCGTGGCCGGTCAGCTGGTGGAAGGAGTAGAGGTGCCCGCGAGCCCTCTCGGTCGTCTCCAAGGCCTCGGAGAGCTTGCCCAGGGCCTCGGCGGTCGCGTCGTCGACCTCGATATCGGCCCCGGTGCCGGCACTGCTGTCGGCCTCGGTTGCGGCATCGACGCGGGACGAGGCGTCGGGCGAGGTTCGGGAGGAGGCCGTCTCCGGCCGTACGTCGTGGGTCACCCGATCTCCTCCTCGCGGGGCGGCGGCGGTGCTCGGGGCGGTGTGCCGGATCTCGGTCGCTGTCGGCTGCACGCCCTCTGAGCTGTGGGAACGTGTCCCTACCCCGGGTGGAGAGCGTGAATCACCGGCTTTGGACCGTGCGCGAAGAGGTGGTCTTGAGGCAACACACAGTTAAATGCCAGGAAAGGTGGCTACCCTCCGTGGGCATGGACTGGCAGCGCAAGGCAAACAACGCACTTGTCAGGCTCACCGGATTCCAGCTTAACCGAGTAGGAAAAGTTGGTCCACCGGTAGCGGTGAGGACACCCGCGGCGGCGGCGGAGGAATCGTTCAGGCCGCCCTCGGACCCGAAGATCGACCGGCTGCTGATCGCCCCGATCTTCATCCTCTCGCCGGTGCGGTCCGGTTCCACGCTCCTGAGGGTCCTGCTCAACGCCCACTCCATGCTGCACGCCCCGCACGAGCTGCACGTCCGAAGGCTGCGGGTGGAGTTCGGCACCTCGCTGGCGGAGAAGGCGATGGGGGCACTCGGGCACGACCGGGCCGACCTGGAACACCTGCTGTGGGACCGCGTGCTGCACCGCGAGCTGGTCAAAAGCGGCAAGACGTTCGTCGTGGACAAGACTCCGGCCAACGCCTTCGCGTACCGGCGGATCGCCGCGTGCTGGCCGGACGCCCGGTTCGTCTTCCTGCTGCGCCACCCGGCGTCCATCGCGAGTTCGTGGTACGAGGCGGGCGCGGGCAAGAGGACGCCCGAGGAGGCGGCGCTCGACGCCCTTCGCTACATGAAGGCCGTGCAGCGGGCCCGGGGGGCGCTCAGCGGGTGCACCGTGCGCTACGAGGACCTGACCGCCGACCCCGAGACCGAGGGGCGCCGCCTCTGCGACTTCCTCGGCGTTCCCTGGGAACCGGAGATGCTGACGTACGGAGAGCAGTCCGTGCTGGAGAAGGGGCTCGGCGACTGGAAGGACAAGATCCGCTCCGGGAGCGTGCAGCCCGCGCGTGAGCTGCCGACGGCGGAGGAGATCCCCGAGCCGCTCAGGCCGATGTGTGAGAGCTGGGGATACCTGCCGCGCGCCACGGAGCCCGCGTGACGGCCCCGGGGGTGCCCGGAGCTCCCGGTGCGATGAAGATCCGCTACATGCTCCTGCACGCGTACGGCATGGGTGGAACGATCCGCACGGTGATCAACCAGGCGAACGCGATGGCCGCGGCCGGACACGAGGTCGAGATCGTCAGCGTGGTGCGCCGCAGGGAGAGCCCGCAGTTCCCGATCGACGAGCGCGTCCGTCTCCTGGCGCTGTCGGACCAGCGGGAGGCCAGGCCGGTCGACTCGGTGGGACGCAAGGCCTGGCGGCGGATCCGCGGCAAGATCGTGCCCGCGGGGGAGTTCGCGGCCTCCTACTTCACCGAGCGCGTGGAGTGGGCCGTCATCGAGTACGTCTCCGCGCTCCAGGACGGCATCCTGGTCACCACCCGTCCCGCGCTGAACCTCATCTCCGCCCGGCGCACTCCCGCGAGCGTCGTCAGGGTCGCCCAGGAACACATGAACCTGGCCACCCACCCCGCGGCGGTCCGGTCGGCGATCGCCCGCCACTACGGCGGCCTGGACGCGGTGGCCGTGCTCACCGGGACCGACAGGAAGGAATACCAGGAGCTTCTGCCCGACACCCCCGTCGTGCGGATACCCAACGCGGTCGGCCCGGTGCGGCAGCCGCCCGCCGAGCGGGAGGGGAGGCTCGCGGTCGCGGCCGGGCGGCTCGTCGGGCAGAAGGGGTTCGACCTGCTGATCCCCGCGTTCCGGCAGGTCGTCGACCGCCACCCGGACTGGCGGCTGCGCATCTACGGCACCGGCCCGAAGAAGGACAAGCTGCGCGAGCTCCTGAAGGAGCACGCGCTGGGCGACAACGTCACCTTGATGGGACGGACCGAGCACCTCGACGAGGAACTGGCCAAGGCGTCCTTCTACGTGCTCAGCTCGCGGTTCGAGGGGTTGCCGATGGTGATGATCGAGGCGATGGCCCAGGCGCTGCCCGTGGTCGCCTTCGACTGCCCGACCGGCCCGGCCGACGTGCTCACCCCCGGCGTCGACGGGCTGCTCGTCCCGCCCAAGGACGTCGACGCGCTGGCGGCGGCGATGGTCCGGCTCATCGAGGACCGGGAGTTGCGGGAGCGGATCGGGGCCGCCGCGATCGTCACCGCGCGCGACTACACGCCCGAGGTGGTCATGCCGCTCTGGGAGAACCTGTTCGCCGAGCTTCTGGACCGCGCGCCGGAACGGTAATACTTACCGGCTTTGCCTGACTTTCCGCTTTTAAGGGAAATGTCGCCCTGATTCATATTTCACATTTTTCGTCGCTGTGCTGTCGCGTTTTCGTGCGAGGCCGCGGGCGTGTCCGGGCGCCCGGGATATGGGCGTGTCCGGGACGACCGGGGAGCGTCCGGGATCGGCCGCCTGCGTGTCCGGGGTGCGCCCAGGTCGCGAGGACGTGGCCTGGGCCCGTTTCACACGAGGGGTTTCCGCGTCGCGGCGCCGGTCGCCGAGGATGCGTGATGCCGTGCCTGTCATGACGGACACCCCGGCCTGCGGAGCCCGTCGTATGCGTGCGGCGCCGCGATGAACAAGACATTCAATGTTTTTCGGGCATTTGGCGATGGCGACTTTTTTAATTGCCGGCCGGATCGTAGTCAATGCTTGACAGGTTATTTAAGGACCTCCCAATATTGAGGCGTCCACGATGGCGGGCCGTATCCGGCTCCGCGCATCGGGGGGTCAACGATTCTGCCGTTTCTGTCGCGGGTAATTGACGTTCCCCCCTGGCTGTTTCATGTCTTTTTCTCCCCTGTCAGATACGAGTACGGATCGGTGGTGTGTTGTGACGGAGTTCGAGGCTGGCCGGTCGCAGCTGAGCTTGAGTACGGACGCCGCGCGTAACCTGGCGACGACGACCAAGTCGACTCCCCAGATGCAGGAGATCACCTCACGGTGGCTGCTGCGGATGCTCCCCTGGACGCAGGTCTCGGGCGGCACCTACCGCGTCAACCGGCGGCTGAGCTACACGATCGGTGACGGGCGGGTGAGCTTCACCAACTCGGGGTCGCAGGTGGCGGTCATCCCGGCCGAGCTGTGCGAGCTGCCCCTGCTGCGCGGGTTCGACGACTCCGACGTCCTCGACGCGCTGGCGGGCAGGTTCGTCCAGCGCGAGTTCCAGGCCGGCGACGTGCTCGTGGAGGCGGGACAGCCGGCCGACGAGGTCGTGCTCATCGCGCACGGCAAGGTCAACAAGCTCGGCACGGGTCCGTACGGCGACGAGATCGTGCTGACCGTGCTCGCCGCGGGCGACCACTTCGGTGACGACGCGCTCGTCGGTGACGAGGGCGAGTGGCCGTTCACCGCCAAGGCGGTCACCGGCGGCACGGCGATGGTCCTGCCCCGGCACGCGTTCCATGAGCTGGCAGGGCAGGCCGAGCCGCTCCAGGCCCACCTGCGGCAGCGGGAGACGGCCGAGCGCGGGCCGCAGAACAAGTACGGCGAGGCCGCCGTCGAGGTGGCCGCCGGGCACGCGGGAGAGGCCGACCTGCCGGGCACGTTCGTCGACTACGAGCTCACCCCGCGCGAATACCAGCTGAGCGTCGCGCAGACGGTCCTGCGGGTGCACACCCGGGTGGCCGACCTCTACAACGACCCGATGGACCAGATCGAGCAGCAGCTCCGGCTCACGATCGAGGTGCTGCGCGAGCGCCAGGAGCACGAGCTGATCAACAACCGCGAGTTCGGGCTGCTGCACAACGCCGACCTCAAGCAGCGGATCCACACCCGCAGCGGCCCGCCCACCCCCGACGACCTCGACGAGCTGCTCAGCCGTCGCAGGAGCACGAGCTTCTTCCTCGCCCACCCGCACGCCATCGCCGCCTTCGGCCGCGAGTGCAACGCGCGCGGGCTCTACCCGCAGGGCGTCGACGTCGGCGGCAGCGGGGTGCCCGCCTGGCGCGGCGTCCCCATCTTCTCCTGCAGCAAGATCCCCATCACCTCCACCCGCACCACCTCGATCCTGGCGATGCGCGTCGGCGAGGACAACCAGGGGGTCATCGGCCTGCACCAGACCGGCATCCCGGACGAATACCAGCCGAGCCTGTCGGTTCGCTTCATGGGCATCAGCGAGAAGGCGATCATCTCCTACCTGGTCAGCGCCTACTACTCCGCCGCCGTCCTGGTGCCCGACGCGCTCGGCATCCTGGAAGACGTCGAGATCGGCCACTGAGGACGGGCCGGGCGACCCACCACCTTCGGACCGGCCGCTGAGCGAGGGAGAGCAAGGATGACGACCATCGAGATGTCGACGAACGGGCGGTCCGCGGGTGAGGTGCTCGCCTGGAGCCGGGACACGGTCGAGGCGACCCTGCGCCCGGCGGCCGACACGTTGCCCGCCTCGATGCGGCGAATCGCCGGATACCAGTTCGGCTGGTGGGACGAGCAGGGCAGGCCGTCCACGATCGGCGGGGGCAAGGCGCTCCGTCCCGCGCTCGCCCTGCTCTCGGCCGAAGCCGTCGGGGGGACCGCCGTCTCGGCCCTTCGACCGGCGGCGGCCGTCGAGCTGGTGCACGACTTCTCCCTGCTGCACGACGACGTGATGGACGGTGACCGGACCCGCCGCCACCGCCCCACGGCCTGGGCCGTCTTCGGCGTCAGCCCGGCGATCCTGGCCGGTGACGCGCTGCTGACGCTCGCCTTCGACGTGCTCGCGACCGGAGGGCACCCGGCGACCGCCGAGGCGACCCGGATATTCAGCACCGCCGTGCAGGAGCTCCTGGACGGCCAGAGCGCGGACGTCGCCTTCGAGGATCGCCGGGATGTCGGGCCGGCCGACTGCCTGAGCATGGCGACCGGTAAGACCGGGGCCCTGCTGGGGTGCGCGTGCGGGCTCGGCGCGCTGTTCGGCGGTGGCACTCCCGAGCAGGTCGAGCATCTCGTCGCCTTCGGCAGGGACCTGGGGCTCGCGTTCCAGCTCGTCGACGACCTGCTCGGCATCTGGGGAGATCCCGCGACGACCGGCAAGCCCGTCCACTCGGATCTGCGCAGCCGCAAGAAGTCCGTCCCGGTCGTCGCGGCCCTCACCTCGGGCACCCCGGCCGGACGGGAGCTGGCCGGGCTCTACCACCGGGAGCAGCCGCTCTCCGACGACGAGCTGGTCCACGCGGCCACGCTCGTCGAGGCCGCGGGCGGGCGCGACTGGACGCGTGTGGAGGCCGACGAGCTGCTCGCGCGGGCACTGCGTCACCTGGAGGCCGTGGGTGCGCCGCCCCGGCCCGCCGCGGAGCTGACCACCCTCGCTCGTCTCGTCACCCGCCGCGACCACTAGACGGTGCGGAGGCGGGCGGGCGCCTCCGCGTTCGTCTCCTCGATGGAGCCCTCAGACGAAGGCGCCGATGCCGGTGATCGCCCGTCCCACGATCAGGGTGTTGATCTCCCGCGTCCCCTCGTAGGAGTAGATCGCCTCGGAGTCGGCGACGAACCGGCCGACGTCGTAGTCGAGGTCGATGCCGTTACCGCCCAGGATCTCCCTCGCCCACCCCACGGCCTCGCGCATCCGCGCCGTGCAGAAGGCCTTGGCCATCGCCGAGTGCTCGTCTTTGTAGACGCCCGCGTCCTGGAGTTGCGCCAGCCGCACCACCATGCCCAGCGAGCAGGTGATGTTGCCCAGCATCCGCACGAGCAGGTCCTGCACGAGCTGGAACCCCGCGATCGGCCGCCCGAACTGCTCGCGCGTCCCGGCGTACTCCAGCGCCAGCTCGTAGGCGCCCATCATGCACCCCACCGCCTGCCACGCCACGCCTCCCCGGGTCTGCCGCAGGATGGCGCCGGTGTCGCGGAAACCGTTGGCCTTCTGCAGCCGGTTGATCTCCGGCACCAGGCAGTTGGTGAGGGTGATGTCGGCGTTCTGGACCGTCCGCAGGGCTATCTTGTTCTCGATCTTCGTCGCGGCGAAGCCGGGCGTACCCTTCTCGACCACGAATCCCTTGACTGCGCCATCGGCGCCGTCGGCCTCGTCCTTCGCCCACACCACGATCAGGTCGGCGAAGGTCGCGTTGCCGATCCAGCGCTTGGCCCCGTTGAGCACCCACATGTCGCCCTCGCGGCGGGCCGTCGTGCGCAGTCCGGCCGCGACGTCGGAACCCCCCTCGGGTTCCGTCAGCGCGAACGCGCCGATCTTCTCCATCGCCGCCATCGGCGCCAGCCACCGCTCCCGCTGCTCCTCCGAGCCCAGCCGGTCGACGCTGCCCATCGCGAGGCCGTTGTGGACGCCGAAGAACGTGCCCATCGACGGATCCACCCGGTTCATCTCCAGGACCACGAAGCCGGTCAGCAGGCTCCGCGCTCCCCGATAGGACAGGCCCGCGATGTCAAGCTTGGCGAACCCGGGAACCAGTTCGTGGGGGAAGCGGGAGTTGGTCCACGACTCGTTCGCGATGGGCGCGACCTCGCGCGCCATGAACTCCCGTACCCGGAGCACGATCTCCTTCTCGTGCTCCTCCAGCAGGTCGAAGTAGTCATAGAAATCACCGGTCGTCATCGGCGCGGCTCCCCTCCGGTAGTCGTGTCCCTGTCTTGGCCGAATGCCCGAAAGCCGGGGCATCAAGCGGAACACGCCGGAGACGATGAAGGCCCGGGGGATCCCCGGGCCTTCACGTCGGTCGCCGTCAGGCGTCACCCGGCCGCGACGCGGCCCCGGGCGGGACTACCAGCGGCGGGTGTAAACACGCACCCCGTCGGTCCGGCTGCGGCTCTCCTCGAGCTTGTCGGTGCCGTCGAAGATCGCGCGGTAGTCGCCGCTCTTGGTCGCGCGGGCCTTGGCGCGGAACTTACCCTGCCAGTTCGTGTCGGCGGAGGTCACGTACTTCCAGGCGCTGGAGCCGCGCTTGCGGAAGTAGATCTCCACCTCCTCGCCGCGTACGCCCTTCCAGCGCCTGTCGTCGACCTGGAGGCTGCCGGTGAAGTAGACCGAGCGGCCCTTGCGGACGCGCTCGGGGTTCGCGGAGAACCGGTAGACGCGGGTCTCGGCCTTCTCGGCCTTCTCGTGCACGACGGAGAAGTTGACCTCGTCGGTCACCTTCTTGCCGTCCTTGTCGTACGCGTCGGCGATCGCGACCCAGCGACCCTCGAAGTCGCTCTCGTCGAAGCTGGTCGTGAAGCGCCACAGGTCGCCCTTGTGCAGGAGCCTGGGCTCCTGGGCGGCCATGGTGCGGGCCTGGTCGGAGACCGGCCTGAGGCGAAGCTCGACGCGGGTGGCCTCGGTGGTACGGACCTCGATGGAGACCCTCGTGTCGTCGTCTCCCTTTACGACGACCGGGTTCGGGTCGATGTTGTCGATGCGCACACTGAGAGCGACTCGCTCCGCGGAGGCCGTTCCCGCGGACAGGAGCAGAGAGCTGCCCACCGCGGTCGACAGCAGGCCGATGGCGATTCGTTTCATCAAGACGCTTTCCTCTTCTCCCCGTTTCAGGAGACGGTCAGGGTTGACCGTTCCCGCATCCATAAGACGACACAGAAGCGGGTGATGTTGCCAAAAATCTCCAAAAAAGGAGGTTTAAGTCTCCGTAAGGTAACGTTTCTAGGCGGGAACGGCCAGGTCAGGCGCCAGTCGCCGGGTCCCGAAAATTTATTTGAAGCAAGTCCGTTATATCCGATTTGTCGGAATTCCCCTTGTGGGGCGGAGGGGTTGCGGGTGGGTTCGGTATCGCTAACCGGACATAACGGACAATTGGGGTGTGGTGTCGCGGTGTCGCCGGACGGATAGCGTTTGCGTATGAGTGCCACCATCGTCGCCAAGGACCTGGCCGCCGGACACGGCGACCGCGCGCTTTTCACCGGGCTCGACCTGGTGGTCGCCCCCGGTGACATCGTCGGCCTGGTCGGGGTGAACGGCGCGGGCAAGTCAACCCTGCTGCGGATCCTCGCGGGGCTGCTGCCCGCCGAGCACGGCTCCGTGCGGCTCAGCCCGCCCTCGGCGTCGGTCGGCTACCTGCCCCAGGAGCGTGAGCGCCGCGCGGGCGAGACGATCGCGGAGTTCCTGGCCCGCCGCACCGGGGTGGCCGCCGCGCAGCGCGCGCTGGACGCCGCGACCCAGGGGCTGGTGGAGGGCGCCCCGGGCGCCGACGACGACTACGCCACCGGTCTGGAGCGCTGGCTCGCCCTGGGCGGCGCCGACCTGGAGGACCGGGCCGCCGAGGTCGTCGCCGAACTCGGCCTCGCCGTGGAGCTCGACCGGCCGATGACGGCGCTCTCCGGCGGCCAGGCCGCGCGGGCGGGCATGGCCTCCCTGCTGCTCAGCCGATACGACGTCTTCCTGCTGGACGAACCCACCAACGACCTCGACCTGGAGGGGCTGGAGCGGCTCGAACGCTTCGTCACCGGGCTGCGCGCCGGGACCGTCCTGGTCAGCCACGACCGCGAGTTCCTGGCCAGGACCGTGAACAGGGTCGTCGAGCTCGACCTCGCCCAGCAGCTGGTCAGGGTGCACGGCGGCGGCTACGAGGCATACCTCGCCGAGCGCGAGGTCGCCCGTCGGCACGCCCGCGAGGAGTACGAGGAGTACGCGGGCACCGTCGCCTCCCTCAAGCAGCGCGCGGGGATGCAGCGCGCCTGGATGGAGAAGGGCGTCAAGAACGCGCGGCGAAAGGCGCCCGACAACGACAAGATCGGCCGCAACCTCCGTACCGAGACGACGGAGAAGCAGGCGGCGAAGGCCCGCCAGACCGAGCGGATGATCGAGCGGCTGGAAGAGGTGGAGGAGCCCCGCAAGGAGTGGGAGCTGCGCATGGAGATCGCGGTGGCGCCGAGGTCGGGCGCCGTCGTCGCGACGCTGCGCGACGCCGTGGTCCGGCGCGGCACGTTCACCCTCGGCCCGGTGAACCTGGAGGTCGGCTGGGCGGAGCGGGTGGCGATCACCGGCGCGAACGGCTCGGGGAAGTCCACCCTGCTCGCGGCGCTTCTGGGCCGGCTCCCGCTGGAGGAGGGCAACGCCTCGCTCGGTCCCGGCGTGGTCGTCGGGGAGGTGGACCAGGCGCGCGGGCTCTTCCTCGGTGACGAACCCCTGGTGGACGCCTTCGGCGCGGCCGTGCCCGACATGGTCCCCGGTGACGTCCGCACGCTGCTCGCCAAGTTCGGCCTGCGCGCCGCGCACGTGCCGCGCCCGGCCGCCACCCTCTCGCCGGGGGAGCGGACCCGGGCCGCGCTCGCGCTGCTCCAGGCGCGCGGGGTGAACCTGCTCGTGCTGGACGAGCCGACCAACCACCTGGACCTGGCCGCGATCGAGCAGCTGGAGTCCGCGCTCGCCTCCTATCCCGGTACGCTGCTGCTGGTCACCCACGACCGCCGGATGCTGGAGGCGGTGCACACCACCCGGCGGATCCACGTCGACGAGGGCCGGATCGCCGAAAGGTGACCGAGACGCCCGCGGGACCTGACTGATGACGTAACTTTCGCAAGTCTCTGCAAGTAATTGCTTCTTTTGCCTTATAGTTTCATCATGACGCGACGGCTTGCAGAAGTGGCCAAGAAGGTCGGGATGAGCGAGGCGACGGTCAGTCGCGTGCTCAACGGGAAGCCCGGCGTGTCCGAGGCGACCCGTGAGGCCGTCCTCACGGCGCTCGACGTGCTCGGCTACGAGCGGCCGACCCAGCTGCGAGGTGACAGGGCGCGGCTGGTCGGGCTCGTCCTCCCCGAGCTGCAGAACCCCATCTTCCCCGCCTTCGCCGAGGTGGTCGGGGGCGCGCTGGCCCAGCAGGGCTTCACCTCCGTGCTGTGCACCCGGACCCTGGGCGGCGTCTCCGAGGCGGAGTACGTCGACCTGCTGCTCCAGCAGCAGGTGTCGGGGGTCGTCTTCGCCGGAGGCCTGTTCGCCCAGGCCGACGCCCCCCACGACCACTACGAGCTGCTGCGGGAGCGACGCCTGCCGACCGTGCTGGTGAACGCCGCGGTCGCGCACCTCGCCTTCCCGCAGGTCTCCTGCGACGACGTGGCCGCCGCCGAGATGGCGCTCGGCCACCTGCGCTCGCTGGGCCACGAGCGGATCGGCATGGTGCTCGGCCCTCCCGACCACGTGCCCTCGCGGCGCAAGCTGGACGCGGCCGACCTCGACCCCGAGTTCGTGGAGCACACCATGTTCTCCCTGGAAGGAGGGCACGCGGCGGCCGCCCGGCTGATGCGAAAGGGCGTGACCGGCGTCATCTGCGCGAGCGACGTGATGGCCCTGGGCGCGATCAGGGCGGCCCGCAGGGCCGGGCTCTCCGTGCCCGACGACGTCTCGGTGATCGGCTACGACGACTCCGCGCTGATGAACTGCACCGACCCGCCGCTGACGACGCTGCGCCAGCCGATCGACGCGATGGGACGCGCGGTCGTCGACCTGCTCGCGGCCCAGATCGACAAGGCCCTCGTCCCCGCCGACGAGCTCCTCTTCGAGCCCGAACTGGTGGTCAGGGCCTCGACCGGCCCGGTCAAACGCTGAGGGGCGCCGATCGCGAGGCGGGGGCGTCTCCCCGCGCCCGGTGAGGCGGCCGACGTCCTTCGATCCCCGGTCCTCCCGCGGGTCGGCCCGCCGGAGCTCCGGGGCGGGGCATCCTTGGTGCTCGGGCGACGACGCCGCGCCGCAGGACCCGTTTCAGATCACACCACGGATGATCTAGCGGTTGGACATCATTATATTCCGAGTCCGTGTTTATTTATTACGAATATATGTCGTGAAAATGTGTCGGAACATCCCCGTTCTTCCTGAGGGTGCGCCCGGCGGATCCTCGTCGCCCGCGCTTTCCCGCGGCGGGCTCGGGTCTCTCCGTCGAGCCCTACGACAACCGGCTGCCCGGGTGGAACCGGTGGCCGAGCCGGTCGTGCCGGCCGCCGCCCTCGGCATCGTGGTGCGCCGCAGGCGCCGGGCCGCCGCCTCGGCGAGCTGGTCCTCCCTCCGAGGTCGCGGCCCGCGGCCCGGTGGCCGTGCCGGGCGGGGAGACCCCGCCCGGTGCTCACTTCGAGACGTAGAGGATCTTCCAGCTGCCCGCGTACAGGCAGTTCAGGGAGGGCTTGGAAGCCTTGCGCTCGGAGCAGACCTTGAGCTCGACCTGGTAGAGGTCGTGCTGGGTGAACGAGAACGACTTCGGGGTGCCGTAGGAGCAGTCGACGACGCTGCGGTGCTTGAACGGCAGGTTCTTGCCGTCGGGGGTGCGGTAGGTGAGACGGAAGACCGCCCAGCCGCAGGAGGAGTCCCTGGTCAGGTCGTAGACCTTGCCGGAGATCTTGCCTCTCTCGGCGGCGGGGATGTCGGCGTGGTCCTCACCGTAGACGGTGATCGAGCCGTGCGTCTTGGCCCTCCTGCCGGGGGCGTAGTAGGTGCCCCACGGGCCGGCGCCCTGCTCCGCCGTCGCGTCGGCGGTCGCCGGGCCGCTCCGCGTCGGGGCGGTCGCCGCCTGTGCGGTCGCCGGGGCGATGGAGACGAGTGCGGTGGCGAGGGCGAGTCCGGTGAGAAGGCGGCTGATCGTCATGGGAGGGATTCCTTTCCGGCTGTTGTGACCACAGTGTGTGATGGGCCGCTTTCAACCGGGTTGACCGCTCACTGCAAACGAGTATCAGCCACTTATAAGAGGGAATGTGGAGTCAACAGGAGGTAAGTGCATGGAAGCGCTGGGAATAGACATCGGCGGGTCGGGGATCAAGGGTGCGCCGGTGGACGTCGCGAGAGGGCGGCTGACGCGGGAGAGGCTGCGCGTGCCCACACCGAGCCCCGCCAAGCCCGAGGCGGTGGCCGAGGTGGTGGCGGAGATCGTCAAGCATTTCGCCTGGGACGGGCCGGTGGGGGTCACCTTCCCCGGGATCGTGCTCGACGGGGTCGCCCGGTCGGCCGCCAACGTGGACAAGGACTGGATCGGCACGGACGCGCGGAAGCTGTTCTCCCAGGTGACGGGGTTGCCCGTCTCCGTGCTCAACGACGCGGACGCGGCCGGTCTGGCCGAGGTGGCGGCGGGGGCCGCGAGGGGCAGGCCGGGGGTGGTGATGATGCTGACCTTCGGCACGGGGATCGGCAGCGCCCTGCTCATCGACGGCCGCCTGGTGCCCAACACCGAGCTCGGGCATCTGGAGATCAGGGGCAAGGAGGCCGAGAAGCGCGCCTCCGACCACGCGCGCGAGGCGCACGACCTCGACTGGGCCGAGTGGGCCGAGAGGGTGCAGGAGTATCTGGAGCACGTCGAGGCGCTGTTCTCTCCTTCGCTGTTCATCATCGGAGGAGGGGTCAGCAAGAAGGCGGACAGATTCCTGCCCCTGATCAAGCTGCGCACCCCGATCGTCCCCGCGGCGCTGCAGAACGAGGCAGGCATCGTGGGCGCGGCCATGGCGGCCGTGTGAAGACGCCGTCTTACCCCGGTGTAGCCGCCCCGTCGGCCCGGACGTGGACGTCGATCGGCGCGCCACCACGTACCAGCGTGTTGTAGATCGGGCAGCGCGCGCTGAAGTCGTCGACGTACCGCAGGCCCTGTTCCTCCGTGACGTCCGCGAACCTGAAGTGGAGCTCGATCCGTTCGAAACGAGTGCTGTCGTTCTCGTCGACGAGGTACGAGCCGGTCACCTCCAGCTGCGGATACGGCAGCTCCCACTCCACCGAGCGTGCCGCGATGATGTTCAGCGCGCACCCGGCGAGGCTCGCCAGGAAGTACTCCGCCGTGCCCGGATGCGCCGGGTTCTCCAGCAGCTTGCCGTTGTCGATCGTGAACGTCGCCGGCTCGCCGTCCGCGACGAAACGCCCGGCGACCTCCGTCGTCCTCAGGGTCAGCGCGTAGGGCCTCCTCTCCGTCGCGGTCATGCCTTACCGGCCAGCCGGTTCGGGACGCTCTTGAGGCCGAGGTGCTCGCGCAGCGTCGAGGTGGTGTACTCGGTACGGAAGACGCCGCGCCGCTGGAGTTCGGGGATCACAAGGTCGACGAACGTGGCCGCCGGCCCTGGCCAGTAGGGCTGGCAGATCGCCACGCCGTCGAACGCGCGATCGTGGAAGTTGGTCTCGATGAAGTCGGCGAGCTGTTTCGGGTCGCCCACGATCGCGGGCTGCGAGATGGGGTTGTTGCCCATGTAGTGGGTCAGGTCCTCAAGGGTGATGTCCTCGTCGTCGAAGCTCGCGACCGCGTTGTCGATGATCCAGGCCTTCTCCGGGATCAGGGTACGGTCGATCGCCTCCAGCACCCGATCCGTGCCGGTCCGCCCGGACAGGTCGAGTCCGAGTTGGCCCGAGAGCACCTCCGGCACGAACACATTGGTGTTCAGATCCTGCACCTCGCGGAACTTCGCGTGCGCGTCGCGGGCGTTCTCGGCGACGTAGGGGGTGATGCCCGAGATGAGCAGGTGGTCGTCCTCGTCACGCCCGTGGCGCACGACACGGGCCTTGATGTCGGCGTAGTACGCCTTGTTCCACGCGGCGTCGCGCCAGTGGATGAACCGCATGTCGGCGTACTTGGCGCCGTACTCCAGAGAGCGTTCCGAATATCCCGGATGCAGGAACGGCAGGTGGCCCTGCGGCGGCCGGGGGAAGTTCAACGGGCCGCGGATCGCGAAGAACTCGCCCGAGTGGTCGAGCCGGTGGGCCCTGGTGACGTCGTGGTAGACGCCTTTCTCCTTGTCCGCGACGAGCCAGCCGTCCTCCCAGCTGTCCCACAGGTCGAAGAGCACCTCGGTGAACTCCTCGGCCCGGTCGTACTTGTCGTCGCCCTCCGGGTGTCGTTCCCTGCCGAAGTTGAGCGCGGCCGAGGTGTCGGAACCCGTGACGATGTTCAGGCCGAGCCGCCCGCGCGAGAGATGGTCGAGGGTGGCGGTGATCCGAGCGATGTGGAACGGATCGTTGTACGTCGTGTTGAACGTCACGACGAGCCCGACCTTCTCGCTGAAGGCCGCGGCGTAGGCCATGGTCGTGAAGCCCTCGATCGCGAACAGGTGGTCGTGGGAGGCCTGGACGTTCTTCCCGGTGTAGGAGAAGTTCCCGCGCTGCGCGGAACTGGTCAGCGAGTTGCCGACGAAGTAGAAGTCCAGCTTCCCCCGCTCGGCGATCTTGACTCCCTCGGAGACGAGCACCGGATCCGTGTATCCGTCCGCCTGGGCCTCCGGCAGCCGCCAGGCGCTCGAATGCCGTCCGACGCCGCTGTAGACGAGTCCGAGTTTCACATGCTGATGGGCCATGTCGAGGCTGACCTTTCTTTGTTATCGAAGAGTGGAGGCGGGTTTGCGTCGCAGGGGGCCCTGCTGGTCCACCCCCAGGTACGACAGGAGTTCGGCCCGGTAGGCGAGCAGGTCGGCGCCCGGGATCGAACCGTCGTTCGCCCGTTCCACCTGGAGCGCGTGTGCGATCCGCCCGTCGCCGAGCACCAGGACCCGGTCGGCCAGCACCACCGCCTCGTCGACGTCATGGGTCACCAGCACCACGGTCGGTGCGTGCCGCTCCCAGATCGTGACGACGAGCTGGTGCATGGAGATCCGGGTGAGGGCGTCGAGCGCGCCGAACGGCTCGTCGAACAGCATGAGCCGGGGCTCCCGGACGAGGGCGCGGGCGAGGGCGACCCGCTGTGCCTCCCCGCCCGACAGGGTCAGCGGCCAGGCGTGGCTCTTGTCCGCGAGCCCGACCTCGGCGAGCGCGGCGAGGGCGGCCGGGGCCGACGTGCGCGGCAGCCCGATGGTCACGTTGTCGAGCACGCTGAGCCAGGGGAACAGGCGCGCCTCCTGGAAGACGACCGCGACCCCGTCCGGCACCTCGACGCGACCCGCGTCCGGCTGGTCGAGTCCGGCGAGCAGGCGCAGGAGCGTGGACTTGCCGGAACCGGACCGGCCGAGGAGGGCGACCACCTCGCCCTCCTCGACCCGCAGATCGAGGTCGTCGAGGACGAGCTGGCCGCCGAACCTGCGGGAGACGCCGTCGGCCAGGTCGAGCACCCTAGCCAAGGGTCGTCACGTCCACGTAGTTCTTGGTGAGGTCGGGAACGCTGTCGCGGAAGCCGAAGCGCACGGTCTGCTCACCGACTTCCTTGATCTGCGCGAGGAGCGCGCTGTCGATCGGGACCACCTGGACCGGGTCGAAGCCGAGGACGATGTCGACCAGGTTGGCCGGCTGCCCGTCGGCCAGCCGTGCCTTCCTCTCGATCTCGCGGTCGGCCTGGATCCGCTTGGCCTGGTCGACCAGCCCGTCGAACACGCCCTTCACCGCGGCGGGGTTGGCGTCGAGGAAGCTCCGGGTGACCACGAACAGGCTCCAATTGCGCGCCTTCGTGCCGGCGTTGGTGGTCAGCACCGTGGTGTCCTTGATCAACTGTGCTGAGGCCAGGAAGTTGTCCCAGGTCGCGAGGGCCTGGACGTCGCCGCCGGCCAGCGCGGAGACGCCGTCGGCGGGGTTGGCGATGTAGACGGTCTCGACGTCGCTCGCCTTCAGGCCGGCCGACTCCAGCGCGGCGAGCAGCACGTACTCGCCGGTCGAACCGCGGGTGCTCACGGCGACCTTCTTGCCCTTGAGATCGGCGACGGTCGAGACGCCGGCGTCGTTTCGCACGACGATGCCCTGGTTGTTGCCGTTGTTGAGGCTGAGGGCGAAGGCCACGAGCGGCGATGCGGTGTCGGCCTCGTTGAAGAAGGTGGCGACGGAGTTCGACGTGAAATCGATCCGGCCGGCCTTGGCCGCCTCGGATGCCTCGACCGGCGCGAGCGGACCGTTCCACTCGACGGATCCGCCGACGCTCTTGAGCGTGTCGGCGACCGCGTTGCTGTCCTCCGCCAGCGTCCACAGGCTCGTGCCGCCGAAGTGCCCGACCCGGGCGACGACCGGCTCGCCGTTCGCCGCCTGCGCTGTCTCCGTCGCGGTGGCCGAGGGCTCGGTGCCGCCGCCGCAGGCGCTCAGCGCGAGTGCCGCCACAAGGGTGAGGCCGCCGAGCAGGCGATGCCGGCCGTGGACGCGGAGGGAGGTGTTCATCAGGGGTTTCCTTACTTTCTTGAACCAGCGGACCGGGGAGCGTCCGATGTGGTGCTAAACGCCGCTGTGGGCCTGCCGCCAGCGGAAGATCCTGCGTTCGAGCAGCGCGACCAGCGCGTCGGTCACGAGTCCCAGCACCGCGTACAGGACGACGCAGAGGATGACGATCTCGCCCTGGCCGTACTGGCGGGCGTTCGTCAAAAGGAACCCGATGCCGGTTACCGCGTTGAGGCTTTCGGCGAGCACGAGCACGGCCCACGTGATGCCGAGGGCGTACCGGATGCCGATGAACACCGAAGGCAGGGCGCCGCGAAGCAGCACCCGGGTGGAAAGCTGGTACGCGGTGAGGCCGTACACCTTGCCCGCCTCGACCAGGCGCCGGTCGACGTTCCTGATGCCGCCGAAGGTGTTGAAGTAGACCGGGATCACGGTGGCCAGGATCACGAGGAGCACCTTGGTCTCCTCGCCGATGCCGATCCAGAGGATGAGCAGGGGGAGCTTGGCGGTGAACGGGACCGCGCGGAGGATCTGGACCGGCTTGTCGAACACGTACTCCGCCCAGCGGGAGAACCCGGCCAGCACACCCAGCAGGACGCCCGCCGCGACGCCGATCGCCGCCCCGATCAGCCCGCGGGTGACCGTGACTCCGATGGAGGTCCACAGGAGACCCGTTTCGGCGAGTTCCATCGTGGAGGCGACGACCCGGGCCGGAGACGGAAGGAACTGGGCGGGGACCGCGCCGATCGCCGTGGTGACGGTCCAGATCACGACGATCGTGAACACGCTCAGCCACGGCGCGAGACGCAGGCCCAGTCGTGGCCATGCTGGGCCTGGGCGAGCGGCGATGGAACTCATCATGACCTTCTGTGCCGAAATTCATGCAATACAAGTCGGGTATGCATGAATAGTAGCGGCAGTTATGGCAGGACCGAAACCCCCAAGTCGGTCATATCGCTCGCCGCCGCGGCGATGTACCTCGCGGCGTTCAGTCCGGCCTTGGGGTGGCGCCATGGGTGGTCGCTGTCCGCGGGCCCATGAGGCCGGTGGTGGTCGTGGTGATCGACGTACTCGTCCGGGTTTCGGTGCCCCGGGAGTTTCGGAGGCTCCCGCGAGACGCGGGCCGGGAGCCCGGTGGCCGGCATCGCACCGCCGCCAGGCCCGGGGGGG
>NZ_JBEZEZ010000017.1:0-209996 GCF_040649155.1 Streptosporangium sp. NPDC049046 | reverse complement strand
AACCCTTATACCAGGGGCTTCTCTACGTCAGGGCCGAACCCAGCAACCCACAGCAAGCTCACGACCTGCGACACCAGGTTGGAATCAGCTCACTGTTCGGAACCCAGGCGAGACCATAACTGGTGAAGAAACCCGTGTCATCGATCATGAAGCTGAAGGCGCTGGGGGATCCTTCGAGGTACTCGACAGGATATAAGCCGATCCAATTCCGCTTTCCAGGTGGCGTCCCCTCTGACATCGTCTTCGCGAAGTGGTCGAGGTCGGCGCGCGACAACTCGAAACGCATCTTGACCGGTGCGCCGACGTAGACCAATGAGGCGACCAGCACCACAATCAAGGGCGGCACGGCCCAGAACGGCCAGTTTCGACGTAATGCGACCAGCCTCCCAGGCATAACAAGGAGGACACCGAGCACGATCAGCCAGCCGGCGCCGAAAAACAGCCAGCCGGGGCCAACAAGCATGAACCATGCATAGTGCCATCCGGGAGCACTCGTCGCATACATCATCCCAAATCCCAGCAATACGGCGACCGTCACCCACACCCCACCTTTGACATCAATGGGAGCACGCGGATGATGCGCGTCAGGAAGATCATTCGTTGCGTCCACCGTGTGACCGTAACGGTCGCTCGTGGGGATTCCGCCGTACTCATGTGTATGTTTTGTGCAGAAATCCCCGACCGGAGTCGGGATCGGATGATGTCCCATATGGGCGCTCCTCCACGCGGGCGGTGCTGGAGCGAGGGCCGATAGGACTATGACAAACTCCGCGACCGCCTCATAGGAAAACAACGAAGGGATGACTGGAGGTTCAGGGAGGACCTGGACAACCTGCGACTTCGCGATCGCAGGTCATCAGTGGCGAGCGACGCTCCGGTAATCCACGCGCCGGCGATGTCTTCTTCAGCCGTCGGCGGGCGACGCCTCGTCGGCGCTGAGGGTCCGCAATATGTCGACCAGCGTCGACAGCTGCTCGGGGGTGAGTGGCCTGAACAGCTCTTCCGCCGCCAGTTCATAGCCGGCCGTCCAGTCCTGGGCCAGTGCGGCCCCTTGCGCCGTCACTCGAAGGAGTACGGACCGGCGGTCGTCCGCGCTGGCCTGGCGTTCGAGCAGTCCGTCACGGACGAGCGCGTCGACCAGGGTGGAGGCGGTCCCCTGGGCGATACCGACCGCGAGAGCGAGCTCGGTGAGCCGAACCGGCTGCGAACGTGCCACCTCCACCACCAGGCGCGACCTCGGTGTCGACACCCCATGCTCGCCCAGACGCTCGTTGAAGTGACGTACGAGCACCTTCGCCGTACGACTGAACTCGTCAGCGACCTGTGCTGCGGTCACGCTCTTCCTCGCGTGCGGCATCGCCCACCTCCACTTGACGCCCCCATCGTACGGGAGGTTACATAGACATCGATGCATTGACATCAAACTATTTGATGGCTATGAATCCGGAAGGCGGTCGGGATCGCGCGCCGAGCAGCACCGACAACCGGGCGTGTACGAGAAGTGCGTACTCAATCACAGGGAGTGCAATCATGAAGGTCTTTGTCACTGGTGGCAGCGGTTTCGTCGGCGGCGCTCTCGTCCGTCGCCTCGTCGCCGAAGGACATGAGGTCATGGCGCTTGCCAGATCGGGCTCGAGCATTCAGCGGGTACGTGCGGCCGGAGCCGATGCCGTTCCCGGCGATCTCGCCAAGCTCGGCCCTGCCGGTTCCCCGGCGCCGATCTGGCTCACCAAGCTGCGCGAGGCCGACGCGGTCGTGCACGTCGCGGCTCACATGGAGTTCTGGGGGCCCGACTCGCTCTTCGAGCAGGCCAATCACGTGCCGACCGTCGCTCTGCACGCCGCGAGCGTCGCGGCCGAGGTGCGACGCTTCGTGCTCATCAGCGCCGCGTCCGTCTCCACGGGCAGTCAACGTCGTCCCGTCGTCGACGAGTCGACGCCGGAAGGCCGGCCGAACATCGCCTACAGCCGGGTCAAGCTGGCCACCGAGCGCGCACTGTTGAAAGCCAACAGCGAGAACACCGAGCTGGTCGTGCTCCGCCCGCCGTTCATCTGGGGTCGCGGAATGACGACGATCAACGAAATGGTCAAGGTCGCCGAGGCGGGGCGGTTCGCCTGGATCGATCACGGTAAGCACATCGTCGACTTCGTGCACGTCGAAAACCTGGCCGCTGCCGCGATCCTCGCGCTCACACGGGGCCGCCACCGTGGGGTGTACTACGCGACGGACGGCACGCCTATGCCCATTCGAGACTTCCTCACCCCTTTGCTGGCGACCCGCGGCGTGGATCTGTCCAAGAGCCGCAGCGTCCCTCTGGCGATGGCAGCGCCCATGGCCGCGATGATGGACCGCACAGCGCGCCTGCTTCGCCGCAAGACGGCGCCCCCGCTGACGAACTGGCTGGTGAGCTTCACCGGCCGTGACCGTTCCTACGACATCACCGCCGCGCGGAGGGAACTGGGCTACTCGCCTGACGTGACAGTGGAGAAAGGTCTGGCGGAGATGAGCTTCTCGTGAAGTGACGACCTCGCGCGCCGCAGCCTCACCGCCCTCGCCATGGATACGGTGCCTCACGTTTCCCGTAGGCGTCCCTTATCGAAGAGTTCGGCGTCCACGAGGACGGGCGGCTGTTCCGTACCTCGCGCGGGGGCGTGATCTCCATCGGGACCTACTGCGAGGTGTGGAAGGCTGCGCGGGCCTTCGCCCTGACTCCCGAACAGCAGGTCTCCCCCCTGGCGGCCCGGCCGTACGACCTGCGCCACGCGGCGATGTCCCTCTGGCTCAATGCCGGGGTGGCGGCCCCCGACGTGGCAGAGCGGGCAGGGCACGGGGTGGACGTACTTCTCAAGGTCTACGCCAAGTGCATCGACGGCGGCACGGAGATCGCCAATCGCAGGATCGACGACGCATTGGCCGCATGATCGATCACCCCTCGAAGAGGCTCCGGAACCCCCCGAGGCCTCTTCTGCTTTCCTGGCGCTACCTGCGCGGACGCGACCAACATCACTCCGCGTATATTCCGCGAACACCGACTCAGGGCCGCTCACGGTGGCCTACGGCTGCACACCCTGGAAACGATCAACGGCGCCTGGTCCGGGGGAAGTTCCTGGTCAGACGCCGTTTTCCGAGCTGGGCGAAGAGCGTGGGATTCGAACCCACGAGACCGGTCACCCGGCCTAGCGGTTTTCAAGAGGGCTGCCTTCCGAGCAATGACAGGGCCCCTGACCAGGCCATGAGGCTCTTCTCGGATCTCGGCCACGGAAGATCATCCCGCGCATATCCCACGGGCTCCTGGTCTCCGATCACCATGGCTGGTGCCGCGGATCATTCCTTCCCCACCAACGGAAGCTTTTTCCTCCCCAACTCTTGACCTGCTCCCCAGGCCGTCCGAGACCATGTCGATCATGTGGTTCTTCCGCTTCTTCGCCATCGGGCTCCTCAGCGGGACCGTGATGATCCCGCTCCTGCACTCCCCACGGGGCGAGGGATTCGAGCATCTGCGCTTGGATGCGATCATGAACCTGGAGATCGGCTGGTTTCTCATGGTCCCGACCTCACTGGTGGTCGGAGTCTTTTGGGTCGGCTTCTTCAGCAAGCGGACCCGGCCGGTGCCCCCGGGCTTCGTCCTGGGAGGGATCACCATCGCGTTCGGAGCTCTGGTCTTGTCACAGGCAATGGCCACGTCACGATGGCTCAACAGCTGGCCTTCCGGAGTCGGCGATCCGGACGGCGAATACGTCATGGCGGCGTTCGCCGAGCTGTCAGGAGTGGTGACCCTGCTCGTCGGCGCGGTGATCTTGATCAGTCGAGGCGTCGCCGTCCGGCATTCACGGAAGATGACCGCCCCTGCATCCATGAGCCGCTGATCAACATAGAACGCTGGTGTCGTCTCGGCGTATTCGATCGGTTGAGGAAAGGCGAGCGCCGTGAACCTTTATGACCTCCGGCTGTGCAGCCGTGGCGTTATCCACAAGATTTCAAGTCACGGAGATCCGGTCTTCCGTAATGGAGATATCCTGCGGCCCGAGTTGCGTAGACAGTAAACCATCCTGATCGCTCAGTAATGTGATTAAGGTCATATTGTCGGAAATAATCTTCAGGCATATCGTTCTCTCATTCGAGACGGGCACGCACAAATTTTCGAGAAACTCGAATCCTCGACATTGCAAGGTCCCCGTCCCTTACCTGACGCGAAGACCTCTCTTTGGCCTGCGTTCTAACCGCCATGTATGACGTCTGTCGCTACATCATCCGTTGATACTCCTCCCGACTACCGTCTGTGAATCGTGTACCGCAGACAAGACAACCATGCCCTCTCGGACTTCGAAGCGCACATGTTTCTTGCTGACCCATTCCCGGGCCGTATCAAGGAAGGTGCAATGAGAAAGAGAAGCCTGGCCGTCCTCAGTGCCTTAATCATGGCACTCACATTCGTCAATGCCATACCACAGGCCTTTGCCACTGCAAGTCCCGCGCCTACGCCTACGCCGGTCGTCGACACCAAAGAACTGAGTCTCGCAAACAAACCGCTACTCAGCCGAGACGCTCGAATCAAGCCCAGCCAGGATACCTGCAAGGGTCTCGAAAAGAAGATCGCTAAAGAGAAGCCGCCGGCAGGAACCATTCTCACCTGTTCCCGCCCTGGCTGGGATTCTTCGGTTAAGGTCCCTGCGCGCTCCGCTTACCGGGATGCGGAAGGGCACTCGACGCTGAACAATGCAACGGAGTGCGGAACCGTAGGTTGGTACGAGACGCGCACCTACTCGTGTAGGCAAGTAGAAGAAACGACGGATGTCGTAGAGATCATCTATCCGCAAGGGCCGCTACCTGTTCCGCGGAAAATCGGCCAAGTAAACACTTTCCACGAACTTGAGATCACCGTGGATAATATCGCGGCTCCAGGGCAATATGTCTACTCGCACAGAGCGTGGCTGAACCCAGAAGATCCGGGGACTCAGACGGTTATAACCGTAATTCACGGGCCGGTGGCCGTTTGGCCGGGACTCACCATTACCAGCGAGGCAGACTGCGCGAGCAGCGACGGCTGTGCAGTCGTCAGCGGGGGATTCGATCAGCAAGAGCTACTTCCCGGAGGGCCACCAGCAGTTGGCGTGTGGACATTCGAGTTTACGCCCGCCGAGCCGAACATGATCTTGTACGAGTACCCGTATGGCACTTTCGAACTCCATAGCGCCAGTCCACTAGACTGGAAGGGTGAACCTAAGGCTCTCGCGACCCGGGTAATCCGTTGCGACAACGCGCTACCAGGCAATAACAACACCAAGGGCTGTGTCTTTGACTCATTCCGCCCAGTTATGGAATACAGCTTCAACCCCAATGCGCCAAATGGATTCCCCGAACTAGCTCAACACATTCAGGACGCGCAGAACGGCCAAGGGACTCCAGGTCGAACAGGCGGTGGCCCCCTCCCGGGTGCGCCGGGGTTTCCGAATAAGGATGATGGGGTGCCGCTCACCCGCGGCAATACCGGTCTCGGCGAGAAGAACCGTGCGGCAGCCTGTACAAGGACGTGGAAGAGAAATAACGCTACCGCAGGAAAAACCTGTGATGAATATCCTATGGCGTCGACTCGGGAGGGCGGAACCTCTGGAATTGGATTCAGCCGCCTCCTGGAACAAAGGTAAAGGCGGGAACGGATACTTCCGGGGATCCCGGGTCTGGGATTCCCTGTATGCGGGCAACACAACACGATACCTGCGCCATTTCACATTCCAATGGTCGGCGTCTGGAAATGTCGCGATCGGAAACAGTTTCGACTCCGATCTCAATCTTCATGGAGGCTGGGAGCGTAACAATCTCTTCGAGTTGAATCAGGTCTCCACGTCATATTCTCACCGCCCTGGAAGTTGCAAGAGCAACTGCGGGGACGAGGGTAATAGCGCACCAGATAGTTCCGACTGGTTCCCGATCTGGTGGGCAACGGGACTGAAGGCCGTTAAATGGTCAGGATCTTCTGGGCCAAACAATGTCTTCTACAATAACACCCTCAAGAAGCAATTGGGCAGCATCGAAGGTGCATACGTCGACTACTATGATGACCCCGGCAGGGTGTTCCGCTTCGGAAGTTCGGGGAACTCGTTCAAGCACATGGAGTATAATGGCGCCCCAATCGCTGACTGGGCATTCAACGAGCAGCGCAACTACACCGGGAATGCAGGTGTGGACAGCAGCTTAACTGATAACTCGGATTCGCTCTTCCTCAGTAACGTTTCTTAGCGACCACCCGACACCACTGTGACCGACTGAAGGAGGACGGGCGGTCACAGTGGTGTACCACGTAGAGTCATTTGAATCAGACAAGGAGCAATGATGTCACTTAACCGCAAGGCCGAACCGCAGATATTCGAAGGCGAAATCCTGGCTTACAAGAACCAGTATCTGATTACTCACTCTATCAACATCGAAAGCATACATACCGCAGGCGGGAATGGTTTGGTAGATATCTATACAGGTTCGGTGAGAATTATCACAGGATTGGATGATGGGGAAATTAATCTACGTCTAGAATTTCATTCTTCCGAGCCGCCTATCCAGGTTGGCCTGTGGGATGAAATTGTTGACTTTAGTTTTCATGCCGATGAAAATTTTTTCCTTGAGACGTTATATGGTGGTGGCGCCGACCACTTTCCATTGATAAATTTTCGAGGTGCTGGTGACTATCGAATCAGGGCATATGCTCGGGGGCGCGACGAGGCCAGCGCCACGCTGGAGCCTGTCGAGTTCCATTCGCTCCATGTATGGCTGGGGGCTCCAAAGCCGATCTTAAGCCACCAGCATCGCGATGCTAAGGGGGAGTATTGGCGAGATGCGGTGCGCAGACGGGGGCGATAGAGATTCTGGTATCCATAGCTAACGGCTGAAGCATGAAAGCTTGGGTAGATGGGAGCGGCGGCTTCGGCTGATGCACTAATGCCTTCCTCGGCTATGGCAGGAGCGAGGTGCTGTCTGGCACGATCGGTAAGTGTTGCCGTGAGCGAGGTGTGCAGCTCGACCTGACTCAGTGCTGATAGCGACCGTCCTGAGCGTGTCGAGTCCGGAACCGTTCTGACGGGAAATCCGGTGGTTAATCGCCCCTGCGAGGGGTCGCAACGTCAGTATGACGGCCCAGTCACGCGTTCCGTTGAGCCGGAGCTGAGACATCCGATGGGCGGGGTGCGTCAAGTCGGTCCGGAGTGACCGCCGACGCGATCAGCAGTTCGTGACCCCAGCAACCCGCACAGGCCCCGGTCTTGCTTCAGAGCTCACCGCTCACCAACGCACAGAATGTCGATGTCCCCTCACGGTTCTCGAGGCAAGATTCTCGCGCGCGACATGGGAGAACACCTCAAGATTCATCCCGCACATATCCCGCGAACACCGGCCGAGAGCCGCTCACGGTGGCCTACGGTTACGCATCCTGGAAACGATCAACGGCGCCCGATCCGAGGGAAGTCCCTGGTCAGACGCCGTTTTCCGAGCTGAGCGGAGAGCGTGGGATTCGAACCCACGAGACCGGTCACCCGGCCTAGCGGTTTTCAAGACCGCCGCCATCGTCCACTAGGCGAGCTCTCCTGGTGACACGTCCAAAGAACGTGTCAGATTGCACCCTAGTCTCTCATTGGCCCGAGCGTGCCCGGACCCGGCAGGCGCCGTGGCTCCGATCTGGAGTCGCGGCGCCCGCCGGTGTGTGGGCCAAGCCGAGGATCGTGTGTGGATCAGGGCTGAGGGCCGGCGAAACCGTCACCGACCGAGGCGGCCAGGCGGAGGTAGGACTCGCGGGTGCCGGCCTGGAGTCTTTCCAGGTCGATCTCCGCGCCCTCCTCGAGGTGCGGGTCGTAGGGGACGCGGACGACGGCGCGGCAGCGGGCCGCAAAGTGGGCTTCCAGGCGGTCGAGGTCGACGGTCGACTTCGAGCGCGGGCGGACGCTGCACAGCACCACGGTCGCGGAGCGTACGAGCTCCTCGTAGTGGTGGGCCTCCAGCCAGTCGAGGGTCGCCGAGGCGGCGCGGGCGCCGTCCACGGAGGGGGAGCTGACCAGGACGAGCTGATCGGCCAGTCCGAGCACGCCGGACATGGCCGAGTGGAGCAGGCCGGTGCCGCAGTCGGTGATGCAGATCGAGTAGAAGTTCTCCAGGACCTGGGAGACCGACTGGTAGTCGGCCGCGCTGAAGGCCTCGGAGACCGACGGGTCCCGGTCTGAGGCGAGGATCTCCAGGCGCGACGGGGCCTGGGAGGTGAAGGCCCGTATGTCGACGTACCTCTTGATCTGCTGACGCTCGTTCAGCAGGTCGCGGACGGTCGCGGAGGTTTCGAGTTCGACCTTGTCCGACAGGGTGCCGCGGTCGGGGTTGGCGTCGACCGCGATGACCCGGTCGCCGCGTACCTGGGCCAGGGTGGCGCCGAGGCCGACCGTGGTGGTGGTTTTGCCGACACCGCCCTTGAGGCTGAGTACGGCGACACGGTGATGGCCGGTGGCCACCGGGGTGCGTGCGCGGCCGACCAGCTCTCTGCGGCGGCGGACCTCCGGGGACTCGCCCGGCTTGATCAACCCTGCCGACGCCTTGTAGACGAGCTTCCGCCAGCCGCCGGCGGGCGCGTTGCGGCGGCCCCTCAGCAGCGACTCCGGATCCAGGCTGTCGGCGGACGGCCGGGGAGCCGTGCCCGGAGGCTGCTGCCTGGCCGGTGCGCCGAAGGCGGGTGCCGGGGCCGTCTGGCGGCGGCGTGCCTGGTACGGCTCCCGAACCGGTTCCGCCGCGTCCCGACCGGGTGCGAAAGGGCTCTCCCGTTCCGCCGTGTCCCGGTTGGATGCGAAAGGATTCTCCCGTTCCGCCGTGTCCCGACCGCGCTTCTGGGGTGAAGGGGTCTCCCGTTCAGGGGCGGGGGGCGCGTCCCGGCCCGGCGAGAAGGCCGTGGGGCCCGAGAAGGCGGCGAACCCGGAGGAAGAAGACGACGGTGAGCTGGAACGCTCCGTGTCGAAGGAGCCGAACGAGCTGAAGGCTCCGGAGGAACCGGGAGCGTCACCGAAGGCGCCCGAGGTGGGCTTCGAGCCGAAGGCACCCGCCGTGGAGGGGCGCTCCGGCGACGCGGCCGCTTCCGGCCTGTCGGTGCCGAAGGATTCGGATGCCTGGAACGACTCCGACTCCGACTCCGATTCGGGCTCGGAACCGGGCGGAGAAACGGGCGCGGGAACAGGGGCGAAGCGATCCGGAGCGGGTTCGAAACGCTCGGACGCCTGCCTGGGCGACGGCGACTCCTTCGCCGCCGACGTCACCGTGGAGTCGAAGGATCCGAAGGGCTCGAAGCTCGTACGGTCGCGGTCGTGCTCGGCGCCGGTGGAGGGGAAGCGGTCGGCCTCTGCGGCCCCTGACGAGAATCGGTCGCCGTCGTCGAACGAACCAGACGTACCGGAAGGGCCTGACACGCCGGACGAACCAGATGTGTCGGATGCACCGGACGTGCCGGATCCCGTGGTGCCGGAGGCGCCGGACGGGGACCGGTCGGAGTCGGTGCTTCCGGTGGAGAGATCTCCGCTGGTCGAGGAGAAGTCCTTGTCCCCCGAGGCGGGGCGCGTGTCGCCGCTTCCGAAGGAGAAGCGGTCGGAGTCGGTGCCGCCGAACTCCTTACTGCCGAAGGTGAACCGCTCGGTGTCCGAGGAGGACGGCCTGAGCGGCTCCAGGTCGGAGGGCTCCGCCGGGGCGGGAGCGGAAGCGGTCGGCTCCGCCGGACGCTGGGGTTGCTCGAACAGCCCTCGGGACGGCTCCTGGGCGGGCGCCGCGAACGGGGTGCGGATGTGCGGCTCGGTGAAGTCGCCGGCGCCGTACTCGCCGGTGTCGGCCGACTCCTGGCGCGGCAGGGGCTTGAGCGGCTCGAGAAAACCGTCGTTGTCCTGCTTGCCGGACGCCGGGGCGGGCACGGTGAACGACGTCACCGTGTCGGAGGCCTCCATCCACTCGGCCGCGTCGGCGTCCTCCACCGGCGGATCGGTGTCCGGGTGGGCCGAGTCGACAGCCGCACGGAACAGCGGCGAGGACGTCGTGTCGGGCTCGGTCGGGACCAGACTCCAGGGATCCTTCGGGTACGGCGAGACGACGGCGTCGTCCACCGCGGTGGCCTTCACCGCCAGGGCGGGCGCCTCCTCCTCCTGCTCCTTGATGGCATCCAGCCACGCGAGCTGTTCCTCGAGAGATTCCTCACGATCGTGTCTTGCCACCGTGTTCCCCCTCGGGATGGGCATAAAAGGGCAGCAAACACATAGCAGGTTAACGCCCTGTGTTCATGTCAACGCGTGCAACCACCAAGTTGGGGCTCAGCGGATACCTTTTCTCACATGCGCGCCATCGTGATCGATAAACCAGGCGGACCGGAAGTTCTGACGTGGCGGGAGGTTCCCGACCCGCTACCCGAACGTGGCGAAGTCATCATCGACGTGACCGCCTCCGCGGTCAACAGGGCCGACGCGCTCCAGCGTCAGGGCTTCTACGATCCGCCCCCCGGCGCCTCACCGTACCCGGGCATGGAGTGCTCCGGCGTGGTCGGGGCGGTGGGCCAGGACGTGGAGGGGTTCGCGCCGGGTGACCGGGTGTGCGCGCTGCTCAGCGGAGGTGGGTACGCGGAGAAGGTCGCCGTACCCTGGCAGCAGGTCATGCGGGTGCCGGAGGGCGTCGACCTGGTCGAGGCCGCCGGGCTGCCCGAGGTGGCCTGCACGGTCTGGTCCAACGTCTTCATGACCGGACGCCTGCGGAAGGGCGAGACCCTCCTCGTGCACGGCGGTGCCAGCGGGATCGGCACGATGGCCATACAGCTGGCGAAGGCGTTCGGCTCGCGCGTGGTCGTCACCGCCGGGTCCCCCGAGAAGATCGAGCGCTGCCTGGAGCTGGGAGCCGACGAGGGGATCGACTACCGGCGGGAGGACTTCTCGGAGAAGGTCAAGGCCGACGTGGTCCTCGACATCATGGGCGGCAGGTATCTTCCGGGAAACATCAAGGTTCTCAAGACAGGGGGGCGGCTGGTCGTGATCGGCCTGCAGGGCGGCGCGAAGGGCGAGCTGAACCTGGGAGCCCTGCTCGCGAAGCGGGCCTCGGTGTACGGCACCACGCTGCGCTCCCGGCCCGTCGACGAGAAGGGGGTCATCGTGCGCGGGGTCGTCGACAACGTCTGGCCCCTGCTCGACGCCGGGGCGATCCGGCCGGTGGTGCATGCCCGGGTGCCGATGAGGGAGGCGGCCGAGGCTCACCGCATCCTGGAGTCTGGAGAACACGTCGGGAAAATCCTGCTAGTAAGTTGAGGCTATGAACGCTGAGGAGAGCACTCCGCACATCGTGGTCGTGGGTCCCCAGGGCTCCAAGGGCGAGGAGGAGGGCGAGAGCAGGTCCATCGCCGACCTCGTCGAGCAGCCCGCCAAGGTGATGCGCATCGGCAGCATGATCCGTCAGCTCCTTGAGGAGGTCCGGGCGGCTCCTCTGGACGAGGCCAGCCGCAAGCGGCTCAAGGAGATCCACGAGAGTTCCATCAAGGAGCTCGAAGACGGTCTGGCGCCCGAGTTGGTCGAGGAGCTGGAACGGCTCTCGTTGCCGTTCACCGAGGACGTCAACGGCACCCCGCCCAGCGAGGCCGAGCTCCGGGTCGCCCACGCGCAACTGGTCGGCTGGCTTGAGGGGCTTTTCCACGGCATACAGACCACCTTGTTCGCCCAGCAGATGGCGGCTCGCGCCCAGCTGGAGAACATGCGCAGGGCTCTGCCCGGTGGCATGTCCCTACAGCAGCAGGAGGGAGGACCCGCGGGTAACGCGGGCCCCTACCTGTAGAAGGCCCGCGATCCGGCGAGAGTACGGCGAGAGCCGGTGGCCGCCCCCGCCCGCGGAGCCTTCACGGGACGCCTTCATGGGGGTCGCGAAACCCGTCCCCCTTGTAGAGCTCCTCAAGGACTCCGGCGACCCCGTCGTCGTTGTTGGCCGCGGTCACGTGATCGACCGCGGCCAGCACCTCCGGGTGTGCGTTGGCGACGGCGTACGAGGTGCCGGCCCACCTGAGCATCGGCAGATCATTGGGCATGTCGCCAAAGGCGACCACCTCTTCGGCCACGACACCGAGCGTCATAGCGAGATGGGCCAGTGCCGATGCCTTCGTCACACCGTGCGCGCTCATCTCTATCAGTGCCCGGCCGCTGGAATGGGTGGGGGTGACAAGGTCACCGACCAGCCCGTAAACCGCCTCATGGAGGATGTCGGGGTCCATTCTGGGATGCAGCGCTAGAAGCTTGGCGCAGGGCCGCGAGGTAAGTGCGTCCGTTCCGACACGGCGTCCGACGACCGTCTTGCTGTCCCATCTTCCGAGACGGAAGTCCGATTCGTGGGCGAATCCGCCCTCGTATTCCACGGAGAAGGCGAGGTCGGGCACCTTTTCGCGGAGGCGTCTCACCACCTCTTCGAGCACGTCCGGGTGGATGAGGTGGGATTTGACGATCTGCTCGCTGTGCAGGTCGTAGACGAGGGCTCCGTTGGCGCATATGGCCAGCCCACGACGGCGTACGGCACCCGCGACCATGCTCATCCAGCGGGGTGGCCTGCCGGTCACGAAGACCAGCGTGGCCCCGGCGTTCTCCACAAGCGCAAAAGCGGCGGCCGTACGGGGCGAGACGGTACCGTCCGAGCGCAGAGCGGTGCCATCGAGGTCTGTGGCGATCAACCTGGGGCTTTGCATAACACGTCCCAGTCTGCACTGTGATAGCCGGTCTGTCGGCCCCGGGATCCGGTCCGAGGAATCTTCCTCATGGCGGGAACACGCCCGCGCCGGATAGTGTTAGATGTGATGGCGTTGTATTAGCTGAATCCCGTTGTGAAAACCAGTTTGACTGAGCCACCCCGGGGCCCGCTGTACGACACATGGGGTTCATGAGGTGTGAATCCCAAAGTTTCAAATCCTGAGGGAGAGCTTTAATGGCTCAGGGAACCGTCAAGTGGTTCAACGCTGAAAAGGGCTTCGGCTTCATCGCACCGGACGGCGGTGCACCGGACGTGTTCGTGCACTTCTCCGAGATCCAGGGCAACGGCTACCGTAGCCTCGAAGACGGCCAGCGGGTCGAGTTCGAGATCACCCAGGGCCAGAAGGGCCCGCAGGCCTCGCAGGTCCGCGCCGTCTGACGCATAGACCTCTTGGTTGAACCGGGAAGACGGGGTTCGCTTCTAGCGAACCCCGTCTTTCTGTTCCCGGACCTTTCGGGGCGTCCCGCGGCACTTCGGGCACCGGCCCCCGCCCTGCGGAGCGCGCCCCGGCGTACCGCCCCGCGTGTTCTCGCCTCACTTTCGTCCGCGGAGGCCGATTCTCCCCCTTGAGGGCACCGGCCCCGGGCCAGACCCGCGGGGCTCACCGACGGACCGGATCCGAGAGCCGCCAGGCGAGACGCCGAAGAAAGGCCGGGCTGAGCGCCAGGAGCCGCAGAACGAGGTTTCCGAGCGGTCGCGGGTGCCTGTTCACGTCGGCCGGCCTGAAAGCCGCCCGGTGAGGGTGGCGGCCTGGAGTGCGATGGGGCGGCGGGCCGCGACCTAGCGGTCCAGCGCCCTCTCTCCGCCTCTGAGAGCGACCGTAAGGGCTTCGCCAGGGCGACAGCGGGAGGAATCATTCCGTGCCCTCCCGCGGGACTGTGGACGTGCGCGGCGTCACCGGCGAACCGAACTCGCCCGGCACCGGGACGTGCGGATCGCTCGGGTTTCGGGACACACCTCGATCACGAATGCCACCAATCCCGAACCAAGCCTCGTCGCGGTGGATCTACCCGGCCGTGGAAAGCCCGCGAGAGCCCCTCCTTGCCTGGATCGGGCATCCGGCGACCGTGGTCGCCACCTTCGTGCTGCTGATCAACGACCATCTCCTCAAGGCCCTGTGGCCGGGGCTCGTCACCGGCAAGCTGAGCGACGTCGCGGGGCTGCTGGTCGCCCCGCCCGTACTCGCCCTCGTTCTTTCTCTCCTCTTCTCCTTGGTCCTCGCCCGCTCCGGAGGCGGCGCCTCGCTCGCCCCCATCCGGCTCGCCGCCCTCGTGGCGATCACCGCCACCGGTGTCGGCTTCACCCTGGTCAAGACCACGGAGGCGGGCGCGGCACTCGCCTCCAGAGCGTGGACCCTGGCCGCCGGCCCGTCGCTTGTCCTGGCCGACCCGACCGACCTGGTGGCCCTGCCGGCGCTGGGCGCCGCGTGGCTGATCTGGCTCCGGTGCGGTACCGGTCACCCGGTATCGCGGGTCCGCGTGTTGATCATCGTCCCGATCGCCCTTGTCGGGGTCACCGCCACCGCAGGTGAACCGCGGCCGCCCGCGGCGACGCAGGTCCTCATACGTGGCGAGGTCATCGCCGTGGTCCTGGACCAAGGTGCCGAGTTCCTCTCCCGTGACGGCGGCCGTACGTGGATCGGTCACCCCGCACAGGAGCGGAGCACCCGGATCTCTTCGCCCTCACCGGACTCGGGCCTCCCAGACCTCGGTTCCTCGCCCGTCCAGGCCCCCGCGACCCGGAGCTGCCTGCCCGATGACCCCCTGCACTGCTACCGCGTCGTCCCACCTCGGCTGGCGGTGGACGAGTCGCGGGACGGCGGGAACAGCTGGAGAACGGTGTGGGCGGTCTCCCCAGGGCGTGAGGACGCCCTTCGGCGGCGGGCGGCGGGCACGCAGGACAGGCCATGGCACGGTTCCTCGGCCATCGCGGTCCAGCGCGTACCGGACGGGCACGTGGTGGTGGCGGCCAACGGTGAGGATGGCATCGCCGTACGGGACGCGCGGGGAAACTGGCGGCGGATGGGCCTGTTCGACGAAGGTCTCTCCGCGAACGCGGCGATCCCGCTCGACGCGCCGGGAGTCGATCTGAGGACGGAGCACCGCGTCGGTCTCTTCGTCGGCCTGCTCGGCTTCATGTCCGGCATGGCCGTGGCACGCCGTCATACACGGCGGATCACCGGCGTGACCGGGCCCGCGTACTTCCTCGCCGCGGTCGGTTTCGTGCTCGCCCTGCCGTCCGGCGAACCGCACGTCATCGACATCGGCGCTCTGATGGCCCTGCTCGGCGGCGCCTGCGCCCTCACCGCGACGATTCTCGTGTCGGTGGCGGCGATCCGGGCGCGCGTACCGGCCCGGACCTGGCTGGCGCTCGTCACCATCGCCTGCTGCACGCCGTTCGCGACATGGACGCTCTTCACCGGTTGGGAGGCGGGCGTCATCGACGACTATCCGACGGCGGGGTTCCTCGCCTGGCTCGTCGGCGCGATCGGAGTCGGCGGGTCCGTCCTGGTCGGCTGGGCGGGCGCCGCGCCGACCGAGGAAGCGACAAAAGCGGCGGAACATCCGGCGTGACCACGAAAAGGCCCCGCCGCGGCGGGGCCTTCACTGTGAGTCTCTTCGCGCGGCGCGGGCTTACTTGACGGGTTCGAGCACGTCGAGGCCGACGTACGGGCGCAGCGCCTTGGGGAGCACGACGGAGCCGTCGGCCTGCTGGTGGTTCTCCAGGATGGCGACGATCCAGCGGGTGGTGGCCAGCGTGCCGTTCAGGGTGGCCACGTGCTGGGGCTTGCCACCGGAGTCACGGAAGCGAACGCCGAGACGGCGGGCCTGGAAGTCGGTGCAGTTGGAGGTCGAGGTGAGCTCGCGGTAGCTGCCCTGGCTGGGCACCCACGCCTCGCAGTCGAACTTCCGCGCGGCCGAGGACCCCAGATCTCCGGCCGCGGTGTCGATCACCCGGTAGGGCAGCTCGACCTTGGCCAGCATCTCCTTCTCCCAGGCGAGCAGACGCAGGTGCTCGGCGTGGGCGTCCTCGGGGCGGACGTAGGAGAACATCTCCACCTTGTCGAACTGGTGAACCCGGATGATGCCCCGGGTGTCCTTGCCGTACGAGCCGGCCTCGCGCCGGAAGCAGGAGGACCATCCCGCGTAGCGGTACGGGAGCGCGGAGCCGTCGAGGATCTCGTCGCCGTGGTAGGCCGCCATCGGCACCTCGCTCGTGCCGACCAGGAAAAGGTCGTCGTCGGGCAGGTGGTAGACCTCGCTGGCGTGGGCGCCGAGGAAACCGGTGCCCTTCATCGACTCCGGCTTGACCAGCACGGGCGTGATCATCGGGACGAAGCCCGCCTCGATCGCCTGCTGCATGGCCATGTTGAGCAGCCCGAGCTGCAGCCTGGCGCCGACACCCTTCAGAAAGAAGAACCGCGAGCCGGAGACCTTCGCGCCGCGCTCCATGTCGATCGCGCCGAGGAGCTCTCCCAGCTCCAGGTGGTCCTTGGGCTCGAAGTCGAAGGACGGCTTCTCGCCGATCTCCTCCAGCACGACGTAGTCGTCCTCGCCGCCGGCGGGAGCCCCCTCCTCCACGAGGTTGGACACCGTGTAGAGCAGGCCGTCGAGTTCGGAGCCGAGCTTCTCCGCCTCGGCCTCGGCGGACTTCACCTGCGCGGAGAGATCCTTCGCCCGCTCCAGCAGGGTCGCCTTCTCCTCACCCGAGGCACGGGAGACCGACTTGCCGATGGTTTTCTGCTCGGCGCGGAGCGTCTCGAAGCGACTCAGCGCGCCGCGCCGCCGCTCGTCGAGGTCGAGCAGCGTGTCGACGACAGAGTCGTCCTCACCGCGGGCACGCTGCGACGCCCGTAGCCGGTCGGGATCCTCACGAAGGGTACGCAGGTCAATCACAGCCACAAGGCTACCGATGTACTGCCCGCGCCCGCGCCCGGATTGACCGCCCGCCCTCCGGGGCGGGGTGGCGCCACGGGAACGGAACCCGCTTTCCCGCCCGGCGGGACGTTTCGGCGGGCACCCACCGGCCCCGTCTTCCTCCCCGGGACGCCTTGGAGCCTCCCTGGGACGCCTTGGAGCGGGCGCACCGACCCCGTTTCCGCCCGTCGGACGCCTTCGGCGGGGGTACGCACCGGCCCCGCCCCCCTCTGGCGTGCCTTCGGCGGGCACACTCCGGATCCCTCTCGGAGGGCGCCTTCGAAGGGCATACTCCGGCTGCCCCCTGGGATCGGCCCCGGCTCGCGAGCCGGGTGACGGTCAGACTTGACCGTTGCGGATCCTGCCGAGCCAGCTGGCGGCCTCGGTGAAGTCGCCGTCGTTCGTACCACGCTTGATCTGCGGGAAGAGACCGTCGGCACGCGGGTAGCTGCCCAGGAAGCGCACCTCGGCGGAGACCCGGTGGAGACCCGAGATCGCCTCTCCGACGCGGGCGTCGGCGACGTGGCCCTCGAAGTCGAAGTGGAAGAAGTAGCGGCCGATGCCGTCGCCGGTGGGCCGCGACTCGATGCGGGACAGGTTGACGCCGCGAACGGAGAACTCGGTCAGCATCTCCAGCAGCGCGCCCGGGTGGTCGTCGGCGAGGAAGACGACCAGGGAGGTGCGGTCGGCACCGGTCGGCTCCGGCAGCGGTCCGGGACGCGACACCTGGACGAACCGGGTGACGGTGTCGGTGCGGTCGCCGATCCCGGACGCGAGCTCGACCAGTCCGTAGTGCTCTCCGGCGATGCGCGCGGCGATGGCCGCGTCGTACGGCGAGCCGGGCAGCGCGACCTCCTGCGCCGCGGCGGCGGTCGACGGGGCGGCGACCACCACGGCGTCGGGCAGCTCGCGGGCGATGAAGTTGCGGCACTGGGTGATGGCCGCCGGGTGGGTGAAGACCCTCTTGATGTGGCCGATCTCGGTGTCGGGACGCGCCAGGAGCGAGAATTCGACGGGAAGCAGCAGCTCGGCGGTGATGAGCAGCGCCTCACCCCGGGCGAGCTCGTCGAGGGTCGTGGTGATCGCGCCTTCGAGCGAGTTCTCCATCGGGACGACGGCTCCGTCGGCCTCGCCGCGCCGTACGGCATCGAGGGCCGCGGTGACGTTCGGGCTCGGCAGGCGCTCGGCCTCAGGCGCCAGGATGCGCAGGGCTTCCTCGGTGAAGGTCCCCTCCGGTCCCAGGTAAGCGAGTTTCGGCATGGCCCCAGGGTATCCGGCGACTGTCAGAAAATGCGCGCAGGATTACATACCGATACGACCGAATCCTACCCGATCAGTCGAAGTCGTCCCACGTCAGAGGTCGTTTCCTCGTTGATCTTCCCCTCGACGGCCGCCGCGCACCGTGCCCCCTCCCGCTCAGGTCCCCTCGACGGCCGTTTCACGTCCGGGACCCCCGTCCCTTCCGGGCCGCTCCGTCTCCGGGGCCGTATCCCGCCGGGAGAGCGCCTCGAACGTCGCCCTTCGCCGGGGCAGCCACACTCCCAGCACCCAGACCAGGGCCAGCGCGCCCAGCCCGAATCCGTTCTGCACGATCTTGCCCAGCACCGGGCTGAGCACCGGGATCTCCATCGCCTTGATCGTCACTCCCCACCAGGGGATCGGCAGCACGTAGTAGAGCCAGACCCCGGCGGCCACCCGGAGCCTGACCGGGTCGCGCCCGTCACCGGCCAACGCGCCGAGCACCACGACCACCCAGGCCAGATGGTGGATCCAGGCGACCGGCGAGAGCAGTACGGCCATCAGCCCGACCAGGGCCACCCCGCTCACGAGGTGCCCGTCGAGCAGCGCTCTACGGGCGTGGCGGAAGCCGTACCAGGCGACCACGGCGACCAGCGCCAGCCAGAGCAGGCTCGTCAGCACGTCGGGGAGGTAGAGCCGGATGAGCATGCCGCGCATCGACTGGTTGGTGGTCGCCGCGTTGGCACCGAGCCGCTCGGGGTCGAGCAACGCGCGGAACCAGAAGTCGGCGGCGTCCGCCGGGATCACCAGGAACGGGAGCAGGGTCAGCAGCGCGGCGGTGAGCGCGGCCACGAGGAAGGTCTCTCGATGCTCCCGTCTCGCGCCGGGTCCGAAACCGGCGATGAGGAAGTAGATCAGGAAGACACCCGGGGTGAGCTTGACCGCGGTGGCCAGGCCGATCAGCATGCCGCGCGGCCACAGCGGGCGCCTGGCCACGCAGTCGGCCAGACAGAGCGCGACGAGCAGGATGTCCACCTGGCCGAAGCGGACCTGGTCCCTGATCGGCATCAGGTAGGTGCACGCGATCATCAGGGCGGCGAACAGCAGCGGCGTCCACAGCCGCCCCCCGCCCGTCCCACCGAGCCCGCCGAATCTCCCCGAACCGACCAGTCGGGTGCGTACGCCCCGGAGTTTCCCCTCCGTCGGCGCCGGATCCCCACCGGGCGCGCGGGGAGCGGAACCCGGTGAGAGCGGGACCTCGTCCGCCGCTCCCGACCTCCCCGGCACGCCACCCACCCCGTCGAACACGGCGCGGAAGGAGAGCCGGACGGAGACCCCCAGTGTCAGGAAGATCAACGCCGTCCACGCCCACTGCGCCGTCGTCCACGACACCGCCGCCAGCGGCGTGGCGAACAGCGCCGCCACCGGCGGATAGGTGAAGGGCAGCAACTGCGGCGCGGGCGTGACGAACCCGTAGACGGACCGACCCTCCAAGATCGCCGCTCCGCCGGTACGGTACACATCCAGGTCGACCAGACGCTGGTCGTCCACATTGCCCAGCCAGTGGAGCACCAGCGGGGCCACCGCGGCGGCGACGAGCAGCAGCGCGGGCAGCCAGGGCAGCCACGCCGACCACGACGGCCACGTCCATGGGCGCCGCTCGGTCGTGGTCGCCTCGCCAGTCCTCACGAGCAGGCAGGTTACCGTGGGGGCGGGGAAAAGTGGCCGCCCAACGGGCACGGACAGGGGGAACCGGATGGCTTCGGCACACAGCGGTCACGGGCGCGCGTGCCCGGCGACCGGGGGACCCGCGACACGGCCGGCGTTCCGCCGGGTCGCCGGGACCGTGCCGACCGCCGCGTCCCTGCTGTCGGCCCTGCTCTTCGTCCTGCTCGGCCTCCCGGGCACTCCGGAGGCCTTCGCCGCCTCCGCTGTTCCCCATACCTCGGGAGCCCAGGGGATCTCGGGTGCCCTCGACGCCTCGGGTGCCGGTACGGGCGCCTCGGGTGCCCCCGGTGTTTCGGGGGGCTCCGGTGTTTCGGGGGGCTCCGGTGACGGCGTGACGGGCGCCTCGGCGGTGACGCCTCCCGGAAGGGTCGTGATCATCGGGGTGCCCGGCCTGGAGTGGAGCGATCTCGACCGGGAGCGGACCCCGAACCTGTGGAGGCTCGCGGGTGAGGGCGGGTCCGCGTCCATGTCCACCCGGGCGGTCCCGCCGCCCGAACGGGGGATCACCTGCCCGGCGGCGGGCTGGCTGACGGTGTCGGCCGGCCAGCGCGCGGGCGCTCCCGGCACGGGTTGCGAGCCCCCTCGGGCACCGGAGGCGACCCCCGGCGGCGGGGCGAGCGTGCCCGGCTGGGACGAGCTGACCGCTTTCAACGCCACCACCTCCTACCGGCCGGTTCTCGGGCAGCTGGGCGGGCTCGCGGCGGAGGCGGGTCTGAAGGTGGCGGCCGTCGGGCCGGGAGCCGCCCTCGCCGCCGCCGACAAGTCCGGAAAAATCGGGAAATACGCGGCGAGTGTCGAGGAGCTGGGCGACCTGTCCCTGTACGGGCTGATCGTGGTCGAGGCCGATGACCTCGCCAGGGCCTGGACCGGTGACGCCCTCGCCGCGGACGACGTCCTCGCCACGATGACCACCCAGGCCAGGCGGGAGGCCGTGGCCAGGGCCGACCGCGTGGTGGGCACGGTCCTCGACCGCCTGCCCCCCTCGCTCGCCGACGGCACGACCCCGGCGTCGCCCACGGCGAGCACGGCCCCGGAGACCACCGCGCCCGAAACCCCGGCACCGGCACCGGAAACCACCGCATCCGGGACCCGGGCACCGGAAACCACGACGCCGGAAACCACCGCTCCCGGAGCCACGACGCCCGAGGCCACGCCCTCCGAAGGCACCGTCCCCGGAACGGCCGCGCCCGGAACGGGGACCACGGTCCTGGTCGCCGGCCTGGCCGACACCTCGGTCGCGCCTCACCTGCACGTGGCGATCGCCCGGGGGCCGTCCCCCGGCGGGGAAACGTACCCGCGCGGCTACCTCACCGCCGCCTCCACCCGCCAGGACGGCCTGGTCACGAACACCGACCTGACCGCCACCGCGATCGGCCTGCTGGGCCTCCAGTCCCCCAACGGGGTCGTGGGACGCGCCTGGCAGGGCGGCGGGGCGAGCGAGGAGCCGGTCGCGGCGACGGTCGAGAAGCTCGCCGACGACGACCTGGCGAGCCAGGTGCTGCGCGAGGTGAGGGGGCCGTTCTTCGCGGTGTTCGTGGCGGTGCAGATCCTGTTCTACCTGCTGGCCGCCGTCGCGATCCGCCGGGGCTGGGGTGGTTCTCGTGCCCTGACGGCCATCCAGGTCGTCGCCGTGGTCAGCGGGGCGATCGCGGTCTCCACCTTCCTGGCGCAGCTGATCCCCTGGTGGAGCCTGCCCGCGCCGATGGTCTGGGTGATCGTGACGATCCTCGGCTTCGCCTGCGCGGTCGCCGGGGTGGCGCTCTCCGGACCGTGGCGGGCGCACCCGCTCGGCCCGCTGACGGTGGTCGCCGCCATCACCTCGGTCGCGCTGCTGGCCGACGTGATGACCGGCTCGGCACTTCAGGTGAACGCGGTCACCGGCTACGAGCCGGTCACCGGCGGACGCTTCTACGGTTTCAGCAACATCGCCTTCGCCGTCTACGCCGCCGGCACGATCCTCGCCCTCGCCGGAATCGCCCAGTGGCTGATCTCGGGTGGCCGTCGGACGCTCGCGCTCGCGGTGTGCGCGGCGTACGGAGGACTGGCGGTGTTCGCCGACGGCTGGCCCGCGTGGGGCGCCGACTTCGGCGGGGTCCCGGCGTTCCTGGTGGGGGTCGCGATCCTCATGATCCTGGTGTCCGGCGGGCGGGTCTCACCGATGAGACTGATCCTGGTCGGCCTGGCGGGCAGCCTGCTGATCGGCGCCATAGCAGTGGCCGACTGGATGCGGCCCGCCGACCAACGCACCCACCTGGGTGCCTTCGTGCAGCAGGTGCTGGACGGGGAGGCCTGGACCGTGGTCGGCCGCAAGTTCGGCGCGATGATCGGGGTCACGGTCGGCAACTGGTCGCTGTCGCTGCTCACGCTGGTCGCGCTGGCGTTCCTGTTCCTGGTGCTCGACCGCCCTTCGCGGTGGGGAGCCTCGGCCCTGGGCCGGGCCTACACGCTCGCGCCCGCGCTGCGCGCCGGGCTGATCGGGGCGCTGGCCTGCTCGCTGATCGGGTTTCTGATGAACGACTCGGGCATCGCGATCCCCGCGATGGCGCTCACGGTCGCGGTGCCGCTGACGCTGGCCGCCTGCGTGCGCGCAGTCCGGCTCTCGCCGCCCACCACACCAGGGCGATCGTCAGTGCCAGCAGCGTCCACGGCACCACCGTCTCCCTGAGCAGGGTCTTGGTCCAGAGCAGGTCATCGGGCCGCGCTATCTCCCTGGCCGGGAGGTAGGCGAGCGACAGCACGGCGACCCTGGCCACCATGAACGCCTCCAACGCGGGCCAGGACGCCATCGCCAGCAGCGCGAAGGCCAGCCCGTCGTACCAGGGCAGCGCGTACGGGGCGGCGAACAGCCAGGCGACCACCATCGCGGCGGCCACGGACGGACCCACATTCGGCCCCGCAGCCGGCACGGTGTCGGCGGGCAGCGCCCGCAGCACGAGCCAGGCCAGGCAGGCCATCAGGAGCAGGGACCCGATCTGGATCCACGCCGAGTACGCGCCCGGCCCGAAGAGCGACTGGAGCCCCACCTTGACCAGTTGCCAGGGGGTGGCGAGGGAGACCCTCTTACTGGCGGCGCTCACCTGATCGAGCACGTGCGGCCCGGCGACGGCGTAGATCGCCACCACGGTGGCCGTCGCGGTCCCCGCCACCACGGCGAGCCTGCCCGGCGAGCGACGTAACTCCCACGCGGGTCCGAGGGCGACGAGCCCGGCGTTGAGCTTGACCCCGATGCCCACACCGAGCATCAGCCCCGAGGCTGCGCCGCGCACCGTGAGCGCGGCGACCATGCAGGCGACGGCGAGGGTGTCGACGTGTATCCCGGCGGCGAGGTGGTAGATCATCAGCGGGTTCGCCACCCACAGCAGCGCCGCCCGCCGCTGGAGGTTCGCGTCCCCCCTGGCGAAACGGTGCAGCAGCAGCGCCGTACCGACGAACGCCGCCGCGTTGACGACGGCCATCACGAAGACCGTGAGCCTGACCGAGTCACCCCCCACGAGGCTCGCCAGTGCCTGTACTGCGGTGGCGACCGGGCCGTAGACGCTGGTCACGCCGGCCCACTCCTCCACCGCGCCGGTGACGGGGTCGCCGGGCAGGGTGGCGGGGGTGATCGCGTACGGGTCCAGGCCGAGCGTGACCAGGCGACCGTACGCGGCGTAGTTGAGGTGGTCGGCCGAGCCCGAGGGCGACAGGAAGGCGAGCACGCCCGACACGGCGCAACCGGCCGCGAGCAGCAGGCGCGGGTCGGGGCCCCACCGTGACCTGAGCGCGCCGACGAGTCCGAGCCCGCCCAGCACGATCGCGAAGGCGCCCATGGCGATGACCAGATGGGTGCCGGGATGGACGTCCAGCGAGTACGGCGGCTGCCAGGAAGGGCCGGGCAGCCTCGGGACCATGGCCGAGGGGCCGAGCAGCCCGATCAGAACCGTCGTCGCCGCCGAGAGCCCCACGGCTGCGAACGCGGCGATGCCGAGCCTTCGCGGCGTATCGCCGGCGGGGCTCCGCCTGGCGTCGACGACCGACGCATCCCGAGTCACCCGCAAATTCCAGCACACCCGGCGGGGTGCCCGGTTCGGCGCGGGCTTCCAGGCCCGCCGACCTGGTCGACCGGGTGCCGGACCCGGATGCCGGGTTAACGGCGTGCCAGGAGGGCGCGGGCGACGTCGCGGAACTGCCTGGCCCGATGGATCTGGGCCTTCCAGTCGGTACCCGTGGCCCGGTGTGCCATCTCGACCTGAACCTCGCGCACCCGGAAGCCCTTCCTGAGCAGGTCGATCGTGAGACCCGTCTCCACGCCGAAACCGCGCGCCAGGGGGCGGGCGGCCTCGAAGGCCGCCCGGGTCAGGCAGCGCTGCCCGTTGAGCGGCTGGGTGGGGGTCCAGCCGGTGGCGCGCTCGACGCCCTCACGCGCGAGTCTCACGACGAACCCGTGGCCGCCGAGCTTCACCCGGGTGACGAAGACGGCGATCGTCATGTCGGCCTCGCCCGCCGCGACCGGCTCGATCAGCGCGGTGGCCGTACGGGCGGTGTCGCCCAGATCGGCGTCGAGGAAGAGCAGGTGCCGGGGCTCCTCGCCGTCGAGCTGGCGCACGGCGTGGGCACCGCTCTCCATGGCGGCGGCCTTGCCCCGGTTGTGGCTGTGTCGCACGACACGGGCGCCGGCGGCCTTGGCCACCCGTCCCGTCTGGTCGCCGGAACCGTCGTCGACGACCACGACGAGGTCGACGCCGGGCAGCGCCAGGACCGCGGCCACGGTGGCCCCGATCCTGTCGCCCTCATCCTTGGCGGGAATGATCGCCGCCGTGCCGGCCATCGAACACCTCCAGCGTGGTGACCCCGGGCATCAGCCGTGGGGAGGACGTCATCCTTGGGAATCGGAGGTCAGCAGCTTCTCCGGCAGGGTCTCGTGCACGACGAAGACGGAGTCGAGACCCGTGACCTGCAGGATCTTGCGTACGGCGGGCCGGGGCGCCGCCACCTCCAGTGTGCCGCCCCGCTCCCGCAACCGCTTGAGCGCGGACAGCAGCACGTTCATGCCGGTGGAGTCGCAGAACTCCACCGCGGACATGTCGAGGACGACACGCATGGTCTGGCTCTGACCAAGCAGCCGGGTGAACTCGGCCTGCAGGCGAGGCGCGGTGTATAGGTCGATTTCGCCAACGATGGTCACGACGGTGTGCCCGGCATGAGATCGAGTTGAGACTTTTAGCTCCACAGCGGGCACACTATCGGCGCGAGAGCCGCTGGTCACGTTCTCTTGAACAACCCGAGTCGTCCGGCCCTTTGTCCCCCGTTTCCGTCTCACGGAAACCCTGAGTGCGCGAAGCTTGACACTACGCAACAACGGCTTGGCCCGAAAGGGAGGAGACCCGGCACCTCCCGATCACCCCGCGCCACGTCAGTGGCGGCCGTTGAGTCACAAGAAACGGGCTCGAACGCATCATGAACACCGACCTACCCGAAGATCTCCAGCGGAAGCGGCTCCGGGAGCACCTGGAGTCCATGATCACTCGTACCGACAAGGCCACCTCGTGGCGCGACGCGGCGAGCTCACTGCGAAAACTGGTGGACCACGAGGGGCACATCCCGATCAGGACCCGCCTGTCGACCGAGGACCTGGACTTCCTTGAGGGAGCGCGTGAGGAGCTCCTCGACTTCGCCACGCTCGGCGTCAGGCTGCTCGACCTGCACCGGCCGCGCGACGCGGGCGGCGTCACGAGCGACACCGCGCATCCGATCCTGCGTTGCCGCAGCTGCATGTGGCGCTGGCCGTGCCCGACGTTCCGGGCGATGGTGGAATCTCTCGGCACCACCAGGAGGCTGACCTCCTGCCAGCACGTCGAACGCGACACCGAGGGTGACGAGTGCGCGCAGATGGCCCTCATGGTCGCTGTGAGACCCGAGAACCTCGATGACCACGTCACGCCCGCGCCGGCCGCCGGCGGCACGGGTTCCAACGGCACGGGCGCGAACTGACCGTCCCTCGACCGTCCTGCCCCCGCACCTGGGCTCGACCGTTCAACACACGAACGCCCAGGCGAAGGAGCACCTGGCCGCCCGGACGAAGCCCGGACGAACCGGACGAAGGAGCACCCGGCACCCGGCCGCTCAGGCGGAGAGTGACAGCCGGATCTCGAAGCGGCAGCCGGCGTCGGCGTTGACGACGCCGATCGACCCCTCGTGGGCCTCGACGATGCCTCGCGCGATCGCCAGGCCGAGGCCCGCTCCGGCTCCGTCGGCGCTGGGGGTACGGGCCGTCTCACCGCGGAAGGCGACGTCGAAGACGCGGGGCAGGTCGTCGGCCGGAATGCCGCCGCAGCAGTCGGCGACGGACAGGCAGGCGATGTCGTCCTCGGCCGAGGCGCGGACCACGACGGTGCCGTCGCCCGGGGTGTGCCTGATCGCGTTGACCACGAGGTTGCGCAGCGCCCGGGAGAGTTCGGCGGCGTCGGCCTGGACGGGGACCACCTGGTCGGCCTCGCCGGTCAGGCGCACCCCCTTCGCCCTGGCCAGCTGTTCGACCCCGGCCAGCGCGTCGGCGACCAGATCCCCGAGGCCGATCCTGCTGCGCGACAGGCGCAGTGTCCCGGCGTGGATCCTGGACAGCTCGAACAGGTCGTCGACCATGCCCGACAGCCGGTCCACCTCCAGGCGGATCTGCCGGTGGTAGCGGCGGACGGTCTCCTCGTCGGAGACCACCCCGTCCTCCAGGGCCTCGGCCATCGCCCTCATGCCCGCCAGCGGGGTGCGAAGGTCGTGGCTGACCCAGGCGACGAGCTCTCGGCGGGCGCTCTCCAGGGCGCGCTCGCGCTCGTGGCCGAGCCGCAGCCGCCGATACGCCTGGTCCAGGCTCCCGGCGATCGTGCCGAGCTCGGCGGGCAATCCCCTCGGTGGGGTGAACTCCCCCGAGGGCGATACGGCGTGCACGGCGTCGACGAGCTTGCGGCTCGCCGTCACGACCCGGCGCGAGAGCACCGTGGCGACGCCCAGCCCGACCAGGCCGCCCACGACGACCACGCTGAGCACGATGTCCCTCGGCGTACCCTCGATGATCATTTTCAGGGTGATGGCGACCACTCCGCCCACCGTCGCCACCACGGTCACCACGACGACCACCGCGAGCATCACGCCGATCGACCGCTCGCGCAGCAGTCGCATCGCGCCCAGCCCGGCCAGCGCGACCAGCAGGCCCAGCCCGGCGGTGACCGCGACGATCAGCAGGATCTCGGGGATCACGACTCCGCCAGCGGTTCGTAGCGGTAGCCGACGCCCCACACGGTGACGATGCGCCGGGGGGCGGTCGGGTCGGGCTCGATCTTCTCGCGGAGGCGGCGGACGTGCACGGTCACCGTGGACGAGTCGCCGAAGGACCAGCCCCATACCTGGTCGAGCAGGGCGGAGCGGCTGAAGGCCTGGCGGGGGTTGCGCATCATGTGGGCGAGGAGGTCGAACTCGCGGGCGGTGAGCAGGACCTCGTCGCCGTGCAGGCGCACCTCGTGGGCGCCGACGTCGACCGTGAGCTCGCCGTCCCTGAGCACGCCGGTACCGGCGGGCAGGGAGGCGCCGCGCGCCCGCCGCAGCACGGACTGTACGCGCAGGGCCAGCTCACGCGGGCTGAACGGCTTCGTGACGTAGTCGTCGGCACCGGTCTCCAGGCCGGCGACCCTGTCCAGCTCCTCGCCGAGCGCGGTCAACATGATCACCGGGACCGGCCAGCGCTCCCTGAGTTTCCTGCAGACCTGGAGTCCGTCCATCTTCGGAAGCATCAGGTCGAGCACCATCAGATCGGGCGGGTTGGCCAGCGCGCGCCTGAGCGCCTCGGCGCCGTCCCCGACGCAGTCGACCGCGTGACCGTCGCGTTCCAGGTAGCGGGCCACGACCTCGGCCACCATCGGATCGTCCTCGACCACCAGAATCCGCGCGTTCATGGCCTCCACGGTAGGCCCGCGAGGGAACGATCCCTCATTCGTGTCATCGGTCCGTAAGGACTGGATCGTTATGACCTTCGTTATGATCAAGGCCCTCGCCGTTTCCCAGGCCGACGTACGGTAGAGCGTATGAGTCGTATCGTGTTCGGGGTTCTGGGCGTCCTGCTCGCGCTCTACGTGGTGTTCGGGCTCGTGCTGCCCGCCCTCTTCGGGCTGCTGAAGTTCGCGCTCGTGCTCGGGGTGCTCGCCCTCGTGGTCGTCGCCGCGGTCACCGTGGTCGGCAAGCTCAAGCAGTGAACCTACTGCTCGCCGTCCAGACCCTGACGGTCTGGATGTTCGACGGCGGCGGTGTCCTCACGGCCGCCGCCGTGGTCGGGCTGGGCGTGCTCCTGCTCGCCTGGGCGCTGCGTCCGGCGCCCGTCACCTCGGGTACGGGGTCACGGTCACCGCTGTCCCGGCGCGACCGGGCCAGGCTGACGATGTTCGTCCGGCAGTGCGACCCCGACGCGGCCGGGAGGTCCCGGCCCAGAGCACCCTCCGTGGGCCCGGCGCCCGCGTAACCCCCGCGACCTCTCGCGACCTCCGTGCCCGACGCGCGTGATCGCCGTGTGTCCCCCGTGTTCTTGATCACCGTGTGTCCGCACAGATGTGGTCGCCGTGCGCCCACGCGCACGCGATCGCCGTGTGTCACCCGCGCACATGACCGGTAACCCCGTACATGCGTGATCGGCATGTCTCCGGGACACCCGGCCTTCGCGCGCCGCGCACGCGTCCCGAAAAGATCCTCGCGGTTCGCGGGTGCCTTCTGCGCCGTCTTCACTCCGCTCAGAAGGGCCCTTCCATGTTCGACCCCGTCATCTCGTTCACCGCCGGTCTCATCGCCGTGCTCGCCGGGCCGTTGGGCTCGGCCCCGCTCGCGATCGTCGTTTTCACCCTCCTCGTCCGGCTCATGCTGCTTCCGCTCGGTGTCATGCAGGCGAGGGGCGAGCGGGTCAGGACCCGCCTCGCGCCGGAGCTCAGGAAACTCCAGAAGCGGTACGGCCGCGACCCCGAGCGGCTCCAGCGGGAGATGGCCGCCCTCTACGCCAGGGAGAAGACCTCGCCGCTGGCCGGGTGCCTGCCATCCGTGGCACAAATGCCGTTCCTCATGGTGACGTACCAGGTGTTCGTCTCCTCGACGATCGCCGGGCAGGCCAACACGCTCCTGACCCACGGGCTCCTCGGGGTGCCGCTCGGGCAGCAGTTCGCGGGCACAGTGGCCGGATTCGGGCTGATCAGCGGTCCGACCATGGTGTTCGCCGGACTCTTCCTGCTGCTCGTCGCCGTGGCGTGGGTCACCTCCCGCCGGATGCGGCGCACGATGAGCGAGGACCTCCAGCCCGCGGCGCTGCGCCGGATGCTGCCCCTGCTGCCGTACGGGACGGTTCTGGTCGCCATGGTGCTGCCGCTGGCGGCGGGGATCTACCTCCTCGTCTCGACGGCCTGGACGGCCGGGGAGAAGGCGGTGCTGCACCGCCCGGCGCTCGCCGGGGCGTGAGGGTCCCGTCCCCGGATCCACCGAACTCGGCACCGGCGAGGGAGTGCCGTCACACCGGTTCGGCCTCCACGAGGAAAGCGCCGTCACACCGCTTCGACGTCCAGGAAAGAACGGCCGCGACATGGGGTCGGCACCCGCGAAAGAACCACTGTCACACCGGCTCGACATCCGCGAAGGAGGCGCCGTCACACCGCTTCGGACACCCACGAAAGAAGCACCGCGACACAGGTTCGACGCCCGCGAAAGAACCACCGTCACACCGGCTCGGCACCCGCGAAAAACCACCGTGAACGTTTCACGTTCGCCGCACGTCTCCTCGCCGGTGTCACGAGGTCAGGCCCGCTCCGCGGACCGGGACGGGGACGGTGATCTGTTTCCTGGCGAGTGCCGATGTGATACTTCCGGTGCCGTCCGGCCCGACGGAGTGATCGCACGTCTTCGCGGAACCGCATTTCGTCCATGCCCCAGGAGGAATGATGCGCAAGACCCTGACCCTGCTCGCCTCGGCCGTGCTGGCCACCGGCCTGACACTGTCCGTCGGCGCGGCGCCCGCACAGGCCGCCACTCTCAGAAACGTCTACTACTACGACTGGGACTGCCACCGGGTCGGAAACCTCGGCATCCAGAGCGGCTGGTGGACCTCGTACAGCTGCGTCCCCCAGTACGACAAGTGGTTCCTCTACGCGTAGAACCCGCGTAGCCGCCCACCGAACAACGCCGCCCGGCGGGCCCCGGGTGAGCACGCGGAGATCGGGATCCCGCCCTGCCTCGTGACGTGTGAGGTGGGGCGGGACACCGTCGGGAGCGTTACCCGCATTCCCTGAGGGCGGGTTCGGGGGTGGAAACACGGCCGTTACCTACCGTGTCGACCGCCGCGACCAACGCCCACACCGTGGTGATGTCTCCCTCGTGCCTGACGCCCCAGGTGGAGGCCAGATATTCGACGATTCCGAGTCCTCGCCCTCCCAGGGAGGAGAGCGCCGGGCGTCCCGCCCGCGGTTCGGTGGCGGCGCCACCGTCACTCACAGCGACCTCGACATGCTCCTCGGTCCAGCGCCATGACACCCTGATCTGCCCTGATGGCAGGGGGTGAGCGTGACGCAGCGCATTGCTCAGCAGCTCGCTGACCACGAGCACCGCGTCATCGATGGCGGACTCGTACACACCCCGTTCCTGCAGGTCAGAGCAGAGGCGTTGGCGTGCGACAGCGACGCTGGACGGTGCATACGGCAACAGAACGACGCTCGACGCACTCACCTCCCCGTATGCCTGTTCCCCCCTGAGGAACTCACCCCAGTACGACCGAAATGCCCCGTTAGATAGTCTTGGAAACCGCACACCAATTACAGCTTGTGCACATTCGACAATAGATCAGCACATCCGTTACCGGCTCGTTACCGCTTCGGCGTGTCGATCAGGTAAGAGCGCTCGGCGTGTCGGCAATACGAAGAGCCAACCTCATCCGGGTGCCGCCCGAGGGGCGCGGATGCGCCGTGACCTCCCCTTCCTGGGCCCGCGCGAGGCTCCGCACGATGTAGAGGCCGAGGCCGACCCCGCCGAATCTGCGGCGGTCACCGCTGTCCGCCTGGACGAAACGTTCGAAGACGCGCTCCCGCATGGCGGGGGCGATTCCCACGCCCTCGTCGTCCACGACCAGCACCACCCGGTCGCCGTCCACCCATGCCTCGACCCTGATCAGGCCACCGTCCGGTGAGTACTTGAAGGCGTTCTCCAGCAACTGGGCCAGCAGGATGTCGGTGGCCAGCGCGTCACCGGACACCGGGGGCAGGTCGTCGGGGACTGCGACCTCGATGCGGTGCAGGTCCGACAGGATCGGCAGACCCAGCGTCGCACGCCCGACCAGCTCGGCCAGGTCGAAGCTCTCGATCCTGAGCACGAGCTCGCCGGCCCCGGCGCGCGAGCCCAGCAACAGGTGGTCCATGAGCTGACCGAGAGAGCGGGCCCGCTCGGCGATGGTGTGCACGGCGGCACGGCGCTCGACGTCGGTCATGCCGTCCCAGCGGCTGTCGAGCGTGCTGGCGAAGCCTCGGACCACGGTGATCGGCGTGCGCAGCTCGTGGCTGGTGGTGGCGAGGAAGAGGTCCTTGGCCTCCTCCAGCTCCTTCGCGCGGGTGACGTCGCGGAAGTCGACCACGATCTCGCCCGTCTCCACGATCTCCGCGCAGAGCACGTCCAGCCAGGTGCCCGAGGGCAGCTGGATGCCGAGCTTGTCCCCGGGCCTCGGCAGCTCGAACGGCGGCGGCCCGCCGATCACCTCGGTGGCGTGGAAACCGGTCAGCTCGCTCGCGGCCGGGTTCCACCGGACGACCCTGCCCGCGCCGTCGAGGACCGCGATGCCGTCGGCGCTGGCGTCGAACACCGCCCGTTCGTGGGCGCGCTGGCGTACGGCCTCCTGGTAGGCCATCGCGTTGCCCACGGCGATGCCCGCGTGACCGGCGAGGAGCTCCAGCAGTTCCAGCTCCAGGTGGCTCACCTTGCGCTTGGCGAACAGCGCGTACAGCGCGCCGTACGGCCGCCCGCCCATGGCGGCGAGGCCGAGCGCGATGGTGTGCAGGCCGGGCAGCCGCGACCAGATCAGATCGTCCAGGCGACTCTGGTCGCCGGTCTCCAGCAGGACGGTCCTGCCCTCGCGCAGCAGCTTGCCGACCAAGCTGGTGCGAAGGTCGGCGGTGGAGTCGCGCATCGTGTCGGGAAGGTTGTGGCAGGCCACGAGCCTGAGTTTGTCGCCCTCGATCAGCACGAACCCGCCCGCGTCGGCCCCGGTCAGGTCGGCAAGGCTCGCCGCGATCCGGTCGAGCACGGCGGGCAGCTCCAGCTCGGCGTTGATGTCGGCGACCACGTCGGTGAGCCTGCGGACGAGCTGTGCCCTGCGGACGCTGCGCTCGTTCGCGGTCTCGTCGTCCTGGGCCAGGTGGTAGACGCTGACGTAGCCGAGGAGGGCGCCGTCCGGCGAGGACAGCGCGCCGGTGTCGACCCGTACGTCGATCAGGCTGCCGTCGCGGCGAAACCGCTTGGTCCTCAGCGAGACCTCACCGCCGGTGCGGACCTTCTCCAGGACCGCGTTGTGCTCGGCCGTCAGCTCCTCGGGGACCACCGGCGCCCGGCGCCCGACGATCTCCTTCGCCGACCAGCCGAAAAGGCGCTCGGCGGCGGGATTCCAGGCGAGCACCGTCTGCTCGCGATCGATGGCGACGATCGCGTTGGGCGCCGCGGCGACGACCTCACGGCCGATACCGCCGTCACTGTCGGCCCTGTAGTCCACCACAGACCCATAGTGCCGTCTCAACCGGTCTGATCTTGGCACTTTCGTCCCGCACGTGTTGCCACTGGCCGGGCGATCCGTCCGATACTCTGCGGTCACCACACACCTGGATACGAAAGGGTGGGGCCATGTCATCCGGCGACATCGATGCATTGCTACGGGTGACCTCGCCCGACTACGTCGGCACGAGCCATCCCGACATCGCGTTCGGCACGCTCGACGGCCCGCTGGGGCGTCTCACCCTCGCGGTGACGGGCAGGGGTGTGGTGGCCTGCAGCTACGAGGACGAGAACGTCGTCTTCGAACGGATCAGCAGGGAGGTCGGCACGTTCATCGGGCCGGACGCCCGGCGGCTCGATCCCGTCCGCCGGGAGCTGGACGCCTACTTCTCCGCCAGGCTCCGCGCCTTCACCACACCGGTCGACCTGCGCCTGGCGACCCAGTTCTCCAGGACCGTCCTGCAGATGATGCTCGCGGTGCCGTACGGGACGGTGACGACCTACCGCGAGATCGCCGAGCGGATCGGCAGGCCGCGGGCGCTGCGCGCGGTCGGCAACGCGCTGGGCAGCAACCCGGTGTGCGTCATCGTGCCGTGCCACCGGGTCGTCGAGAGCGAGGCCGTTCTGGGCGGGTACGCCGGAGGGTCCGCCGCCAAGGAACGCCTGCTGCGCATCGAGTCCACCGCCACGGCCCGCGCGCCCGGCGGCGCGTAGACCGCCTCGCCCGTCCCTCCCCGCCCGGCCGAAGGCGTACGCTCCCGTGCGACAGGAAGCCTTACGCCCTCGTATGCCACCGACCGGAAACCGCACGGCCGGCACGGTCAGGAGCGGCGCCGGAGCGCGCCGAGGGCCAGGGTGGCGAGGCCCGCGACGAGGAACGCGCCGACGGACGCGCTCATCCACGGCTGCGGGACGAAGCCGAGCGCGTCGCGGACGCCGTTCCAGAACGAGGTCCACCACGCGACCTCCGGAGCGGTCGGCAGTGCGGCGAGCATCCACCACGTCACGAAGCCCAGCACCCACGCGACCACCATGAGCGGGCGCGAGGGCGCGGTCTCCGAGGTGTCCCAGCGATCGGCGCCGCCGAGCAGGAAGTAGTCCGCGGCGAGCACCGCGAACATCGGCACGAAGACCGCTCCGATGAGGCCGAGGAAGCCGGTGTAGGTCTCGGCGTTGACGAAGATCGCGAGCAGGGTGACCAGCACGCCGATGGCGACGGAGATGATCCGGCGGTCCAGCCTGGGCAGCAGGTTCTGCAGCGACATCGCGGTGGAGTAGACGTTCACGAACGACTGGTCGGTCTCGCGCAGCACCAGGATGCCGAAGAACAGCGGGCCGAGCGCCGCGGCGACGAAGGGGTCCCAGACCTGGTTCGGGTCGTTGCCGACCAGTGCGAGCGCCGCGATGCCGAGGACGAGGCAGGCCACCTGGGCGATCGTGTAGCCGCCGACGACCCCGGTGAACGCGGCCCTGCCGGAGCGGGAGAAGCGGGCGAAGTCCGCCGCGACCGGCACCCACGAGACCGACAGCGCGATCACGTAGTCGACCGCGGGGGCGAACGCCTCCCAGGATCCGCCGCCGATCGCCGGTCCCCGCTGGAAGAGCGCGATCGTGAACCAGATCATCGAGATCACCACACCGGCGGTGACGTACCTGCGGAGCAGGCGGACCGCTCCCAGCGGCCGGATGGTGAGCGCGGTGGTGATCACCCCCGCGACGACCACCCAGACCGCGTAGGGCACCTCGACACCGAAGGACCCGGCGATGGCCTGGGCGCCCTGGGCGATCACCCACAGCTCGAAGGCCCCCCAGCCCAGCATCTGGATGATGTTCAGCACGGTCGGCAGGTAGGAGAGCCTGGCCCCGAAGAGGCCGCGCAGCAGGACCATCGCCGGAGCGCCGGTCCGCTGCCCGGGAATCGCGGCCAGGCCGACCATCGCGGTACCGATGACGCTGCCCACGACGGCGGCCAGGATCGCGGCCACGAAGCTCAGCGGCCGGTCCCCGAGCGGGTTGATCAGGGCGATCGCACCGGAGAACCCGAGCAGGCTGACTCCCAGGTTGGCCCAGAGCGCGCCCTGGTCGAGCACGCCGAGGGCCTTGGGAGGAGCCTCGCCGAGCGTGAGGGGCGCCTCGACCGCCCCTGAGTCCCCGGGATCTCCGGGGCCCTTGGTGGAATCAACGGCGGCAGACGTCATCACGCACACTCCCTACGCCGGCATTACCCGGACAGGTTCATGCGGTCGGCGGCGCGTCGGAGGGTTCGAGACCCTCTGCGTGATTCCGCCCTCTCAGCCCGGTTACGCCCGAGCTCCCGCGGTAGACATTCGCCCCGATTATGCCATTCATTCCTTTCCTAGCAAGGGCTCCCCCTCGCCCGGTGCGTACGGCTCAGGCGACGAAGGGGTCCTGACCGCTCTCGGCGACCATCGGGCGTCCCGCGCCGTCCCAGGACCGCATGCCGCCGCCGACGTTGATCGCGTCCCAGCCGACGTGGTTGAGCCAGGCGGCGGCGTTCGCGGAACGGCCGCCGACCCGACAGACCACGTAGACGGGTGTGTCCTTGGGCACCTCGTCGACCCGCGCCTGCAGCTCGCCCAGGGGGATGTGGACGGCACCGGGCGCGTGCCCGGCACGCCACTCGTCGTTCTCGCGTACGTCGAGCAGGAACGCGTCTTCCGGCACGGCCTGCACCTCAACTTCAGGAACACTCATGCGCTCATTGTTCCAACGTCCCCCACCGGATGGGGCACGAAGCCGCTCGGATGCCCTCATCCGGACCTTCAATTTCCCCTGATAGCAGGCTAATTGGGGACATCCAGCCTGCCGAATTGTCCGTTCACCGGCGGGGCGGGGAAGCCGTTCACCGAGGGCGGCCGGGAGCGCCCAACGGAGAACCGATAATCCGGCAGATCGGCGGAGGGCGGAAGGACCCGGCCGCGGAGGCGTTCACCCACGTCCCGCTGTCGGGGCACGTCCCAGAAGTCAGGGCACGTCCCAGAAGGCGAGTTCGTGAGCCATCCCCTCGGCGAACAGCCTCCCCGCCCTGCCGGGGTCCGGCGCCACCTCGTCGATCATCACCGCGATGCGCTCGGTCAGCTCGGCGAAGGCGGGGTGCGCGTAGGTGTCCACCCAGGCGCGGTAGCGGGGCTCCTCGGGCGGGTTCTCCGCCAGGACGCGGCCGAGCGTGGAGTAGCCCCACATGCAGGGGTAGAGCGCGGCCAGACCGTCGGCGTAGACGGCCGCGGAGTCGAGCAGGAAGGAGGTGTACGCCGCGCAGGCCGGCCCCTTCCTCGCGCCGCCGAGGTCGGCGTCGAACTCGGCCGACAGCGACCGGTGCAGGCTCAGCTCCTCGTGGAAGGTGGCGTGCGCCAGGTCCACCAGGTCGCCCAGATGCCCGTCCGGAGCCTGCCAGGCGAGTCGCGAGAAGACACGGACGTAGTCGAGCAGGAACAGGTAGTCCTGCTCCAGCCACGACCGGAACACCCGCTCCGGCAGGTCTCCCCGTGCGATGCCCACCACCGTCGGGTGGGCGAGCTGCGCCTCGACGAGCGGGCGGCCGATCGCGTGCAGTTCCTCAGAAACCCTCATGGGTCGGAGATTGTGTCAGGTCAGGGCGGCGGCGCCGAAGGAGACGCTGAAGCGCTTGCACCAGATGGTGACGGACTTCAGGCTGTCGAGGTCGGCTCCGGCGGGAATGGCGTAGTTGGCGTTGCCCCTGTTTCCCTTCAGGTCGCCGAGTTCGAGGTGCTTGCCGTCGTCCAGGTTGAACCATCCCGCGGTGCCCTCCTTGACGGGCTGGTCACTGAGCCAGACCCGCAGGTCAGGCCCGTCGGAGGTGTTCAGGTCCTCGATCCGCAGGACCCGGCTCCCGTCGGGCAGCTCCAGCACCCTCGCCCTGCCCTCGGTCTTGTGCTCGTGGGAGATGAACGTGCCCTTGGACAGGGTCTTCGGCTCCCGAGCGGGCGCAGGGGATTCGGAGGGCGCGGAGGACTCCGAGGACTCCGAGGACTCCGAGGACGCGGAAGGCTCGCCCTGCGGGGCGGCCTCGGCTCCGGGTGGCGCGGTCGCCACGGGCAGCGCCTCGTTCACCTCGACGACGGTGAACAGGCGCCACGGCTGGAACAGGTACAGCGCGACACCGAGCGCGACGGCGCCCAACGCCAGGACGCCCCAGGTGACGGGGTGTCGGAGCAACCTCTTGACTCTCATGGGATACCTCCGGCGTCGGGTCCCGTGGCTTCCGGCCACGAGGAGAAAGCCGAGATGTCCCTCCGGCCTCGACGCCGACGCTATCCGCGGCGCCGCCCTCGATCGATTACGGACTGCTTACGACCGCGAAGTCCTCGCCCCGCTCCCGCGTGACACGACGGCGCCGACCGCCTCGACCCCGCCGCCCCTCGACGCCCCGCCCCGCTCCCGCGTGACACGACGGGACTCCCCGGTCTCCGAAGGACGCGGCCCGGTCGCCTCCGTTCGACCTCCGACGCCGTTGTCCGGCACGGGACGAGCGGGTCGCGAAGATCTAAAACGGGCTGGGCCGAGGTCCTCGGAAGGCCGGGGAGTCGGAAGGCCGGGGAGTCGGAAGGCCGGGGAGTCGGAAGGCCGGGGAGTCGGAAGGCCGGGGAGTCGGAAGGCCGGGGAGAAGGTCACTTGCCGAGGGCGTCCTTGGGGACGGGCTTGTCCTGGGCGAGGGCCTCGAACATACGCAGGGCCTTCTCCCGGTCCCACTTGACGACGGACTGGCCGTCGATGGTGGGCAGGGAGCCGATGGGCACGACCGTGGTGATCGGGTCGCCGCCCATGGCGAGGCCGAGGGAGAGCAGGTCGAACGCGCCGGTCTCCTCGCCGACGGTCACCGAGTCGGCCGCGCTCAGCGCGAGCGGGACGGAGGTGAAGGGGTTGATCAGGACGCCGGGGCTCGCCGCCTTCTTCACCACCGCGGAGAAGAACTGGCGCTGGCGCTGGGTCCTGTCAAGGTCGGGGATCGCGCCGGTGGCGCGGGTGCGGACGTAGCCGAGGGCCGTCCCGCCGTCCATGGTCTGCAGGCCCTTCTTCAGGTTGATCCCCGCCTTGGGATCCTTGATCGCCTGCTTGACGTTGATCTCGACCCCGCCGATGGCGTCCACGATCCCCACGAAGCCGCCGAAGCCGATCTCCATGTAGTGGTCGATGCGCAGCCCGGTGACCTGCTCCACGGTCTTGGGAAGCAACTGCTGACCGCCCTTGAAGGCATAGGCGGCGTTGAGCTTGTTGCTGCCGTGGCCGTCGATCGGCACGTACGAGTCACGCGGGAGGCTGACCAGGGTCGGGCGGTCGTCGCCCTCGGGGATGTGCAGCAGCATCATCGTGTCGGTCCTGCGGCCCACCGCCTTGCCCGTGGCGAGCTTCTTGCGCTGGGCCGCGGTCAGGCCCTCACGGCTGTCGGAGCCGACCAGCAGCCAGTTGGTGCCGGGGGTGTCGGCGGGACGGCCCTCGTAGTCGGTGAGCGCCTCGACCCGGGTCAGCCGCGAGTTGACCGTGAAATACCCGACGACGACCAGGATGAGCAGCACGACGACCAGTCCGGCGAGGATCCGCACGGCGAGCCTGCCGGGGCGCTTCGGCCGCCAGGCGGGCATGCGCGACGCGAACCCGCCGCCCTGGCCGCCGGAGCCTCCGCCCGAGCCCCCCGGCTGGGCCGAGGGGGCGTTCAGCGGCCTGACCGGGCCGGAACCCGATCTGGCCTTGCCGTACACCCGCCCGCCTCCCCGGGAGGGCGGCACCTCGCGCGCGGACGTCTCCTGTCGGACGGGCGTATCCCGTGAGGAGGCCGACGCCCCCCTGACGGGCGCCCCCGGGCCGCCAGGCGAGGGGTAGGCGGGCTGCCCGGCCGCTCTCGACGGCACGGGCCCCGGCGTGGGCGATCGCAACGCGCGGGTGCGATCGTCGTCTTCGGGCCTGTCAGCCACGTCTTGTCCCGCCACTTCTCGATCTCATGGTGAAAACGTCATTATCGACGCTACGTCGTGGCTCAGGAACCTGCCGCGAGGCGGCCAAGGTTTCCCTATGTAAAAGTACTCAGACAGGTGGTTAGCGACCAACAATGCGATCGTCGGCCGATCCGGAAACATTGACCCCCACCCGGATCGTTACGGTAGAGGACTACCTCTGCTCGAAAGGATGATCGTGTCCACTCCGGACCCGTGGAGTATCTGCCCGTGCGAACGCACGGGCACCACTGAACCAACCGGGAGAGTCGCCCGGTGAACACGGCTTTGGGCCTTCTGGCCATCCTCCTCCTGACCTTCGCCACCGGTTACTTCGTCGCACAGGAGTTCGCCTTCGTCGCGGCGGACCGGGGTGTGCTGCGCGAGCAGGCCGACTCCGGCGACGCGGCCGCGGCACGGGCGCTGGAGGTGACGAAACGGCTGTCGTTCATGCTGTCGGGCGCGCAGCTCGGCATCACCGTGACCGCCCTGCTCGTCGGCTTCCTCTCCGAACCTGCCATCGCCACGGTCGTCCGTCCCTGGCTGGAGAACGCGGGAGTGCCGTCGGGGGCCGTGCCCGGCATCGCCGTGGCGCTCGCCGTCACGATCGCCACGGTGATCCAGATGGTCTTCGGCGAGCTGGCCCCCAAGAACCTGGGCATCGCCCGTCCCGAGCCCGTGGCGAAGTTCCTCGCCCGCTCGACGTTGATCTACCTGCGGATCGCCGGACCGGTCGTCCGGCTGTTCGACTCCGCCGCCACCGGCCTGCTGCGCCGGGTCGGCGTGGAGCCGGTGGAGGAGATCGAGCACGGCGCGAGCCCCGAGGAGCTGTCGCGGATCATCTCCGAGTCCGCCACGGCGGGTGACCTGCCGCCGAGGCTGTCGGAGCTGCTGGAGCGGGCTTTGGAGTTCGGTGACCGTACCGCGGAGGACGTGATGGTGCCGCGCCCCCGCCTGGTGCTGCTCAGGGACGACCGGCCGATCTCCGACCTGGTCGACGCGGTCCGCAGGCACGGTCACTCCCGCTACCCGGTGCTCTGCGACCAGAACGGCGACGACGTGGTCGGCGTCACCGGCGTACGCGAGCTGCTCAAGTCGGGGCTGACCGACGGCAGGCTGGAGAAGATCACCCGTCCCGCGCTCCTGGTGCCCACCTCGTCACCGCTGCCTCTCGTCCTGGAGCGCATGCGCACCGCCCGCGACGACCTGGCGTGCGTCATCGACGAGTACGGCGGCCTGGCCGGCGTGGTCACCATCGAGGACCTCGCCGAGGAGCTCTTCGGCGAGCTCATCGACGAGAACGACCCGGAGCCCGCGGGGGTCGTCGTGGGCGAGGAGGGCACCTGGGACCTCCCGGGCACGCTCCGGCTGGACGAGATCGAGCGTGCCATCGGGCTGCAGCTCCCCGAGAGCGACGACTACGACACCGTCGCGGGCCTGGTGCTCGCCACCCTCGGCCGGATGACCGAGCCCGGTGACGAGGCGACCGTCACGCTGACGCCGCGGCACGATCCGCTGGAGAGCGACGACGTCGACGAGGAGGAGGCGGTGCTCACGGTGCTCTCCGTGCACCGCAGGGTCCCCGAGTGGGTTCGGCTGTCGCTCAACGCGCCACGGGAGACCGATGGCGACCAGGACACGGAGACGAGACCCGGGAAGACCGGGGACGAGGAAGAGCCGGAGATGAACGCGCCGCGGATGATCCAGCGTGGCCCCGAGCCGCCCATGATCGAGCGGAGCGGGGTGAGGCGGCGATGAGCACCGTCTCCGCCCTCCTGCTCGGCGTGGCCCTGCTGATCGGCAACGCCTTCTTCGTCGCCGCCGAGTTCGCGGTGATCTCGGCCCGCAGGCACCGCCTGGAGGAGATGGCGGGCAAGGGTGGCCGGTTCACCCGGCTCGCCGCCCGCGCCGCCGTGCGCGGCAGCAGGGAGCTCTCCCTGATGCTGGCCGGAGCCCAGCTGGGCATCACGCTGTGCTCGCTCGGCCTCGGCATGGTGACGGAGCCGGCCATCGAGCACCTGCTGGAGCCGGTCTTCGGCGCGGTCGGCCTGCCCGAATCGCTGCGGGTCGCGGTCTCGCTCGTGATCGCGCTGGCGTTCGTCACCTTCCTGCACATGGTGATCGGCGAGATGGCCCCCAAGTCGTGGGCGCTCACCCACCCGGAGACCGCGGCGATGGGGCTGGCCATGCCGTTCCGCGGCTTCACCTGGCTCATGAGGCCGGTGCTCGCCACGCTCAACGGCCTGACGAACGGGATCCTGAGGCTGTTCGGAGTGGATCCCAAGGACGAGCTGGCCACCACCAGGACCCCGGTCCAGCTGGCGATGCTGGTCGGCGAGTCGGGCCGGATGGGCCTGCTCGACCGCGACGAGCACGACCTGCTCACCCGGGCCCTGCGGGTTCACCAGCAGCCGGTGGAGCGGCTGATGCTGCCGCTGGAGAAGACCACCTCGGTGCCCGACGACGCGACGAGCGAGCAGATGCGCCAGGTCGCCGCACGCGACGGACACCTGCGCATGCTGGTCACCTCCGGCAGGCCGGGCGACGTCCTGGGCGTGGTGCACGTCAGGGACATCCTCGTCCGGCCGGAGGCGAGCCCCGCCGAGCTCGCCCGCCCGGTGCCCCGCCTGGACAAGGCCACCACGATCCCCGACGCGGTCTCCACACTCCAGGACGCCCACGCACACCTGGGCCTGGTCACCGAGAACGGCGGCGAGGTGGTCGGCATGGTGAGCCTCACGGACCTGCTCGGCGAGGTCCTGGACGTGCGGGTGCTCGCGACCCGCTAGCGGGCCCTCCTGACTCGCGACCCGCCGACCGGCGGGAGCCGTCGGGAGCCGGCAGAACCGGTCTCGGGATCGGCGGGAGACGGCGCGGGCCGGGGAAAGATTCTTTCCCCGGCCCGTGTTCTCTGTCAGCGTAATCCGGACACCGGCGAACCCCTGCAAGTCATCCGAAAGTGATCAGCAAGCACGGCAGGGTAGAAGGGTGAGGCATGCCGTAGTGGGCCAAAAACCACAAGACCCATGCGTAACCCCTGAGACTTCTCTATAACGGAGCGAGCGACTATCTTGATCGATGATCCACTCGGTCCGGCACGAGACCTTACGGACGGCTCAGATGAATACGCGGTTTCCCGGAAAACGACAAGACCCCGGTCGCGATGCTCGCATGACCGGGGTAGTGATCTTGTGGGCGAGGAGGGATTTGAACCCTCACGTCCTTTCGGACACACGGACCTGAACCGTGCGCGTCTGCCGTTCCGCCACCCGCCCTTGTTGGGTGCGGTCGAAACATTAGCACGAATCAGCCGGTACCCATGAACCCGGATACGATCCTCCTAGATGCGGAAGCGGAGCAGCTGGGTGCGAGAGAGCGAGGAACGAGCCAACGAGCCCCCAAGCGGCCGCGACCAGATAGACGGAGGAGGGGAGGTACCCGATGGGAGTCCTTCAGCGTTTCGAGCGGAGGCTCGAAGGCTTGGTCGAGGGAGCCTTTGCGCGGGCGTTCAAATCTGACCTTCAGCCGGTAGAGGTCGCCAGTGCGGTCCAACGGGAAATGGACGAGCGGGCGGCGATCGTCGCCCAGGGCCGCACTCTCGTGCCCAACGACTTCGTGGTCGAACTGTCCACGACCGACAGCGAGCGGTTGGAGGTTTACTCCGACAGCATCAGCCACGAGCTGGCCAACCTCGCCAGGGAGTACGCCAAGGAACAGGGCTACTCCTTCGTGGGACCGGTCAGGGTCCGCTTCGAGACGGCCGACGACCTCGCGGTCGGCCTGTTCCGCATCCGTTCGGGCGTGATCCGCGGGGCGACGGTCGAGCAGGACGAGATCCGAACCCCGGTGAGCGACGTGCCCCCCGCACGGTCGCACGCCTTCGGGGGCCGCCCCCGCCTGCTGGTCTCCACCCAGGACGACCCGCAGGGCCAGCGGTCCTTCGACCTGACAACACCGGTGACCCTGCTCGGCAGGGGCACCGACTGCGATCTACGGCTGGTCGACCCGGGTGTGTCCCGGCACCACGCCGAGCTGCGAGTGGAGGGCCCCCTGGTCGCGCTCGTCGACCTCGGCTCCACGAACGGCACCTTCGTCAACGGCCAGCCGGTTCGCCGGGTCGAGCTCCAGAACGGCACTCGTGTGACGCTGGGGCGAACGACTCTGGTTTTCCGGCGCGATTAAAGGTAAACAGACGGTCCATGTCCGAGCTCACGCTGCTGCTGATCCGGCTCGCCTTCCTCGCGGTGCTGTGGTTCTTCGTGATTGCCGCGGTCGGTGTGATCCGGACAGACTTGTTCGGATCACGCACGGCCGCCGCCGTCCCCGCGCGCAAGGCCCCCAAGCCTGTGAAGCCCGCGGCCAAATCCAGGAAGGGGGAGCCACGGGAGATGATCGTTACCGGTGGCCCCCTCCAAGGCACCACCATTACCCTCTCGGAGACGCCCATCACCATCGGCCGGGCGAACGACGCGACGCTGGTAGTCAGCGACGACTACGCCTCCAGCCGGCACGCCCGGCTCTTTCCCCAGGACGGTCAGTGGATCGTGGAAGATCTCGGCTCGACCAACGGCACGTATCTCGACCGCTCCAAAGTCACCCGTCCGACTCCGGTGCCGCTCGGTGTTCCGATCCGCATCGGTAAGACCGTCATCGAATTGCGCAAATGACCATCGCACTCCGTTACGCCGCCCGCTCCGACGTCGGCCTCCTCCGCGAAGGCAACGAGGACTCCGCCTACGCCAGCGGCCGCCTGCTCGCCGTCGCGGACGGCATGGGCGGCCACGCACACGGCGAGGTGGCCAGCTCGGTCGCCATCGCCGCGATGTCCTCGCTCGACGTGGACGCCCAAGGGGGTGACCTGCTCAGCGCCATCGAGGCCGCGGTACGCGACGCCAACCGCAAGCTGCACGAGATGGTGGGGCGCGATCCCAGCCTCAAGGGCATGGGCACCACCCTCACCGCCATGCTCTGGTCGGGGACGAGGGTCGCCCTGGTCCACGTCGGCGACTCACGCGCCTACCTGCTGCGCGCCGGGGAGCTCTACCAGATCACGCACGACCACACCCTCGTGCAGTCACTGGTGGACGACGGCCGCATCACCCAGGACGAGGCCGCCACCCATCCACAGCGGTCGATCCTGCTGCGGGCGCTCGACGGCAGCGGTGAGGTCGACCCCGACCTGTCCCTGCGCGAAGCCCAGGTCGGCGACCGCTACCTGCTCTGCTCCGACGGCCTGTCCGGGGTGGTGAGCGCCGAGACACTGCACCACACGCTCTCCACGATCGAAGACCCGGAGGGGGTGGTCCGCACCCTCATCGACCTGGCCAACCGTGGCGGCGGCCCCGACAACATCACCTGCGTCCTCGCCGACGTGCTGGAAGTGGACGAGAGCCACGTGCCGCGCACCGACGCGGCCGTGGTCGGCGCCGCGGGTTCCAGCATGCCGCGGTCGGAGCTGCCGGACACCCCCGCGGGTCGCGCCAGCGCGGTCACCATGCCGCAGCCCGTCATCTCCGACGACGACGACATCGACGAGCCGATCATCAGGGCCGCGGCCCGACCCGCCAAACGCCGCCGACTGTGGCCGCTCCTGGCCGTGGTGGGTGGCGTCGTCGTCGTCGGAGGCGGCCTGGGCTGGTATTTCGGCGGCCAGTGGCTGGAAGACCAGTACTTCGTGGGCGCCAAGGGCAACGAGATCGTGGTCTTCCAGGGCGTGAAGACCAACCTCGGCCCCTTCGAGCTCTTCGACGTGGCCCAGAGCACCGCGGAATCGATCACCTCCCTCGGAGCGTTCCAGCAGGGTCAGGTCCGCGACGGCATCCCCGTTCCCACCGTCGAAGCGGGCCTGAAGAAGATCGAAGAGCTGAAGTCGTCCGCGGCCAAAGCCGATCGGAAGGAAGAGCCGACCGCGACCCCGAGCGCCTCCGCGTCCTCCGCGCCCGCCAGGGCCCCCGAACCCACAAGGTCACAGTAGACACATGAGCACCCCTAGCGCCGAGCCGGTCCCGCTTCCCGCCAAACGGCGGGTGGCCCAGTTGGCGATGCTCGCATTCGCGGTCGCCATCGTGATGCTGGCGTACGCCAACGTGGGGTTGGCCCTCGACAACCAGATCCCATCGGGAATGCTCACCTACGGCCTCGGCCTGGGTGGTCTCATGCTCGCCGCCTACCTGGTCCTGGCGAAGTTCGCCCCCTGGGCCGATCCGCTGATCCTGCCGCTGGTGACGCTGGTCAACGGTATCGGGCTGGTGGTCATCTACCGCCTTGAGGCCTCCGGCATGGGCGGCGCCTCGGCCACCACTCAGCTGCTGTGGACCGCCGTCGGGGTCGTCATGTTCTCCGTGACGCTGATCGTGCTGCGCGACCACCGCGCGCTGCAGCGTCTGACCTACACCATGGGCGCCGTCGGCCTGGTCCTGCTGATCGCTCCGCTGCTGCCTCTCATCGGCCATTCGGAGAACGGCGCGACCATCTGGATCAAGATCGCCGGCTTCACCCTCCAGCCCGCGGAGTTCACCAAGCTCGCCCTGGTCATCTTCTTCGCCGGCTATCTGGTCGCCAAGCGCGACGTGCTCGCCCTGGCCGGGCGGCGGCTGCTCTTCATCGACCTGCCCAGGGCCCGCGACCTGGGACCTGTCCTCATCACCTGGGGTCTCAGCCTGGGCGTGCTGATCCTGCAGAAGGACCTCGGCTCCTCGCTGCTGATCTTCGGCACGTTCATCGCGATGCTCTACATCGCCACCCAGCGCACCTCGTGGGTGCTCATCGGCATCCTGCTCTTCGTCGGCGGCGCGGTCCTGGCGGGGCTCATCTTCGACCACGTCGCGGCCCGCTTCGAGGTCTTCCTCGACCCGGAGAACCCGGCGCTGTACGACCGCGAGCTCGGCGGCAGCTTCCAGCTCATGCAGGGACTGTTCGCCATGGGGCAGGGCGGCGTTCTCGGCACCGGGCTCGGCCAGGGACATCCCAACCTGATCCCGCTCGCCTTCTCCGACTTCATCTTCACCGCCGCCGGCGAGGAGCTCGGCCTCACCGGGCTGATGGCCCTGCTGATGGTCTACGCCCTGCTGGTCGAGCGCGGTCTGCGCACCTCGATCGCGGCCCGTGAGCCGTTCTCCAAGCTGCTGGCCGGCGGCCTGTCGTTCATCCTCGCCTGGCAGGTCTTCATCATCGTGGGCGGCGTGACCAACCTGATCCCGCTGACCGGACTGGTCACCCCGTTCATGTCCCAGGGCGGATCGGCGCTGCTGGCTAACTGGATTCTTATCGCGCTGCTGGTACGCATGTCGGATACGGCGAGGAAGCCTCCGCCCCAGGCCATCCAGGACGAAGGAATGACGCAGGTGTTCCAGCGATGAACGGTCCCCTCAAGCGCGCCGCCTTTGCCTGCCTGCTCATGTTCGGCCTGCTCATGATCAACGTGAACTACCTGCAGGCCGTACGGGCGGAGGATTTGCGCGACGACTCGCGCAACACGCGCAACTTCTTCGCACGGTACGAGGTCGAGCGTGGTCGCATCACCGCGGGTGACAAGATCCTCGCCGAGTCGATCGACACCGGCGACTCCGAGTTCCGCTTCCAGCGGCGCTATCCCGAGGGCAAGGTCTACGCGCCCATCACCGGCTTCTTCGCGCCGGAGAGCGAGCGCGACATGGAGCGGGCGGAGAACAGCCTGCTCGACGGGAGCAGCGCCGACCTGCTGATCCGGCGCAGCATCGACCTGTTCACCGCCAAGCAGACCAAGGGCGCCAACGTCGATCTGACGATCAACCCCAGGGCGCAGGAGGCCGCGTACAAGGCGCTGGGCGAGAGCGGCAAGAAGGGCGCGGTGGTCGCGATCGAGCCGAAGACCGGGGCAATCCTCGCCATGGTCTCGATCCCCACCTACGACCCCAACCCCCTGTCCAAGCCCAGCAAGGCCGAGGTCAACAAGGCCTACAACAAGCTGAGCGACGACGACGACCAGCCGCTGCTCAACCGGGCCATCGAGCGCACCTACCCGCCCGGCTCGACCTTCAAGGTGGTCACCACCGCCGCATACCTGGAGAGCGACGACACCGTGGGCCCGGAGACCCAGGTCGACGCCCCGCAGCGGCTCGACCTGCCGGGCACCACCGCCGACCTGCCCAACTACGGCGGTGCGGCGTGCGGAGCCGGGCGGGTGACGCTCTCGTTCGCGCTGGAGAAGTCCTGCAACACCCCGTTCGGCAAGATCGCGATGGACCTCGGCTACGACGCGCTGCGCGAGCAGGCGCTCAAGTTCGGCATCGGCGGCGACCCGATCGAGATCCCGCTGCCGGTCGCGGGCAGCGGAATCGGCCCCGAGGAGGACCAGGCGGCCCTCGCCCAGGCCTCGATCGGCCAGCGCAGCAACCAGATGACCCCGCTGCAGATGGCCATGGTCGCCGCCGGCATCGCCAACAACGGCGTGGTCATGAAGCCGTACCTGGTGGACAAGATCGCGGACGCCGAGGGCGGCGAGATCGAGAGCGCCGACCCCGACGAGCTGGACACCGCGATGAGCGAGGACAGCGCGCGCAAGCTCCAGGAGATGATGGTCAATGTCGTCAACAAGGGCACGGCGAGCGCGGCGCAGATCCCGGGGGTGACGGTCGGCGGCAAGACCGGCACCGCCGAGACCGCGAGGGGCCGTGACCCGCACGCGTGGTTCATCTCCTTCGCCCCCGCCGAGGACCCCAAGGTCGCCGTCGCGCTGATCGTCGAGTCCGGGAGCGCCGGCAGCGACGCCTCCGGTGGTCAGACCGCCGCCCCGATCGCCAAGAGCGTGATGGAAGCGGTGCTGGGTAGATGACCGCGTTGCTCGGGGGCCGATACCGCCCGCTGGGGCGGATCGCGTCGGGCGGCATGGGTGAGGTGTGGCGGGCCGAGGACGAGCTCCTCGGCCGTGAGGTCGCCGTGAAGCTGCTGCGTCCTCATGTGGCGGAGGATCCGGCCTTCCGCCTGCGGTTCCGCTCCGAGGCGCGCATCGCGGCCGGGCTGTCCGATCCCGGCATCGCGCAGGTCTTCGACTACGGCGAGGGTGAGGGCGTCGCCTACCTGGTGATGGAGCTGGTGCCGGGGCAGTCCCTCGCCGGCATCCTGGCACGCGACGGCGCGCTGAGCCCGGAGATCACCCTCGACGTGGTCCGCCAGACCGCGATGGGCCTGCACGCCGCGCACCGCGCGGGGATCATCCACAGGGACATCAAGCCCGGGAACCTTCTGGTGACCGAGGCGGGCGTGATAAAGATCACAGACTTCGGCATCGCGCGAGCGCTGGAGGCCGTGCCGGTCACCCAGACCGGCATCCTGATGGGCACCGCGCAGTACGTCAGCCCCGAGCAGGCGTCGGGCGAGCCGCTCACGGCCGCCACCGACATCTACTCGCTCGGGGTGGTCGCCTACGAGTGCCTGGCCGGTCGGCCGCCGTTCCGCGCCGACACGCAGGTGGCGATCGCCCTCATGCACATCGGCGAGCCACCGCCGCCACTGCCGTCGAGCGTCCCTCCCGCGGTTCGCGAGCTGGTCATGGCGTGCCTGGCCAAGGACCCGCTGCGGCGGCCTGCCGGTGCCAGGGAGCTGTCGGAGCGGGCGGACATGCTGCTCGACGCGCTGACCTCCACCGGTTCCACCGGTCTCGGCATGCTCACCGACCCGGTGGGCTGGCGCGCGGAGCCCGCGAGCGAGTGGCCTCAGGAGGTCACCTCCGCCCTCGCCGTCCCTCCCCGGCCCGAGTCCGGCCCCGGTTCGGGTGCGGGAGCAGGTGTCGGTGCGGGAGCGGGTGCGGGTTTCGGCGCGGGCGTGGGTTCCGGGGCCGGTCAGGGCGGGGGTTCCGGTCCCGGGCCCGGTCACGGCGCCGGCACGAACGGGGCGGGCGCGAACGGGGCGGGCACCGCTCCGGTGCGCGGGCGCCGCGGCCTGCGCAGGAAGACGGTGATCGTCGCAGCGGTCGCGGGGTGCGCCGCCGCGGTCGGGCTGGGCGCCCTCGCGGTCCACGAGCTGACGAACCAGCCCGGTGACAACGAGCCGGGAGAGCCGGTCGTACGGTCGAGCCCTGCCACCAGGTCTCCGACGGCCAGACCGACGGAAACCAGGTCTCCGACGAGCAGACCGCCGCTCTCACCGACGAACTCGGCCCGCCCTTCGGTCACGCCGTCGGCTACGGTAAGCACATCGGCCACGCCCACCGTAAGGCCGAGTACGTCGCCACCGCCCAGCCCCAGCCCGACGCCCAGCCCGACACCCAGCCCGACGGTGACACCGAGCCCCACACCGAGCCCGACTCCTGAACCCGGTGACACAGAGCCACCGAACGAGGAGACGTGATGCGGGAACGGGTCGATGATGGACACCGGTGGCCCAAGAGCTCACCGGCACCCAAGATGAACGGTAAGGGACAGTGCAGGAAATGACTCAGCCCCGACGCCTCGGCGATCGCTACGAGCTTGACGGCGTCGTCGGGCGTGGCGGCATGGCCGAGGTCTATCGCGCCCGAGACATCCGGCTGGATCGGATCGTCGCCATCAAGACCCTCCGCGCGGACCTGGCCAGGGATCACATCTTCCAGGCGCGCTTCCGCCGGGAGGCGCAGTCGGCCGCGTCACTGAACCACCCGTCCATCGTCGCGGTCTACGACACCGGCGAGGACGTCTCCGAGGGCGCACCGGTGCCCTACATCGTGATGGAGTACGTCGACGGCCGCACGTTGCGCGACCTGCTGCGGGCCGACCGGCGGCTGCTGCCCGAGCGCGCCGCCGAGCTGGTCGACGGGATCCTGCGGGCGCTGGACTACAGCCACCGCGGCGGCATCGTCCACCGCGACATCAAGCCCGCGAACATCATGATCACTCGCAACGGCGACGTGAAGGTGATGGACTTCGGCATCGCCCGCGCGATGGCCGACTCGGCCGCGACCATGACGCAGACCGCCCAGGTGATCGGGACCGCCCAGTACCTCTCGCCGGAGCAGGCGAGGGGCGAGCGGGTCGACGCCCGCAGCGACCTCTACTCCACCGGCTGCGTGCTGTACGAGCTGCTGACCGGGCAGCCGCCGTTCACCGGTGACTCCCCGGTCGCGATCGCCTACCAGCACGTGCGCGAGGATCCGATCCCGCCGTCGCAGATCGACCCCGACATCCCGCCGTGGGCCGACGCCATCGTGCTCAAGGCGATGGCGAAGGATCCGGCGCACCGCTACCAGAGCGCCGGGGAGATGCGGGCCGACATCCAGCGGGCGATGTCCGGCATTCCGACGGACGCCCAGACGATGGCCCTGAGCGCCAACAACGACTACGGCGCGGGCACCCGGACGATGATGCAGCCGCCAGGCCCCGGCGGCCCCGCCACCCAGCGCACCACCGCCGTCCCCCCGTACGAGTACGGCGAGGAGGGCGGCGGCGGGCGCACCGGCGGGGGCGGCCGACGCCGGCAGCAGAGCGGCGGGAACACCGCGGTCAAGACCGCGGCGTGGATCATCGTCCCGCTGCTGATCATCGGTGCCTTCATCGGCGTCGGCGTCAAGTTCCTCAGCTCGCCCGGCGATCCCACCGCCTCGGCCAAGGTGACGATCCCGCAGCTGGTCTCGCAGACCGAGGAGGCGGCGACCAACAAGCTGACCGAGCTCGGCCTGAAGGTGAAGACGGTCGAGGAGTACGACGACGAGATCCCGAAGGGGTCGGTGATCGAGACCGATCCCGCGGCCGACGCCGAGGTCGAGAAGGACACCGAGGTGACGCTCAAGGTCTCCAAGGGCGTCGAGAAGGTCGAGGTGCCCTCCGTGCTCAATATGACCACGGAGGAGGCCAAGCAGGTCCTTGCGGATGCCGGTTTCAAGGTCAGCGTGCAGACGAAGGCCTCCAGCCGCAAGCAGGGAATCGTCTTCGAGACCGTGCCCGAGGCGGGCAAAAAGGCCAACAAGGGCAGCACCGTCCGGATCTACGTCCCGAAGGAGGCGATGGAGGTCCCGTCCGTGGTGAACCTCACGGTCGAGGACGCCACGAGGGCGCTCAAGGAGGCGGGCTTCAAGGCGAAGATCTCCGAGCAGCCGAGCGACCTGCCCAAGGGCACCGTGCTGAGCCAGTCTCCCGAGGCGGGCAGCAAGTATCAGCCGGGGACGACCATCACGCTGATCGTGTCGAGCGGGGCGCCGCCCCAGCCGACCGAGCAGCCGACCTTCCCCGACGAGCAGCCGACCGTTCCCGACGAGCAGCCGGATGAGACGCCCACGAATCCCGACGAGGGCACGATCTTCGACGAGGCGCCCAGTGACGAGTTCTGATCCGAGCAGCTGACCGGATCATCCGATGAAGGCCCTCGCGACCGCGGGGGCCTTCGTCGTCTCCCGTCCTCCGACCCGGCGCGGTCTCCCACTGAGAGGCACGCGAAGCTGAGAGGCACGCGCACGGGACACGCGAACGGGAAAGGTCCTGAAGGCGGGGGCCATGGGACGGGGAGGTCTGGAAAACAGGTGGGCCCTGAAACGGGGAAGAGCCCTTCCGCCACTCGGGGGCGATGGCGGAAGGGCTCTCACTGGTCAATCGTCCAGGATGGGTCCCGCGTTACAACAATCTTTCCAGCCAGTTTCCGAGCAGTTGACGACCGTGTTCCGAGATCACCGACTCGGGGTGGAACTGCACGCCCTCGACGGGGGCGGTACGGTGGCGCAAGCCCATGATCACACCGTCCTCGGTGGTCGCGGTGACCGTGAGGACCTCGGGAACCGTCTCTGGCAGGACCGCCAGCGAGTGGTAGCGCGTCATGGTCACCGGGGACGGCAGGCCGGCGAAGACACCCTGCCCGTCGTGCTCGATCGCGCTGGTGCGGCCGTGCACCAGTTCGGGGGCCCGCGCCACGGTCGCCCCGTGGGCGACGGCGATGGCCTGGTGTCCCAGGCAGACGCCGAGGAGCGGGATGCCGTGGGCCTCGCAGTGGCCGACGAGCGGGACGCTCACCCCGGCGTCCTCCGGGGTGCCGGGGCCGGGGCTGATCAGGACCCCGTCGAAGCCACGGGTGTCCTCGACCGTGACCTGGTCGCGCGGGCGCACGTCGCAGGTGGCACCGAGTTCGCGGAGATACTGAACGATGGTGTGGACGAAGCTGTCGTGGTTGTCGACGACGAGGACCCGGCTCATCAGCCCACGACGATCGAGGCGACGCGGTTCGTCGGGCCCTGGGCGGTCAGGAGGGTCCCGTTCAACGGCCCACACCGGTTCGTCGGGCCCTGGGCGGTCAGGAAGGTCCTGTTCAACGGTCCACGCCGGTTCGTCGGCCCGCGGTTCGTCGGCCCACGACGGCCGGTAGGGCGCGGTTCATCGGCCCACGGTGGTCAGGTCGAGGGAGATGCGAGGTTCGATCCAGGGAAACACGACATACCAGAGTACGACGGCGACCAGCCCGACCAGCACCAGGGTGGCGAACACCCTGGTCACGAGGTTGCCGGGAAGCATCCGCCAGATCCAGCCGTACATGAGACCCGCCTTCTTTCCGATCTTGGTTACCCGGGCCGTACCGGGTGGTTCTCACGGCCTTCCAGCTCGCCGGAGACGATGAGGCGCTGGGCGGCCGAGTACTCCGGGTGGCAGGTGGACAGGGTGATCAGCGCTCTGTCCGGCTCGCGGCCCGGCCGGTCGGGGACCGGGGCGATCACGCCGATCTCGGTGGGGTCGACGACGCGCTTGCCGGTGACGCGGTAGGTGTAGCGGGTCTCGCGGGTGTCGACCAGGATGAGATCGCCCCTGCGGAGCTCGTCGATGCGGTTGAAGGGGGCGGCGTAGGTGGTCCGATGGCCCGAAAGTACGAAATTACCGATTTTTCCTGGCATGGCGGTTCCTGGGTAGTGCCCAGGGCCCATCCTCAGCCGATCCTGGTCGACGCCCTCCACGATGGCGTACCGGTAGTCGTCACCGAGCCTGGGGATCGTCAGCATCGCCACCGCACCGCCCAGCCGGACCGGCCAGGCCGCCCTGTCCCGCCGCCCCCCTGCCTTCCCGCCCGGTGGGGCTTGCGCCAGGAGTTCCTCACGCAGCAGCGCCTGCTGCTCGGCGGTGTAGGAACCGGTGCCCCACAGCAGGTAGGCGCAGAAGAGAAGGACGACCAGCCCCGCGGTGAGGCTGAGGTCGCCCAGAGCCCTCAGCGCTGCTCTCATGGGGGCAGGGTAGTGACGGGAAAGGCCGCCGCGGCGAGCCGGATCACGGGCCCGGCATAACATTTGCCACAGGATGGTGCCCTGTGGAATCGCCACGGCCCACCTGCGCCGACTATCCTTACACGGAACTTCACACGCTAGCGACCACGCTCACCGACACGGCCTGCGCACGATCCGGATCGCGCAGGGTTGACGCAGGAGAAGAACCCCAGTGCCCAAGCCCAAGACTCGTAAGAAGCCGGTCTACACCCCGCCGCAGACGTCACAGCAGATCAAGGTCAGCCCGCGCTGGCTGGCGCCGGTCATGGTGACCTGCTGGATCGTCGGCATCCTGTGGATCGCCGTCTACTATGTGGCGCCCACCGCGCCCCTCCTCGGCGACCTTCAGAACTGGAATCTGCTGGTCGGGTTCGCGTTCATCATCCTCGGGGTGGTCCTGTCCACTCGGTGGCGCTAGCTTTTCCACAGGAATTGTCCACACCCTGGGGAAGCATCAGGGTGTGGAGATCAACCGAAGATCCCGAGCTCGGCCTGGACGGCGAACGGTGGCAGACCCAACACCATCGCGACCAGGACGACCAGCATCACCGCGCAACCTCCCCACTGGATCGCGCTGCGGTTTTTGGCGGGGGCGAAGGCGAAGATCACGGCGACCAGGGTGCCGACGATCAGACCGCCGAGATGCCCCTGCCAGCTGATGCCGGGGATCACGAAGGTGATCACGGCGTTCACGCCGATCAGCCAGAGCACGCCCTGGGCGTTGTAGCCGAGCCTCCTCGCGAGCACGAACAGCGCGCCGAACATGCCGTAGATCGCGCCCGAGGCGCCGACCGCGGCGATGCCGAACAGGTAGATCGCGACGGATCCGCCGAGCGCGGAGAGAAGATACAGCGTCAGGAACCTGGCCGACCCGAGGCGCCGCTCCAACTCGGGGCCGATGACGTAGAGCGCCCACATGTTGAACAGGATGTGGGTCAGTGCCCAGCTTGAGCCACCCAGCGGCTGGTGCAGGAACGCACCGGTGATGAGGCGCCACCACTCACCCTGATAACCGACCTCGTAGGCGTTCATCGTGAAGTTCGCGAGCACCCAGTTGGTGTTCACGGTCTCGACGGCGTACGCCAGGATGTTGACGATCAGCAGCGTCCAGGTGACCCGGGGGGTGGTGACCGCCCGGCCGCCGAAGACCGCCTGCGCCTGCCGCATGCCCCTGTTGCCCTCGTTCACGCACTCGGGGCACTGGAAGCCCACCGAGGCGTCGCGCATGCAGTCGGGGCAGATGGGACGTTCGCAGCGCTGGCAGCGGACGTAGGTCTCACGTTCCGGGTGCCGGTAGCAGGTGGGGACAACGGTGTCGGGCTCGTTGGACGGCTGGGTGGTCATGTGTGTGGCTGGCCCCTTCGAGCGTGCTGTTATCCACAGACTGCCAGCCTATTCACGATCCCGAGCGCCTGTGCACCCGCTAACGGCGACTGAGCCGCACCGGGCGAAGCCCAGGTCGAGGTGAGGCGGTCTCGGACGAGCGAATCCGAGGGACGGGGCGGGTCCGAGGGACGGCGCGGGCGCCGCCGAGGGACGGGGCGGGTCCGAAGGACAGGGCGGAAAGAGCCGGGCGAGGACCGAGGTGAGGCTGCACGGGACCGGCGCGTCCCGGCGGCAGCGCGTGGGGCCGGAGGGGCCGGACGAGGGTGTGCGGGAACGCGAACGGCGGCCTCCGACGGAGGCCGCCGAGCATGAGATCAGCTCTGGACGCGCTCGATGGTCACCGACTCCAGGACCACGGGCTCCGTGGGACGGTCACGGGCGTCGGTGTCGGTCTTGGCGATGGCGTCGACGACGTCCTGGCCCTCGATCACCTCACCGAAGATGGTGTGCTTGCCGTTCAGGTGCGGCGTGGGCACGACCGTGATGAAGAACTGCGAGCCGTTGGTGCCGCGGCCGAACTGGACACCGGCGTTGGCCATGGCGAGCAGGTAGGGACGGTTGAAGTAGAGGTCCGGGTGGATCTCGTCGTCGAACTTGTAACCCGGGCCTCCGACGCCCTGACCCAGCGGGTCGCCACCCTGGATCATGAATCCCGAGATGACCCGGTGGAAGATCGTGCCGTCGTACAGTTTGGCGGTGGACTTCTGGCCGGTCTCCGGGTGCACCCACTCGCGGGTGCCCTCGGCGAGCTCGACGAAGTTTCTCACGGTCTTGGGCGCGTGATCCGGGAAGAGCTGGACCTTCACGCTGCCGCGGTTGGTGTTGAGGTTCGCGATCAACTTCTCAGCCATGATCGGACTGCCCCCTTCAGGTCGTAGGCAATACCTGAGCAACGTATTGCTTTTGTGGCACTTTGACGATTTCGGCCGTGGCCGCATCCCCAAGCATCCTCCCACGGGCCGTCATGATTGAGCCGCCTTCGAGCGGGAAGGGGTGGCGACGGGGCCCCAACGAATGGGGAGGTTGTTGTGCCTCTAGCACTGTTTGGAAAGCGCCACATGAAGATCGTGGCACCGGAAAGGCGGCTGCGCCACGTGAAGGCTCAGGCCGTCCGAGCCGCGGATCGGGTCGGCCCAATGGCCAGTCATGCCCGTGACGCGGCAAGTCAGCACGCACATGACGTAGCCCTTCAGGCTCGCGATGTGGCCGGTCAAGCCCGTGAGATGGCCGGTCAGGCCCGTGAAGTGGCCGGCCAGGCCCGCGGCATGGCGAGCGAGAAGATCATCGTGGCACGTGGGTGGGCGGCACCGAGGCTTGACGCCGCCGCACACTCGATCGAGGAGCAGCTCGCGCCGAAACTCAGCGCCGCGCTGTCCCAGGCCGCCGCGAGGATCGATCCCACTCCCGTGAAGTCCAGGAAAACACCGATGTTCCTGCTGTTCACGGGCATCGCGATCGCTGCGGCGGGCTACGTTCTGTACCGCAAGAACGCCGACCAGTGGGCGGACACTCTGAAGGAGAGCGCCTCCGACGCGTCCCAGTGGGTGGGTCAGAAGACGGAGGCGGTGGCCGGAAAGACCTCCGGCGCGGTGGACGACGCCGTGAAGAAGGCCGAGGAGGTCGGCGCCAAGGTCACCGACAAGGTTGCCGACACCAAGGCCGAACACGCGTCGCACACGTCGCAAACGCCGAAGAGAACCCCTTAGGGGACGGGGCGCGCCTCTCGGATGACCGGGCTCCCGCTCGGCCCCGGAGATGGCGCGCAACCGATCACGGCGTACGACGTCGGCAGAAAGTACGGCTCGCACCGCGAAGGTGCGGGCCGTACTTTCGTGTGGCGGCCCGTCGGCCGTGTTTGCGCGCGGCACCCCATTGACCGAACTTCCGGGTGGCGACCCGTTGACCGATCACCAAGCACTTGTTAGAACGTGTTCCCCGGCCCAAGGAGCACCGATGACGCTGTCGCCCCTCGACGACCATCCCGTACACCAGTCGTCCGAGGTGATGCGGCACGTCACGACGTCGGACCGCAATTTCTACGACCGGTACTACTTCAACTGCCACGCCGGATCCGACGAGCTGATGCTCATCGTCGGTCTCGGCCAGTATCCCAACCTCGGGGTCACCGACGCGTTCGCCTGCGTGCGCCACCGGAACCTGCACCGCGTGGTCAGGGCCTCCCGGGAGCTCGGCGACGACCGGATGGACACGAGGGTCGGCCCGTTCAGGGTCGAGGTGATCGAGGGACTGCGACGGCTGCGGGTGGTGCTCGACCCCACGGAGCACGGCCTGTCCTTCGACCTCACCTGGGAGGGCACCGTACCGGCCACGCTCGAACCCCGGCACTTCCTGCGCTGGCAGGAGCGCGTGGTGTTCGACTCCTCGCGGATGGCCCAGACCGGCCGGTGGACCGGGCACATCCTGATCGGCGACGAGCGCGTCGAGGTCACCCCCGACCGCTGGCAGGGCACCCGCGACCGCTCGTGGGGCATCCGCCCCGTCGGCGAGCCCGAGCCCCCGGGCATCCAGGCACGCAACGCGGGGACTTTCTACTGGCTCTACACGCCTGTCCGGTTCGACGACCACGCCATCCTCTGCATCATCCAGGAGGACGAGAAGGGCCGCCGAGTCCTGGAGGAGGCGGTGCGCGTGTGGGGGTTCGGGTCCGCGCGGGAGGGTGAGGAGGAGTATCTCGGCCGTCCCGAGTATCGCCCGACGTACCTGGACGGCACCCGGGAGGTGCGCGAGGCGACGATCTCCTTCTCCCCGCCGGGCGGGAAGCCCTTCGACCTGCACTGCGTCCCGATTCTCCCGGTGCACCTGATGGTGGGCACCGGATATGGCCTGGAATCGGACTGGAAGCACGGCATGTACCAGGGTTCCCACCCGGTGGTCCAAGGCGTCACCCACACGCTGCCCGAGGACGCCCAGAAGATGTGGGGCATGGTCGACGCGGTCGGCCGCTTCGAGTACGACGGCCGGATCGGCTACGGGTTGTACGAGTACTGGGCCCTGGGGCCGCACCCGTCCTTCCCCGAAGGTTGAACACCGCGTCCCTTTCGGGAGGTCTTCCATCGCTCGGAGCCCGTTCTTCCCGAGTCCGGGCACGAGCGATGGAAGACCTTACCGGAGGGTGAACCGCACCGTCCCCCGTACGGCGCGGACTCCCGGGCCGGTCCTGCGGTCGCTCGAGGTCGTCCCCGGCGGTTCTGTAGCCCGGTGGCTCCGTGACCCGGTGGCCACGGACCTGCCAGGCTTCCCGGATCGCCTCCGAGCAACCGGCTGCGAACCGGCCGGACCATTCCCGCACGGATGCCCCGGCCGGTTCGCAGGTCTTCACGGGGACGCCTCTCCGCTCGCACGGCGTCCCCGCGAGGTCACTTCTCCTCGGCCTTCATGACGCAGGTGACGGTGGGCACGTCGCCCTCCGAGGACTTCTGCGCCACCCTCACCTCGGTGACCGCGTCCCCGTCGGGGACGGGCACGGCCGTGGAGAGTGTGGCCGCCTCGCCGGACTCCGGTACCCCTGCGGGAACGGCGGGCACGGCCATGACCGTGACGTCCTCGGGCAGGGCGGAGGGCTCCGCGGCCGGCTTCGCCGCCCTGAAGTCCTTGGTGATCGTGACGCGGCCGGCTTCGGCCTTCCTGGCCTCACCGGTCTCCCCGAGCGGCGGGGCGGGGACGGCGGGCACCGCGAGAGCGGCTCCGCCCTTCTCCAGTTCCCTGCGCTCGGCCTCGGTGAGCGTGCGCGTCGTCAGGCTTATCTTGCCGCCGCCCTCGCAGTCGACGAGCCGCGCGACACCATCCTTGGGAAGGGGCGCGGGGGTGGGGGTGTCGGCACTGGCGGCCCCGGTCAGCGTGGCCATCAGAGCCCCCGCGGTCACCACGGCGGCGGCGAGCATGCGAATACGCATGTGTTTGTTCTCCTTGTCAGACGGATCGATATGTCAGGCGGATCGATGAACGAATCGGGAAGCGGACCGGCCCGCGGTTCCGGAGACCACAGCTTCCCGCCCGCTGCCTGAACCCAGGCTGAAGGCGCCGGAAGTCGTCTTCAGGTTGGCTTTAGGCGCGGTACGGCAGTCTGAGCGGCATGCGCGTGCTGCTGGTTGAGGACGAGAAACGCCTGGCCCATCTCCTGAAGGAAGGGCTGGCAGGCGAGGGGTTCGCCGTCGACGTCGCGTACGACGGGCGCGACGGCCTGTGGATGGCGACCGAGAACCCGTACGACGTGATCGTGCTCGACGTCATGCTGCCCCGGATGAACGGCTACGCCGTCTGCGCCAAGCTCCGCGACGCGGAGAACTGGACGCCGATCCTGATGCTGACCGCCAAGGACGGGGTGCACGACGAGGCCGAGGCCCTGGACACGGGCGCGGACGACTTCCTGTCCAAACCGTTCTCCTACGTGGTGCTGCTGGCCCGGCTGCGCGCGCTGGTGCGCAGGGGCGGCGGGGCGCGGCCGGTGTCCATCGTGGTCGGCGACCTGACCGTCGATCCGGCGGGGCTCCGCTGCCGCCGGGGCGACACGGAGATCTCCCTCACGCCCAAGGAGTTCGCGGTCCTGCACGGCCTGGCGCGCAGACAGGGCGAGGTCGTCTCCAAGAGCGAGCTGCTGGCCCAGGCGTGGGACTTCTCCTACGACGGTGACCCGAACATCATCGAGGTCTACGTCAGTGCGCTGCGCCGCAAGATCGACGCTCCGTTCGGCCGCTCGTCACTGGTGACCGTGCGCGGCGCCGGCTACCGGTTGGAGGCCTGAGATGGCATCACGTCTTTCCGTACGACTCCGGGCGACCCTCGCGGCCACCGCGATCGTCGCGGTCGCGCTGGGAGTGGCGTCGGCGGTGCTCGTCGGCGTGCTGACGGGGAGCCTCACACGCAGCGCCTCCGACGAGGCCACCCGCCGCGCCGCCGCGACCGCCGACGTCCTCGCCGGTGGCACGGTGATGCTCGACGTTCCGGCGATCGACGTCACGCGGGCCGCCGTTCCCGCGACGGCCGAGGCTCCGTCGGCCACCGTGGTGACCGTCACCGGAACGGCGGCCGGGGTCCTCCGGCATTCGGAGGCGACCCTTCTCGATCCCGACATCAAGATCTTCACGCACCCCGTATGGCCGGCTCCGGCGGTCGCGGGCCCATCGTCCGAGAGGAAGGGCACGACGTCACCCCCGGAGGTGGCCATCCGGGGCACGGCGGACGAGCCGTCGCCCCATGCGGCGGCAGCGAAAGGTACATCGGACGCGGCGTCACCCCCGGAAGCGGCCGTGAAGGGCACCGCGTCACCCTCGGAAGCGGCGGCGAAAGGCATCCCGTCACCCTCGGAGGTGGCGGCGAAGGGCACCGCGTCGCCCTCGGAAGCGGCGGCGAAGGGCACCGCGAACAAGGTGTCACCCCCGGCGGTGGCGCTGCGGAGCGTGGCGGGCGCGCCGGCGTTCCAACTCGCCGAGCCGGCGCCATGGGCGTCCGGTGACTCCTTCGCCCTCGCCACGATGCCGGTGGACACCGCGAACGGAACGTTGTTCGTGCAGGCCAGGGCATCGATGGAGCCCACGATGGACGCCCTGAGGTCCCTGCGCGGCCTGCTGCTTCCCGGCATTCCCGCGCTGCTCCTGCTGGTCGCCGTCCTGACCTGGCTCACCGTCGGCCGGGCGTTGGCACCGGTCTCGGCCATCCGCGCCGAGGTGGCCGACATCACCGCGAACGACCTGCACCGAAGGGTTCCCGTACCGAAATCGCGCGACGAGATCGCCCGCCTCGCCGAGACCATGAACAGCACACTCGACCGGCTCGAACTGGCCGTCGGCCGGCACAAGCGCTTCGTCGCCGACGCGGCCCACGAGCTGCGCAGCCCGCTCGCCATCCTGCGGACCCGCCTGGAGCTGGCCCAGCCGGGGCCGCTCGCGGCCGAGGCGCTGACCGACGTGGAGCGGATCCAGGCGCTCACCTCCGATCTCCTCCTGCTCGCCCGCCTGGACGCCGGTGAACCCGCCTGTCACGAGGAGGTGGATCTCGGCCAGGTGACCGCCGAGGAGGCGGCCAGGTCGAGGCCCAGGCCGGAGGTCAAGGTCACGCTGGAGGTGGCGGCCGACACCGTGGTCATGGGCTCCGCCGGCCAACTGCGCCGCCTGGTGGCCAATCTGGTGGACAACGCGGTACGCCACGCGGGTTCCACGGTCACCGTCCGGCTGGCCGTGGACGGCGGCGAGGCGGTGCTCGACGTGCGCGACGACGGGCCGGGCATTCCCGCCGAGCACCACGAGGCGGTCTTCGACCGTTTCACCCGGCTGGACGAGGCCAGGGACAGGGACGCGGGCGGTGCGGGGCTCGGGCTCGCCATCGCGAGGGACATCGCGGTACGGCACGGTGGAAGCCTGCGCGTCGCGGGGAAAGATCGCGAAGCCTGGCTACAGGCCCGTTTTCCTGTGATATGAACCCCACAGGTGATCTATCACGGCGCCCTTCACTCCCCAGGAGGCCCACCATGCCCGCCCCAACCCGTCGACTGATGATCTTCCGAGGTCTCGCGGGCGGCGCCGCCGCCGTGATCGCGTCGGCCGCCACATGGGTACGCCCCGCCCAGGCATCCTCGGAGACCCAGGAGTCCGAGGAGACCGCAGGTCCCATCCTCGCCAAGACGAGCGGCATCCCCGTCGGCGGCGGCCGGATCATCAAGGGAACATGGGTGGTCACCCAGCCGGTGAAGGGCACCTTCCGTGCCTTCAGCGCGAAGTGCACGCACCAGGGCTGCACCGTCGCCACCGTCCGCGGCGGGACCATCAACTGCCCCTGCCACGGCAGCAAATTCAGGATCGCCGACGGCTCGGTGGCCAGAGGCCCCGCCAAGCGGCCGTTGGCCCGCAAGAAGATCAAGGTCTCCAAGGGGATCATCAGGCTGAGCTGACCGCTCGGCTTCGGACGTGGCGGGCCGGGCCGCGCGAGCGAGCCAAGCAGGCGAGCCGAACGGAGCCGGCCGAGCAGGCAGGACGGGTGGACCGGACGGGTGGACCGTGACCGATGACCTCCCCGGACGTCGGCGAAGGTTTCACGTGAATCAATACGCTTCGCCCGGCGGCCAGGACGGTCTCGGCGGATCGCACCCGCTCCCGAGGGGCAGGAGACGTCACTCCCGGGGCGGGACATCCGATGACCGCCCGGCCACGGAGGAAGCGGAGGCCGCCGGGAGCTCCCGCTCGGTGAGAGGCATCCGATGTCCGCACGGCGATGGGAGACGCTTGGCTTCCGCACTCGCGACCGGACGGCCCGCCACGCGCACCCGGTGAACGTTTTCCGAAATATCTAATTGATATCGTCGCATAACGCCACCGGGGCATATATGAATATTTACCCGAGAAAATCCAGCCGAGATAACCCGTGAATCGCATGCGGATGTACAAGTCTCACTCTCCGGCAAGTAATGTCAAAGGGTTGGTCACGCCCGACAGCGGATAGACGTCACACCATGCGAAGCACAGTTCGACGTTCCCTGATCACCGGCACCGTCTTCGCCCTGACCACAACCCTCCCCTTCGGCATCGCACCCGCCGTGGCCGACCCCACCCCCGACTCCCGGCACCTCCCCCTCCCGGATCAATTCACGGTCCTCAGAACGGGCAGCAGGGGAATGGAGGTGCACAACGCGAAGAAAAGACTCAAGGATCTGGGATTTTCCCCGGGGAATCTCAGCCCTCTGTACGACTCCGCTCTGCGAATGACCGTATGGGCGTTCCAGAAAGCGAACGGATTGAAACCCGTCGACAGAATCGACCTGCCGACCTGGCAGGCCCTCCTGCGCCCTCGCCGGATCAGGCCCCTGGTGACGTACGGGGAGCGGGAAAGGGCCGAGATCGATCTGCGGCGCCGACTCCTCGTCGCGTGGAGAGACGGGAAACCCGTGCTGGTGACCCACATCTCCACCGGCGCCCGCAGGCCGTACTGCGAGAAGGGCCACTGCGGGTTCGCCTCGACCCCGGTCGGCGACTATCGGGTGGGGGTTCGGGTCCCCGGCTGGTCCACGGGGATCCTCGGGGCGATGTTCTATCCCGTCTACTTCAACGGCGGCATCGCGATCCACGGTTCCACCCTCGTCCCCCGCTTCCCCGCGTCCCACGGGTGCGTCCGGGTCCCGCTGCACAACGCCCTCGACCTCTACCGGTTCCTTCAGCCGGGGACTCCGGTGTACGTCCGCCGCCCGGAGGCTCCCACCGGACGTGCGATGAGGGTTCGTGGGGAGCGGCGCCCGCGAATCCCGAAGGCACGACCTGTCGAGGCTCCGCACCGCTCGTCCAAGAAATCCTCGCGTCCAGGGCGCTCCACCGGCCGGCGGACGGGAGGTGACACCGGTGGCCGCCGGTGAGCGTGCGGGCGCATCGGAGCGGGGAGGTCGTGGCCGGGTGGGTGCGGGCGCCTGTGACAAGCCGAGCGGGCCTGGCCCGGCTCGCGATGCGCCCCCACCTGCGCGCGGACACCTGGCGACGAGCCGTGCGGGCGCCCCGCGCCGGTTCCGCCGCGAAAATCCCGGCCTGTACGCCGATCGAGCCGATCTCGGAAGCTTAGAACCGATGTCCCGAGGTGATGATGAGGATGTCGGCTGATCATTCCGAAGGGCGTGCATCGTGATACCAACCATGATCCTGTTCGGCCTGGTCTTCGGGCGCTGGTGGCGCGCCTCCCTCCTCGCCGCCGCCGTGTTCTGGCCCGTGGTGCTCCTGGCCGGCGACGCGATCGGGCTCGACGGGTCACTCATGACGGCGGCCGCGCTGGGAGTGCTCAACGTCTCCGCCGGGGTGGCGATCCACCAGAGCGTCCTGTGGATCGTGAGGAACACGATCACGCAGCGGCCGCGGGCGAAGAATCCCTGACGCACTTCCCTGCGTGGAGGGACGCTGTCGCGCACATTCGACGCGCCCTCCGGTGGCCGGACGAGAACGCCCCGGCGAGCCGACGGACCCACGGTCGAACACGTCCCCGACTCCCCGGCCACCTGGCGGCGTCCGGCGATCGACATCACCCACGGGCGTGTCTTCAGGACCTGATCCCCTCCAGGATCACCTCTTCGAGCACGATCGAGGTCATCGAGCGATCGCGCGTGTTGTACTGCCCTCCGGTGATGGCGACGACCAGGTCCAGCGCGGGCGCCACGTAGATCACCTGACCGCCGTTGCCCGACCCTCCCTTCCACGTGTCGCCCGAATACCAGTGGTAGCCGTAGTGGAGGTCCTCGGCGATCCGCACGTGCGGGTGCAGGGCCGTCTTCAGCCAGGACGAGGGGACGACGTCGCCACCCCCTTCGAGCACGAGCCGCCCGATCGCGAGAAGGTCGCGGGGGGTGAGCCGCAGCCCGGCGGCGGCCATCGCCGTCCCGTCCTCGCCGGACGACCACTCGAAGCGCGTGATCCCCAGCGGTTCGAACAGCCTGGTACGCGCGTAGTCCTCCAGCGCCCGTCCGGTGCCCTTCGCGATGAGCCGCGCCACCAGCGCGGAAGCGCCTCCACAGTAGGACCATTTCGTGCCCGGCTCCTCCACGATGCGCTGCTCCAGGACGTAGCGGAACCGGTCGGGGGACAACTCCATCGCGATCTCACTGTTCGCCGTGCTCGTGTAGGGGGCGCTCTCGTCCCACTCCAGGCCGAGCGTCATGGTGAGGGCGTGCTCGACCGTGAGCGCGGCGCGCCGGGGATCCTGCGGGAGGTCCGAGTATTCGGGGAAGTGCCGGAGCAGTGGCTCGCGCGGCTCCGGCACCTCGCCGTCGGCCAGGGCGATGCCGTACAGGAGTCCGACGACGCTCTTGGTGATCGAGCGGAGGTCGTGGAGCGTGTCGGGCGTGAAGCGCACCCGGCCGAGCGGCTCGTTCAGCTTGAAGTCCTCGCCCTCGCCGTAGTGCTCAAGGATCACCTGGCCGTGGCGGACGGCGACCACGCCGTGGAGGTCGGGCACCCGGCCCTGCTTCACGGCCAGGGCGAGACGGTCGTTGAGTGTGTCGCTGCTCATGGTTCCGTTCTACGCCCTGCCACCGTGTCAGGATCAACCCCTCGTCGATCACGACGCGCGTGGAGAACCGGGGCCGTTCGCGCCCGCCGGCCGTGCCTTTCTCGCCTCGTTTCCGGCAGGCCCCCTGCGGGACTGCGGACCGCGACGGGACTTCGCCGGGCGAACGCGGTCGGCCGGGGCCCGGCGGGTGCGTCCGCTTGCGGATAATCCGGAACGGTACCGGTTGGCTATGGTGAGGAGCATGACCGCGATGGCACCCGCCCGTACCGAGCCGGATCTCTCCTTCCTGCTGGACCACGCCGGCCATGTCCTGCGGACCCGGATGGCGGCGGCGCTCGCCGAGATCGGGCTCACCGCACGGATGCACTGCGTGCTGGTCCACGCCCTGGAGGAGGAGCGCACGCAGATCCAGCTCGCCGAGCTCGGCGACATGGACAAGACCACGATGGTGGTCACGGTCGACGCCCTGGAGAAGGCGGGCCTCGCCGAGCGCCGCCCGTCGAGCACGGATCGGCGGGCCCGGATCATCGCGGTCACCGAGAAGGGCGCGCAGGTCGCGCGGCAGAGCCAGGAGATCGTCGACGGCGTGCACAGGGCGGCCCTGGCCGCGCTGCCGGGAGACGAGGGCGAGGTGCTCGTACGAGCCTTGAAGCGCCTGGTGGCCGGACATCTCGCCACCCCCGTGGAGGCACCGCAGGGAGTCCGGCGGGCACGGCAGCGCACAAAGTGAATCCATAGAGGATCGTCTACAACAAAACTATCTGCTACGGTCTCTCCTGTTCCCCCTGAACAGGAGGCGACCCCATGTCGCGTACCGCACCTTCCGCACGCCCCGCCGATACGTCTCCCTCGCGCTGGACGGCGCTCGCCGTGCTGTCCGCCGCGATGTTGATGACGATCCTGGACGGCAGCATCGTGACCGTGGCGATGCCGACCATCCAGGCGGACCTGGGCTTCTCGCCCGCCGGGCTCAGCTGGACCGTCAACGCCTACCTCATCGCCTTCGGCGGGCTGCTCCTCCTCGCCGGCCGGCTGGGCGACCTCATCGGCCGCAAGACCATGTTCCTCGCGGGGAACACGGTCTTCGCCGCCGCGTCGCTCCTGGCCGGACTGTCCACAGGGCCCGGCATGCTGATCACCGCCCGGTTCCTGCAGGGCGTCGGCAGCGCGATGGCCTCGGCGGTCGTGCTGGGCATCCTGGTGACGCTGTTCACCGAGCCCGGGGAGCGTGCGAAGGCGATCGGCGTCTTCAGCTTCACCGGCGCCGCCGGAGCCTCGATCGGCCAGGTCCTGGGCGGGGTCCTCACCGACGCGCTCAGCTGGCACTGGATCTTCTTCATCAACCTGCCGATCGGGCTGGTCACGATCGCGCTCGCGATCCGGGCGCTGCCGGGCGAGCCCGGGATCGGGCTCGCCGCCGGAGCCGACGTCCTCGGCGCCGTACTGGTCACCGGCGGGCTGATGCTGGGCCTCTACACCGTGGTCAAGATCGAGGAGTACGGCTGGCTCGCCACCCACACCCTCGGCCTCGGCGCGGTCTCGATCGCCCTGCTCGCCGCGTTCCTCGTCCGCCAGGCGACCGCGAGGACCCCGCTGATGCCGCTGCGGATCCTCCGCTCGCGCAACGTGTCGGGCGCGAACCTCGCCCAGATCCTGACGCTGTCGGCCATGTTCGCCTTCCAGATCATCGTCGCGCTCTACATGCAGCGGGTCCTCGGCTACGGCGCCCTCGACACCGGCCTCGCGATGCTCCCCGCGGCGGTGGCGATCGGCGGCGTGTCCCTGTTCCTCTCCGCCCGGCTCAACACCCGTTTCGGCGAGCGCGCCGTCCTGCTCGCGGGCCTGGTGCTCCTGTTCTGCGCGATGTGCTGGCTCACCCGCGTACCGGTGAACGCGAACTACGTCACCGACCTGCTCCCGGTGATGCTGCTCATCGCGGGCGGCGGGCTGGTGCTCCCGGCACTCACCACGCTCGGCATGTCCGGCGCGGGGGCCGACGACGCGGGCCTGGCGTCCGGGCTGTTCAACACCACCCAGCAGATCGGCATGGCCGTCGGCGTCGCGGTGCTGTCCACGCTGGCCGCCCGGCGTACCGAGGAACTGCTCTCGGCGGGAGAGAGCACGGCCTCCGCGCTCACCGGCGGCTACCACCTCGCCTTCGGTGTCGCCGCCGCCCTGCTCCTCGCCGCCTTCACCGTCGCGCTCGTCGTGCTGCGGCAGCCCGGGCCGGTCAGAAGAGGGTGAGCGGCTCGGCGGGCATGGGCTCGGGCAGCGGCTCGACCTCCGGCAGCAGGGCCCGTACGTCGTCGTGGAAGCGACGGGCGAGTGTGAGCGCGTCGGCGTTGTCGGGGGTGTGCACGAACACGGTCGGCGAGCGGCCCTCGCGCAGCCAACCGGTGACCGTGCCGATCCAGTGCTGCCAGCCCTCGATCGTGCTCTCGGTGTCGTCCCTGCCGAGGTAGCGGACGATCGGCCGGTCGGTGAGGGCGACCGACCGGAGCGGCATCCGGGGCTTCCTCGACCACGCCTCCCGTTCGGTGTCGCTGGTCGGAGGGCTCCGGAAGAGCGTCGTGGTGTCGAAGGGCACCCACTCGGCGCCGACACCGGCGAGAACCCCTTCGAGAAGCCGCGCGGACCGCGCGTCGTCGAAGAACGCGCGGTGGCGGACCTCGACGGCGTACCTGTGCGAACGAGGGAGCCGGTGCAGAAAAGCGGCGAGGGTGCCGAGGTCGGTCGGGGCGAACGACCCCGGCAGCTGGATCCAGAGGGCGTGGGCTCGCGGCCCGAGTGGCTCGATCGTCTCCAGGAACGACCGGACCTCCTCGTCGACGCCGGTGAGGCGCCTCTCGTGCGTGATCGACTTGGGCAGCTTCACCACCAGCCGGAAGTCGGGCGCGGTCTGCCGCGCCCACGACTCCACCGTGCTCCTCGACGGTGTCGCGTAGAACGTCGTGTTGCCCTCCACCGCGTTGCACCAGGACGCGTAGGCCCGCAGGCGCTCTCCCGGCGGGAGCGGGTGGGGCAGGAAGGTCCCCTGCCATGACTTGAGGGTCCACATCGCGCATCCCACATGAAGCCGCATGACCTCGACGCTATCCAAGGACGGGAGCGAACCGGGCGTCGTACGTTAGATCCATCATCCGACCGGGCATCCCGATAGACCATCGCATTCGCGACAGATGGGATGTTTCCCAATGAAGGCGATATCTATCGCGGCAGGGGTCCTGGCCATACTCGTGGCGGTCCCGCCCCCGGTGGCGGCCGAGACCGGAGCCGGGACCGGCGACTCCCCGGCCTCCGCCTCCTCCGCGAAGCCGGCCTATCCCACCGAGTTCTCCCTTCCCGACGGTTTCCAGCCGGAAGGGATCGCCATCGGCCCGGGGCCGTCCGCGTACTTCGGCTCGCGCGGGACCGGCGCGATCTACCGGGCCGACCTGCGCACCGGGAAAGGCCGGATCATCAATCCGGGACCCGGCACCCCGTCGCTCGGTCTCAAGGTCGACCCGCGCGGGCGGCTGTTCGTCGCCGGCGGCACGGGCGGCGACGCCCGCGTGATCGACACCCGCACCGGCAAGGTGCTCGCGAGCTACCGGCTCACCACCGGCGCCGCGTTCGTCAACGACGTCGTGCTCACCCGCGACGCGGCGTACTTCACCGACTCGGCCAACCCCGTGCTGTACAGGCTGCCGTTCGGGCGCGGGGGAGCGCTGCCGTCCCAGGCGGCGAAGGTGCCGCTGAGCGGGGACATCGTCTACACGACCGGCAACAACGCCAACGGCATCGCCCAGACCCCCGACGGCAAGGGCCTGCTCGTCGTGCAGTCCAACACCGGCAGGCTGTTCCGCGTCGACCCCTCGACCGGAGTCGCCACCCTGGTGGACATCGGCGCCGAGTCCCTGGAAGGCGGGGACGGCCTGCTGCTGGAGGGCCGTACCCTCCACGTCGTACAGAACCGCCTGAACCTCCTCACCTCCCTCTCCCTGGACCGCGCCGCCACCTCAGGGAAGGTGGTCCGCAAACTCGTCGACGAACGCTTCGACGTTCCCACCACCGTCGCCTCCTTCCGCGACCGCCTCTATCTCCCCAACGCCCGTTTCACCACGACCCCCACCCCGACGACCCCGTACAACGTGGTGGCCGTCAAGGGGCACTGATCGTTCCTCTCGTGCCCGCCCGCCGCTGATCGGCGTGCCCGCCCCCGCGGGCACGCCCTCGCACGTCCGCCGCACCGAGAAAGCCGCACCGAGAAATCGGCCGGCCGCGCGAAGGGGCGGCAGCGGAGCCCACGACGACGGCCGATTTCCGCCAGCGTGCCGCCTCGGCGCGGCCGAGCATGGATCCATGAGTACTCTTCGTACGCTCGCCATCGAAGCCGAGGTCGCCGCCGAGCTGCGTGTCCGCGACGACGCCGGGCGCCCGCCCCGCGTGGTCACCGACACCGAGGGAGGCGCTCCGCTGCGATGCTGCCTGCGTCGCAGCCTGCCGGGCGAGCGGCTCGCCCTGCTCGCGTACGCGCCATTGCGCAGGTGGGCGGCACGGACCGGGGGCGATCCCGGCCCGTACGAGGAGCTGGGCCCGGTGTTCGTGCACGCCGCGCAGTGCGAGGGACCCGGCGGGACGGGTTTTCCCGTCGAGATGTGCGGCGAGCGGCGGGTCTTCCGCGCCTACGACGCGGTCGGCAACATTCTCGGCGGACGGCTGGTGGACCGCCACCTCAGCCTCGACGCCGCCACGGCGGAGGCCGTCCTGGCGGAGCAGTTCGCGGACCCGGGCGTGGCGCTGGTGCACGTACGGGCGGTGGAGTTCGGCTGCTTCCTGTTCGAGGTGCACCGTGCCTGACCTGGAGGTGTACCTCGCCTGACCACAGGCGGCGAATTCTTCGCCGCCCGCCTCGGACGACGCCGTCATGTGACGACGGCGTCGGAGATCTTCACCGGCTTCTTCCCCGGTGACCCCAACGGCGCGGAGGGTCTCGTCGATCATCGCCCGGATCGACGAGACCCTCCGCGCCGTATGCGTGCCGCCGTCGCCGGCGGCCCTGCGAGTACGAGTTCACGGTCATCGACACCATCGACTCTGGTCGGATCGGCATGCATGAGTTATATTTCACCTGTAAGAAAATTATTACAGGTGAAGGAGCGTCATGACAGGGGCCGTGCCGACCGGCGACGAACTGGTCGTGGTGCTCGCGGCGCTCGCCAACCCGCTGCGGCTGCGCATCGTCGCGAGGCTCGCCGACGGGCGTGACTACGTGAGCCACCTGGCCCGCGACATCGGAATCAGCCGCCCCCTCCTGCACATGCACCTGCAGCGGCTGGAGGCGGCCGGGCTGGTCGTCGGCAGCCTTGAGCTCTCGGAGGACGGCAAGGCCATGAAGTACTACGAGGTCACGGACTTCCACCTGCGCCTCACCGCCTCGACCTTGGCCGAGGCGGTCCAGACCCTCACCCGATCGGACCCCGAGAAGGGTCCCGCCCCCAAGGAGAAGTCCTGAATGGACGCGACGACCTGGCCTGGCACGGTCCTGATCCTGGGCCTGTCATTCCTCGCCCTGATCCTGCTCATCGGCACCGCGGCGACGGTGCACGAGTTCCGCAAGCTGAAGATATCCGCCACCGTCCAGGAGGACCTGCGACAGCTGGTACGCCGCTACGAGCAACTCGCCGAGAACACCATGGACGCCCAGCAGCGGATGTCGACCGAGCTCTCCGACGTGCGAGCGCGCGCGACCTCGATCGAGCAGATCCTGCGGACCGTCGAATGACCTCCTCCCCTCCCAGAAGGGAGGGGATTCCCCACGGTCACCCGTGAGGGTTCCTGCTTCACCACCGGTCGCCCACCAGGAGGACTCCCCATGAACAGGCCCACCACCCAGAAGAAGGACACGATGAAAGCGATCACCCAGGAGAGGTACGGCCTCTCCGGCGTCCTGAGACTCGACGAGATCGACAAGCCGGTGCCCGGCGACGACGAGGTATTGGTGCGCGTTCGCGCGGCGTCGGTGAACCACGGCGACCTGGCGACCATAACGGGCGTGCCGTACCTCGGCCGCCTCGTGTTCGGGCTGCCCACGCCGAAGCAGAAGGTCCCCGGCCGCGACATCGCCGGAGAGGTCGAGGCCGTCGGCAGGAACGTGACGCGCCTGCGGCCGGGCGACGAGGTGTACGTCGAGGTCAACGGCGGAGGCTTCGCCGAGTACGTCCGCGTCCCCGAGGACCTGCCGTGCCCGAAGCCTGCCAACCTCACCTTCGAACAGGCGGCCGCCGTCCCCTGCGCGGGAAACACCGCACTGCACGGTCTCCGCGACCGTGGCGGGATAAAGGCCGGGCAGAAGGTCCTGATCAACGGGGCGTCGGGCGGCGTGGGCACCTTCGCCGTACAGATCGCCGCGTCGTACGGGGCGGAGGTGACCGGGGTGTGCAGCACCAGAAACATGGAGCTGGTCCGTTCGCTCGGTGCCGACCATGTCGTCGACTACACCCGGGAGGACTTCACCAGGAGCGGCCGACGTTACGACCTCATCTTCGACCTGGCGGGAAACCACTCGCTCTCCGACTGCAGGCGCGCGTTGAGCCCCGGCGGGACCCTCGTACTGTCCAGCTCGAAAGGCGGGCGCTGTTTCGGTCCGGTGCTCCGGCTCCTGGGGGCGCTGGTGCTGGCGCCGTTCGTACGGCAGAACCTGCGCCCGTGCATGGCGATGCGAAGCCGGGAGAGCCTCGTCGATCTCAAGGATCTGATCGAGTCCGGGCGGATCACACCCGCGGTCGAGAAGACCTACCCGCTGAGCGAGCTCCCCGAGGCGATGCGGTACTTCAGCGAGGAGCACGCGCGAGCGAAGATCGTTATCACCGTGTGAGGCCGTACGGGTGCTGTTCGCCTCGGGGAACTCGCTCCGGTGCCGGATCAGGCAGGAGCCATCCGGGCGACGATCGTCCGCCAGAGGGCGAGTTGCAGCAGGGCGAGGAGCACGACAGCGGGCATCAGGGTCCAGATCCCGACGCTCTGCCCGATGGCACCGGTCAGCCAGGGAAGCGCCGCACCGCCGATGACCGACACCCCGTTCATGATGCCGATGGCCGTCGGCACCAGCCGGGCTGTGGTCAGGGTGGGCACCACCGCCATCGCCGTCGGGAAGACGGGCCCGAGGAAGAAGCCGAGCAGGAGGAAACCGGCGGTCGCCACGACCACTCCCGGCGCCACCCAGGTGAGCACCGTGCTCGCCGTCACGCCGACCAGGCAGACGTAGGTCATGCCGACCGCGGTCAGCCCCACCCTGGTGGCGACCGGACTGATCAGGAACCGCCCCAGGGTCAGCCCGAGCCAGTAACCGCTGGCGATGTAGCCGGCGGTGAGACCGGTCTGCGCGTGCTCCTCCACCAGGAAGGTGAACCCCCAGTTGCCCACGCTGATCTCCAGGCCGACGTACACGGCGAGGAACACCGAGGCGAGCACCACCGCGGGCGTACGCAGCACGGAGGTGAGCAGACCGCTCCGCTCCGGTTCGGAACCCAGGAGACCCGCCGAAGGCACCGGGGGGTCCGGATACGGGGCCTCCTCTTTGGCGGAGGGCTCGGACGACGGGGCGCCGGGCCTCACGGAGGGCTCGGGGACCGCCGGAGGCACAGGCACGCCAGGCTTCACGGAGGCATCGAGGGCATCGGCGACGTCGGCGGTGCGCCTGGGATAGGCGACCAGGAAACCGGCCAGCAGCGGCAGGCACGCCAACGCGAGCACCAGCCACACGGCGGTCCACGGCAGGAAGGTGAGCGTCCAGGCGGCCAGCAACGGACCGAGCAGCGCGCCGACACCGAAGAACGCGTGCAGGCGGTTGAGCAGCGTCGTGGCCGAGGGCAGCTCCGCGAGATAGGCGTTGAGCACCGACTCCAGCACGCCGGTGCCGTAACCGACCAGCAGTTGCACCGCCACGAAGGCCGCGAACGGGGGACGGGTCGCCATGTACAGCGTGGATATCACGTACAGGCCGCCGGCGACGGCGAGGGAGAGGCGCGTACCGAGGCGTTCGAGCAGCGGGCCCGTGGTGGATCCGGCGAGCATGAACCCGGCGGAGGAGACGAAGAAGGTGATGCCGATCGTCGTCATGTCGACGCCGTAGTCACCGATCAGCGTGGGCAGCAGCACTCCGCCCACACCGGCGTTCAACCCGGCCAGTACGAAGGTCGCGTACGCCAGGACGACCGGAGCCCGCCAAGGGCTGCTCAAGACAGGCACATGCTCTCCAGCACGGTCATGTGATGCGGATGGTTTCCGAACCGTCCGGTGGAGGTGCGGTTCCACGGCGGCCCACCGTCGTCCGACCTCTCCCGGAGGCTTCGCCACTCGGGTGATCACCCAGGAAAGCACTTTTGGGGGGGTGTCTTGCCATCCGCTTTGCCTGAGGGGCTCAGCATATGACGATCTTCGACGGCGGAACAGACGCGAGGCCGCAGATTTTTAACCTGAAATTTTCACGCTCGGCGAGGCATTTCTACAGTTCACTGTTATTCGGCCTGTCTCGTGCTTGCCCCCCGCCGAGGGCCGGGTCAGACTCCGCCGGAGTATCACCCCTCCGCGCGACCACGTGAGCGATCCGCATTCCCGTCGCACTCGCGTGCCGGTCCACGCGAGGAAATGTTAACGCTAACAATCGTGGGAGCCGATCGACACCGAAACGACCAGGAATCATCCCGTCGGCACCGAAGACCGGCGCCGACGGGACCGAGAAGGCGCGGATCGGCATCCACAGCCACGAGGAGGAGACATGACACAGAACCACGACGAGCCCGAGAACGGCGAGCGAAACCCGCTGAGCCGCAGGGCCGTCCTGACCACGCTGGGAGCCCTGCCGGTCCTCGGCGCGGCCTCCGTCGTCGCGGCCACGGAGGCCACCGCCGCAACGGCGGTCATCAACCCGTCGGCGCAGCGGCAGACGATCCGCGGCTTCGGCGGCATGACCTTCGCGGCCTGGATCGGCGACCTCACGGCCGCCCAGCGGGAAACGGCGTTCGGCACCGGCGAGGGCCGGCTCGGGTTCTCCGTGCTGAGAATCCCCGTCCCCGAGAACCAGGCGGACTGGAGCCGTGACGTGGCGACGGCGAAGCGCGCGATCGAACTCGGGGCCTCCGTCATCGCGTCGCCGTGGAATCCCCCCGCCAACATGATCGAGACATTTACCCGCGGCAGCCAGACCAACGCGAAACGCCTCAGGGCCAACATGTACGCGGCCTACGCCCAGCACCTGAACGACTTCAACACGCACATGCGGAACAACGGCGTGAACCTGTACGCCATCTCAGTGCAGAACGAGCCCGATTACGCGCACGACTGGACGTGGTGGACCCCCGCGGAGATCCTCAAATTCATGCGGGAGAACGCCGGCTCGATCAACACCAAGGTGATCGCGCCCGAGTCCTTCCAGTATCTGAAGAACATCTCGGACCCGATCCTCAACGACTCCACCGCGCTCGCCAACATGGACATCCTCGGCGCCCACCTCTACGGCACGCAGTTCTCCAATTTCCCCTACCCCCTCTTCAAGCAGAAGGGCGCGGGCAAAGAACTCTGGATGACCGAGGTCTACCACCCCAACAGCAGCGACTCGGCGGACCTCTGGCCCCAGGCGCTCGACGTCGGAGAGCACATCCACCGCGCCATGGTGGACGCCGAGTTCCAGGCGTACATCTGGTGGTACATCCGGCGCAGCTACGGCCCCATGCGCGAGGACGGCCAGATCAGCAAGCGCGGCGCGATGATGGCGCACTTCGCCAGGTTCGTCCGCCCCGGATACGTGCGGGTCGACGCGACCGCGAACCCGGCGTCGAACGTCTACGTCTCGGCGTACCGGGGCGGTAACTCCACGGTCATCGTCGTCGTCAACAAGAACACCTCCGCGGTGAGTCAGCAGTTCACCGTGTCGAACACCACCGGATCGTCCAGCGTCTCGTCCTGGCTCACCGACGCGAGCAGGACCGTCGCACCCCAGGGAACGACCACCATGTCGAACGGCTCCCTCACCGTCACGCTTCCCGCCAGAAGCATGATGACCTTCGTGACCGGCGTGACCAACACCCCTGACCCCACGCCCACCCCGACCCCCACCGTCAGCCCCACCCCCGGTGGCGGGACGGCGCCCCGGATCGCCTACACGATGAACTCCTGGAACAACGGCTTCACCGCCAACATCAGCATCACCAACACCGGAAACACGACGATCAACGGCTGGACGCTGGTCTTCACCCTGCCCTCCGGCCAGTCCATCACCTCCGGCTGGAACGCCACCTACTCGCCCTCCAGCGGCCAGGTGAGCGCCGTCAACGTCAGCCACAACGCCACGCTCGCCCCCGGAGCCACCATCGACATCGGCTTCCAGGCCAACCACACCGGCAACACCGCCAAGCCGACCGCCTTCACCCTCAACGGCATCGCCTGCACCGTGGTCTGACCGGCAACGCTTCCTCGAGGCCCGACCGGCGAAGGAACAGGTGCGGCCCCTCCGACACCGGAGGGGCCGCGCAATCGGACACCGGAACCCGGGCAGGAAATTCGGCGGAACCTGTCGAAAACCGGTGGCGGCCGTTCGTCACCCGTACGACACAGCCCTTCCGACCACGAGGAGCAACGATGAGGTACGCGATGCTGATCTTCGGCGACGATCGCGAGTGGGGTGCGCTCTCCCCTGCCGAGGAGCAGGAGACGATGGAGCGGATCTACGAGTGGTACGAGCGGTGGCAGCCGACCGGCAAGATCGCCGATGGCGGTGCCGAACTGCGGCCCCGGGACACGGCGAAGACGGTGCGCGCCGACGTTAACGGTCAACCGGTGATCACAGACGGGCCATATCTGGAGCTCAAGGAGGTCATCGGCGCGATCGTCATGCTGGAGTGCGACGACATCGACGAAGCCGGGCGGATCGCGGCCACCTGGCCGCTCACTGCCGGGATGAGCGCGCTGGAGGTCCGTCCGGTGACGAACCGCGAGTAGCGGTGGTGCTGGGCGCCGGTCTCACAGGCGGCGCCTCAGCTCCCCCACCCGGCGCGACATCAGCTCCCGTTCGGCCGGGTTCTTCGCCAACTCCAGAGCCCGCTCCGCCGCCGTCAGCGCCTCGGCCGGACGGTCGAGCGTGGTCAGCAGATCGGCCCGGGCGGCGTGCCACAGGTGGTAACCGGCGAACCGCGCCCCGAGCGCGTCGACCTCGTCCAGCGCCGGGGCAGGCCCCACCGCGAACCGTGTGGCCACCGCCCGGTTCAGCAGCACCACCGGCGACGGGCCCAGCGTGTACAGCCGGTCGTACAGTGCCCTCACGTCGGCCCAGTCGGTGGCCTCGTACGAGGTGGCCAGGGCGTGTAGCGCGGCGATACCGGCCTGCAGTTGGTAGGACCCGGGCCGGCCCTGGCGCACCGCCGCCCGCAACCGCAGCACCGCCCGTCCGATCGCCGCCTTGTCCCACAGCCGCCGGTCCTGCTGTTCGAGCAGCACGATGCGACCCCACGAGTCGAACCGCGCGTCGGCGCGGGCATGGTGCAGTTCCAGCAACGCCGCCAGGCCCGCGGCCTCCGGCTCGCGGGGCAGTAGCTCGGCGAGCCGGCATGCCAGCTCGACCCCCTCGCGGGCCAACTCGCGCCGCTGGGCGGAGCGGCCACCGGACAGATACCCCTCGTTGAAAACGAGGTAGATGACCGCGAGCACGGCCGGTAACCGGTCGACGTACTCATGCGGCTGTGGCACCTCGAACCGGATACCGCGCTCCCGCAGCCGACGCTTGGCCCGGGAAAGCCGCTGCGCCATCGTCGGCACCGGCACCAGGAACGCGGCGGCGATCTCGTCCGTACTCAGGCCGCCGACGGCGTACAGCGTCAGCGCGACCCGGGCCGGCTCGGCGAGATCTGGATGGCAACACCCGAAAATCATGGCGAGCCGATCGTCCGCACCCGGTTCCGGCGGCGCTTCCGCGGCCACCCGTGCCAGCTTCTCGCGACCGACGGCGTCGCGGCGTAGCCGATCCAGCGCCTTGCGCCAGCCCGTGGTGACCAGCCAACCGGTGGGACTCCGCGGCACTCCCTCGTCGGGCCAGCGCTTGAGAGCCTCGGCCAGCGCGTCCGACAGCGCCTCTTCTGCCCGGTCGAAGTCGCCGAGCCGCCGGCTGAGCGCACCGAGCATGCCGGCCGCGTCCGTCCGCCAGATGCGGTCCAACAGCTCTGCCACGTCGTCCACCACATCAGTGTGCGATATTCGCAGGAGCGAGCGCCGCGCGAGCCTCAAGCCGGAAGGCCGGCACCCATCCCCTCTGCTGGACCGATGACATGGGCCGACACCCAGCCGCGTCGTCCGATTCGCTGGGATTCCTGTCGCATGTCCCCGTCGCCCGCCCATATGGTGTAGCCATGGTGGGACGGCTGGTCGTCGTCGTTGGTTTCGACGGCATCGAGCTCGTCGACGTCGCGTGTGTGACGACCGGTTTCGACTACGCCAACCGGCAGGGGGCCGACCCGGCGTACCAGGTGGTGTTCGCGACCCCGATGGGCCGGCCCGTGCGGTGCGACTCCGGACTCGAGTTGCCCGGGCAGGGCCGGATCGACACGATGGACGGCCCTATCGACACCCTGATCGTCTCTGGTGGCCAGGGGCACGAGACCGCCGCCGCCAACCCTCGGTTCGTCAGCCAGGTCGTACGGCTCGCCAGGCTGTCGCGGCGGGTCGCGTCGGTGTGCACCGGGGCGACCGTGCTGGCCGCCGCCGGGTTGCTCGACAACCGCCGGGCCACCACGCACTGGTACGAGGCCGGACGGCTCGCCACCCGCTTCCCGCAGGTGCGGGTCGATCCCGCGCCGATCTTCGTCCGGGACGGCAGCGTCGCGACGTCGGGCGGGGTCACGGCTTCTCTGGATCTCACGCTGTCCTTCATCGAGGAGGACCACGGGTCCGAACTCGCCCGTCGCGTGGCCATGGGCATGGTCACCTACCTGAAACGCCCCGGGAATCAGGCGCAGGTGAGCCTGTTCAACAGGATTCCGCACTCCGACCAGGTCCTGGTCCGGCGGACCATCGACTACGTGGTCAGCCACTTCGACGAGGACCTCAGCGTCGCCCGCCTGGCCGCGCTCGCCGGGGTGAGCGAGCGGCATCTGAGCAGGCTGTTCGTCGAGTGCGTCGGCCGGACCCCCTCGCGGGTGGTCCGCGACGCGCGCCTCGAAGCGGCCTCGCAACTGCTCACCGCGACCCGTGAGCCGGTCGCGGCCATCGCCCGGCGGTGCGGGTTCGCCTCCGCCGAGTCCTTACGGCAGGCGTTCGTGGCATGGGCCGGGGTCTCGCCGTCGCGGTTCCGGGGAAGATCATGACGCTTGGTCCCGCGGTCGCCCCGTGGTCGCCGTGAACGACACGGGACGCCGGCCCGGGAAGGCCCCGGGCCGGCGCTCGCGCGTTCGGCGTCAGCCGCCGCTGGGCGGGGCACGGATCGCCCACGCCCGGCGCTCGCGCGCGTTCGGCGTCAGCCGCCGCCGCTGGAGGACGTCGCGCCGTTACCGAAGACGGTCAGGTCCACCCAGGGGTGTGACTCCTGGATGCACTGGAGGTACGGGACAAGGCAGAAGACGCCCTGGGTCCGCTTGCGCCACTGGGTCGAGCCGCGGCCGCCGTTGCTCACCAGCGACTCGTGGCCCTTGAACGACCAGCCCACCATGTAGACCTCGGCCCACCTGGTGTAGAAGTGGGCGCTGGTGATCCGGGTGCCGTCGCGGCAGTAGTCCATCCTCTGGAAGTACTTCCAGAGCCACTGGCCGACACGGTTCTTGCCTCCCCGGTAAACGGTCGAGATCCAGCACGAGCTCACCATGATCTGGGCCCGCTCCTCCGCGGAGACCATGACCTCGTTCTGGGCGAGCTTCGCGAGATAGTCCTCGGTGGAGACGGTCTCCAACGGCTCCTCGCCGTTCTCCACGGTGGCCAGTTCGGTGTCCGGATCCGCCGACGAGACCTTCTGGGACATCGTGCTCTCCGCTCCCGCCGCGGGCGCGAGCGTCAAGCAGGTGAGCGCCGCCACCAGCAGCAGGACAAACGCATGTCGTACGAGCGGAACACGCCTTCGCAGGCTTTTCATTGCCGTCCTCTTCCGCGATCGCGAAGAATCGCATATCGGCCTGAGTGAATGGACCTTCCACTAGTAGTACGGCCCTGGAAGGGAAGCTCGACAAATTTATTTCCGACTTCCGGCCGCACGGTTTACGGCCCGCCTCACGGGGGCCGTCGCACGGCGATACCGCATCTCGACGGCGGCGGCCGACTCACCGCGCGCGCTCCCGATCTGCACCCAGGTCGCGCCCTCCATCCGCAGGCGGAGCAGGTGGCGGATCTCGGGGTCGAGCCGCGCGATCAGGGTTGCCGCACGCCGGGCCTCGTCCCCGTCGGCCACGGCCTCCTCGAATTCCTGGGGGCGCGGCATCAGCGCCGCATGACGGCTTAACAGCTGGTCACGAGCTGTTCGACGGTGGTGGTCGACCACGAGTCGCGCCGTGACGGTGGCCAGGAAGGGCCACGCCCGCTCCTCCATCAGGTTGGCGAAGGTGGCGGTGCGCAGCAGCGCGTCCTGGACGACGTCCTCCGCGTCCGCCCCCGCCCCCATGCGCGCCGCCAAGGCCAGCAGCCTCGGCCGGTGCGCCATCAGGACATGCCAGCGTTGTTCTGTGACATTCATGCCACGGCCCTCTCCGATTTTCGCGCAGGCGAAGGAGCACGAAAAAAAGCCGCCTGCCCCCAGCCGCCCGTTAGGTGAGTTCGTCTCCCGACAAACAGACCGGATATCACCAGGACCGCCGTCGGACATTTCCTGGCCACTTTGACAATGGCCGGACAATTTCCGCCGCTGATCCTGACCCGGCTTGTCGCACGCGCCGGCCGGTCACCGACGTCGCCGCCGCCGAGCACTTCCGCTCTCGGTTCTGATCAGGATCGAAACAGTTCGATGCCGTGGCCGGAACGACGCCGGGCAGGCCGTGTCCGGATCTCTGGGGTTCCCGTCCGGTTGTCAGGGACGGAGGAGCCGTTCGACGTCGACCGTGCCGAGGACGGCCGGGTCGTCTTGAGCGATGCGGCCACCAAGCGCGTCAACGGACAAAAGACCCTCGTCGCGACCGGTACGCCGGGCGACCTCGGGTCGGTCGTCGGAACGTGGGAGCAGGTCCGGGTGGTGAGCAAACCACCTTCGGAGGACTTTCAGATCATGAGGTCGATGCCGTCGTCGGCGAGTTCACCCGGATAGTCGCTCGGCGAGGCGACGGCGGCGACGGCCTGGAGGCGCGACCCGGGTCGGAGACGTACGGGATCTCAGCTGTCGCGCTGCTTGAGGCGGAGTGCTTCCTTGCGGACCTCGGCCTGGAGACTCTGCTCGCGCTCCAGCCACGCCGGGTTCTCCGCTTTCAGCGCGTCGATCTCGGCGGTGGTGAGGGGTTCGGTGATCCCGCCCCTGAGCAGGCCGGCGACGGAGATCCTGAGCTTCGCGGCCATGACCTGCTTGGTGTGCGGGCCGTTGCGGCGCAGGTCGGCGAGCCAGGCGGGTGGCGTCGCCTGCAACTCGTTCAGCTCGTCCCTGGAGATGACACCCGCCTGGAACTCGGCCGGAGTGGCCGGCAGAGGGACACCCAGCTTTTTGGCCGCGGTCGCGGGCTTCATCGTCTGGGTGGTCTTCGGTTTGGGCGAGGTCATGACGTCAAGAATAGTCAGCCGGAACAGGTTCCCCTGACATCGCTACCCTGGGGAAGTGACTGATGGAGAGACCGGCGGGACGTTTCGACTGGCGTACGTGCCCGGGGTGACACCCGCGAAATGGGTCAACGTCTGGATCGAGCGAATGCCCGAGGTGCCGATCACCCTGGTCGCGGTTCCCGCCGCCGAGGTGGTGGGACTCCTGCGGAACGGCGGTGCCGACGCCGGATTCGCCAGGCTGCCGGTCGACCGGGACGGGCTCAGCGTGATCCCTCTCTACACGGAGACCACGGTGGTCGTGGTGCCCAAGGACCACGTGCTGACCGCCGCCGACGAGGTGGCCCTCGCCGACCTTGACGACGACGAGGTGTTCCACCCTCTGGACGACACCGTCGAGTGGACGGTCCGGCCCGGGCTGCCCGCGTTCACCCGCCCGGCCACAACGGCGGACGCGGTCGAGCTGACAGCGTCCGGCGCCGGGATTCTCCTGGTTCCGCTGTCGCTGGCACGCCTCCACCACCGCAGGGATCTCACCTACCGGCCGGTGCCGGACGCGCCGCAGTCTCAGGTCGCGCTGGTCTGGCCCACGGACGCGACCACCGACCTGGTGGAGGACTTCATCGGCATCGTCCGCGGCCGGACGGTGAACAGCTCGCGGGGCCGTACCCCCGCCTCCCCCGCGAAGAAACCGGCGAAGCGGCAGGCACAGAAACCCGCGCAGAACGGCTCCGGTCGCCGGACCGTGCCGACCGGCCGCAAGAAGAAGGGCCACCGACCTCGGTGACCTGCGGACAGATACGCCGATCACCCTTGGTAAGGAATGAGCACCGACGGCTGTCAGGCTGAGGCGGTAAGTCGACGCTCATCGGCCTTCATGGTGTCACCGTGGAGCCGCGAAGATTCCAACCCCTGAATTCCCGCTCACCAACGGGAGCCCTTCGCGACGTAGCGGGCTCCTCGCCCTGCTCCAGAGCTGGTCGAGACTCGACCTCGTGTGCCTGTGCGAGGTGGTGCCGCACCCTCGCGAACCGCGCTTTCACGAGAACACGCAGGCCAGGTTCATCGATGAAGGGCGAAACACGACTCGCCTGACTCGGAACCGCACGAATGCTTGCCCGGGCTTGTTCGGATTCGGTAACCGAGTCAAAATCAGTTCAGCCTTCAACTAATTGGTTGGAGGGTCACTGCACGGATGAGGAGAGGCATGAAGCGCATCATCTCCATTCTCGTCGCCGCCGTCGCCCTTGGCGCCACGCTCACCGGCGTCAGCCCCGCGTCCGCGGCCACCTCCGCAGTCGACTGCTCCACGGGCGAGTACACCCGGGTCCTGAACAGCTACATGCCCACCAACCTCGAAAGGGGGGCGATAGACGGCCGCAGCTACAACATCGGCGGCTCGTTGACGTACACGTTCGATATCTGCCTTGACATCCCGGACACCTCGACGTTCACCATCGAGGTACGGATCTGGAACAACGGGACACAGACGTCGTTCGTGGACGACCGGCCCGGGGACAAGATCTTCCGCTACACGCTCGCTCCCAACAGCTTCTGGCAGGTCTACGGCACGCTGACCGGCCCCGGCAGCACCTACCTCTACTACACCTGGCACGAGAAGATGACCCTCTCCTGACGTGGCATGGGCCGACCACCTCGTTCGGTGAGGCGGTCGGCCCTACCGGCCTGGAAGCCTCTTTGACCCGGTTCGAATTCCACAGCTCCCGATCTCTCAAGCGGCTCGGTGAGCGACCGGATTCGCCGCTACCGCTTTTCACTGCCGCACGGGATCACAAAGGCCACTTCCCGATCACGAGAGGTGGCCTTTGAAGTGGAGCCGAGGGACAGGTGAGCGGCGGCCTCAGCCCTTGAAGGCGCCGTTCATGATCCCGGCCACCATGCGCCGCCCGACGAAGACGAACAGGACGAGCAGCGGGAGGGTGGCGAGGAAGGAGCCGGACATCGCGAGCCCGAGGTCGATGCTGAAGCTGTTCTGCAACGCCTTGATCGCGATCTGGACGGTGTACATCTCCGGCGACTTCAGCACCACGAACGGCCACAGGAAGTCGTTCCACGCGGTGACGAAGCCCAGCAGGCCGAGCACGAAGGCGGCGGGGCGTACCAGCGGGAACGCGACCCGCCAGAAGATCTGCCAGGTCGACGCCCCGTCGATGCGGGCCGCCTGAAGGATCTCGTCGCTGATGGCGGACGATATGTGCTGGCGCATCCAGAAGATACCGAAGGCGTTGGCCAGGCCGGGGACGATCAGCGCCTGGAGCGTGTCCACCCAGCCCAGCGACGAGATGATCATGTATTGCGGGACGATGGCGAGCTGGGTCGGCACGGTCATCGTCAGAACGACGACCAGGAACAGCGTGTTGCGGCCGCGGAAGCGCAGTTTGGCGAACGCGAAGCCCGCCAGCGCGCACAGCACCGCCTGGCCCACGCCGATCGACCCGGCCACGATCAGGCTGTTGACGATCGACTGGACGAACGGCACGGTCGAGAACACCAGGCCCGCGAGGTGGAAGAAGTTGTCGCCCGGCACGATCTCGGGCGGCAGATTCGTCGCCGTCGCGGTGTCGGTGGTGGCGACGATGAACATCCAGTACAGCGGGAACAGGCAGAAGAAGACGGCGAGCGCGAGCAGCGCGTAGGTCCACCATCGGACACGATCGCCGGAGCGTGGTCTCGTCGTGCTCACGATCGCCTCCTCAGCCCTTGACCGGGCGGATCCGGGTGGACAGGAAGTAGTTGAGGCCGGCGAGCACGACGACCATCACGAACAGCGCCACGCCGACCGACGCGGCGTAACCGAACTTGAACTGGGTGAACCCCTGCTCGAACAGGAAGAGGGTGAGCGTCTGGCACTGACGGATCGGCCCGCAGGTGGTGGCCGCGCCGCGGTTCACGAGCAGCGGCTCGGTGAAGATCTGCAGCCCGCCGATCGTCGAGGTCACGATCGTGAACACGATGACCGGCCGCAGGGCGGGGAGGGAGATGTGCAGGAACTGCCGCACACCTCCGGCTCCGTCGACGGCGGCCGCCTCGTAGATCGCTCGGGGAACGGCCTGCAAGGAGGCCAGGTAGAGCAGAGTCGTGTAACCGAACCACCGCCAGGCCACCATGACGGCGATCATCACATGGCTGCCCGCCACCGACTGGGTGAAGTCGATGTGCTCGACGCCCACCAGGCCGAGCAGCCAGTTCAGCACCCCGTAGTCGCGGTCGAACATCTGGACGAACACGATGGCGGTGGCGGCCACCGAGGTGATGTACGGCACGAGCATCGTCATGCGGAAGAACACGGCGAAGCGCAGCCGTACGTGGTTGAGCAGGTGCGCGAGCAGCAGCGCGACCAGCAACTGCGGCACGGTGGACAGCAGCCAGATGCTCACGGTGTTGCGCGCCGCGTTCCAGAACCGCACGTCCCCGAGCAGCCGATCGAAGTTGTCCAGGCCGACGAACACCTGCTCGCCGATCGGGTTCCAGTCGAACAGCGCCACGTAGAAGGTGAACAGCAGCGGGATGAGACCGAACACCGCGAAGAGCACGAAGAACGGGGCGATGTAGGCGTAGGGGGCAACGATCTCGGCGAAACCGCGCCGCGCCGCCTCCACCGGCGGGGCCGGGGGCAGGTCCGCTTTGGTGGGGCTGATGCTCGTCGTCACGGTCTGCTCGCTTCCCCGCCACCGGCGCGGGCCCCTTGGAACGGCCCGCGCCGGCGACGCTCGCGAAGGGGCCTAACCACCGATCGCGGTCTTGATGTTGGTCACCGCCGCGTCCCACGCCTTCGCGGGATCACCCTTGCCCTGCTCGACGTTGGTGATGGCGTTCGTGAACTCCGTGCCGATCGTCGTGCTCTCCGGCCCGATGAGGAACGGCTTGAGGCCGAGCAGCGAATCGGTGTAGATCTTGCCGATCGGTGCGCCGGAGAAGAACTCGTCCTTGGCGGAGGTGAGCTTCGGGTCCTGGTAGACCGACGGGGTCGCGGGCAGCGACCTGGCCTCGGAGAAGTGTTCGAGCTGGCCCTGCGGCGACTGCATGGTGGCGATGTACTCCCAGGCGGCCTTCGGGTTCTTGGCGTTCTTGGGGATCGCGAGGAAACTGCCGCCCCAGTTGCCCGAGCCGCCGGGGATCGTGGCGATGTCCCACTTGCCCTTGGTGTCCGGGGCGTTGTCGCGGATCTGGCCGAGGAACCAGACCGGTGCGGCGGCGACGGCGAAGTCCCCCCGCTTCATCGCGGCGCTCCACCCCTCGGTGAACGAGCTCTGCTTCGCGGTGATCCCGGCGGCCACGGCCTTGAGCGCCTGGTCGAAGGCGGCCCTGACCTGAGGGCTGCGTTCGTACACCAGGTTGCCCGCGGGGTCGTAGTACTTCTCCTGCCCCTGGTTGACCACCTGCGAGTAGACGCTCCCACCCGCGTTGTCGATGAACGCCTTGCCGGTGGCCGCCTTGTACTTCTTGCCGACCTCGATGAAGGCGTCCCAGGTGGGCCAGAGCTTGCCCACCTCCTCACGGTCCGTCGGCAGCCCGGCCTCCTTGAACAGATCGGTCCGGTAGGCGATGGCCATACCGCCGACGTCGGTCGGGATGCCGATGATCGAGCCGTCCTTGGCCGTGGGCTGGCTGATCACCCAGTCCAGGTAGTCACCCTTGACCTTGTCGGCACCCAGCGTGCGCAGGTCGACGAAGTTCTGCGGTTGCTGGACGAACTTGGGCAGGTCGTCGCCCTGGATCAGCACCAGGTCGGGCACCTTGCCGCCGGCGAGCGCGGTGGTGAGTGCCTGCGCCGTCTCCTGCGCGTTCCCCACCTCGGTCAGCTTCACCTGCACGTCCGGCTTCTTCTTCTGGTACTCGGCGACGGACGCCTTCTGGTTGATCCCGGTGAACGACCAGAACTCGAACGACGAGCCGCCCGATTCGCCGGAGGGAGTCCCGGACGACGAGCCTGAGCACGCTGCCATGCTGAGGGCCGCGGTAGCGGCCAACACGACCGCTGAGACGTTACGGAACTTCACGGCGACCTCTTTTCGCTTGCTGTGGTCAGGGATGCGATGTGCGGCCCGGCAACGCGAGGACGCGCCGCGCTCGCCGGGCACCTCCTCCGCGCGCAGGACGGTGCCGCGCCGCCTCAGACTCCGGATCGCGAACGCCGGACAGGTTCGACACCGCCATGCCGACCTGCCGCCTCACCTGCGAAGCCTTCTGACATCGCTCTTGAACATGAAACTTTCGGAATGTCACACCGGTCATTGATCCAGGACATTAGGGCTCTGCCGACCTGAGCGTCAATATTCTTACGGCAATGTGTCTGAAACAATCGGCCTGTCGGTTTTATGTTTCGGGAGCACACCGCCCCCTCCACCGAGACGACGGAGGCGGCCTGCCAGGCAGATCACCAGAAGCGAAGAAGAGATTCGGCCCTCGGGTGGCAACCTCGAAGAGCGGAGCAGCCGGCCACCGACCTGACGTTGGAGGATCGATGGGTCTTCTTGAACCAATAGTACGAATGGCGATATATATCAGTTATGGCGCTACGCGAGCAGAGCTACCTGATCCTGCTGGCCCTGTCCCAAGGCCCGCTCCATGGATACGGGGTGATCAAAGCAGTGCAGGAACTGTCCGAAGAGCGTGTACGCCTTGGCGCGGGCACTCTTTACGGCGCTCTGGATCGACTGGCGGGCGACGGACTGGTGATCGTGGTCAAGGAGGAGGTCGTTTCCGGCCGTCATCGCCGCTACTACGATCTCACCGGCCACGGTCGTCAGGTGCTGTCCGAGGAGACCGCCCGCCTGACGCGCTTGGCCGCCACCGCTCAGCGCCGATTGAGCCTCCAGCCCGGGATGGGGATGTGATGACCCCCGAGGTCACCTCTACCTACGAGCGTCGCTGCCGACTGCTGATGCGTCTGGCCTACCCAGCCCGCTTCCGGGAGTTCCGCGGTGCCGAACTGCTGAGCACCCTGATGGATCTGGCCGAACCAGGGCAGAGCAGCCCAACCTTGCGCGACGGCCTGGACGTGCTCCGTGGCGGACTCACGCTGCGCCTGCGCGAGCACCCGCCGGTGTGGCACTGGCTGCCCTATCGGGCATTCGGCTGGCGACTGCCCTGGAAATATCGCTGGTGGGCCAGAGACGATATCCAAGGCCGATTTTTCCTGGAACGGCATGTGGTCTTCGCCGTGCTTGGCTGGAGCCTGTATCTCACATTGATCCAGTCTCCTATACCGTTGCCGTACTGGCCCCTGCTGAAGGTATCGGGAATTGCCTACCTGATTCTTCTGCCGTTCAGGGCCCGCCTGAGACGTCTATTGCTCGCCAGACACGAGTTCCATCCTGATGGCGCCTCTTACGTAAAATCAGCGCTCCAATCATAAATCGTTGCCTTTCGGCTGGAGCTCCCTCGTGTGTACTGGATATCAGGACGCCTTGGCCGCTTGGAGCGGCGGTTACTATTCGGCAGCCGGATTCAGGGGGACGGAAGTCTCGGGCATCGACCAGTGCGAGGGGTCTATCACATCATCGGCGGAAGGCGCGGCGATGTCGGTTTCGGCACCCCAGCCGGTCAGACGAGCATCAACGACAAACGAGACAGGGACACCACCGTTCTTGGAAAACGGTTGGCTCCATGAACCCCAGGCCCTGCGCACCAGCTGGTCCTCACCGAGCCAGAGTCGCCAAGACATCTTGGCCTTCGCTTCCTTTTCGGTGAGCATCACCACGAGTCCGAAGGGGAATCCCTGAGAGGCCTTGGAGAGCTGACCGACGGTCATCGTGCCCTGGTAGAGCGTGGTACGAGTGCCGTCGTAGACGCCTGCGGGGCGCTTGACCTTGGTAGTGGCCAGCACCGCCTTCAGCATGGCTGGATCGGCGAGCTTGATCCAGCCGGCGTCCAATTCCGGACGGACCTCGTCGTCCTCGTTGAGGAACCAGCTTTTGCCGTCGGGCAAGTAGTCGTTCTGGATGTACTGGCGGCCCTCAAAGATGATCTGCCGTACGGGATCGACCCGTTTTATGCGGTCGGAGTCATGTGTCATATCGACGGCTACGATCTTGCCCTTACCGAACTCGGCGACGGCCTTGGTCCAGACGTAGTCCTTATCCTTCTGCTCCTCCGTTACGGTGCGGACCATCGACATCTTCACACCCCGGTTCTCGACGAGCCGGCGCTTGAGAGCGTCGATCGGGTCAACGGGAGCTCCCTGGGCGCCTGCGGTGGTACCGAATCCAGCCACCATCGGGACGACCAGCATGACGGCCGACGCAGCGATCCATCGCCTCATCTGAGAACGTACTCCCACTCGTGCCCAACACGGTGAAGGGCTTCAGCCCGATCTTTACACTTTGACGTCTCGCGCTAATTACAGCACTCCACCTCGCTGATCCAGGGTGAGGAACGAAGTCCCGGATCAGCGATCGGCCCCCGACCACGTACGGCGTCCGACCACGCAGTGGCGATCGTAGGGCTGTATCTGTGCGGCGGCGTGACCATGGGCGGGCCACGAGGTACGGGCGGCTTGGCCTGTGAAAATAGGAGGCGACCGGTAGGAGGCCCACGTCAGGATGGTCGCTCTGTGCCCGATATGAAAGGAACTGAGCGACCATGCCTAGCGCCATCACTTTGATCCGCTCCGCTTCTCTGTCCGACATCGCCGAGTACGCTTACGCAGCCACGGCGCCTGCCGAGTCACGACTCATCTTCCTCGCCGGAGCGTGTCCCCTGAACGAGGACGGCTCGACGGCAGCGATTGGAAACTACGCGGGCCAAGCAGCGAAAGCCATCGAGAACATGCGGGCGGCTCTCACTGCCTCTGGCGCATCATTGCAGGACGTCATCAGCACACGGGTTCTCGTCGCGTCCACCCGGCGGGAGGATTTGGTGGCTGCCTGGCAGGTAGTCCGGGACTCGTTCGGTGACCATGACGTACCGAGCACCTTGATGGGAGTCACCGTGCTTGGTTACGACGGCCAGCTCGTTGAAATCGAAGCCGTCGCCGCCGTACTCGACTCCTGAGCAGTAAGGCTCTATCTGGGCGGAGGGATCGGCACCGTTTCCATACTTCACCGCGCCGCCGGCACCGAAAGACCATTTCCTGATCATGGGAAGTGGCCTTTGCGGTGGACCTTGTACTCCAACCGTAGATCCTGATCACGCCTCGCGTGCGGCTTCCCGCCGGTAGTGGCTGACCGGGAGCGGACTTAACGGCGTCGCCTCCAATAGGACCAGTGCAGGACGTCCGCCACAATGCAGGTGGCCCGGTCGCGCAGACGAACGAACAGGCGCCGGATCTCGCCAAGAGTCGGCCACCTGGCGCTGCACCCCGACCATGCCGGTGCCCGATTAAGACAGGGCCTCGATGGGTGCTGTGGGCACCAGCTCCTGCACGGCCTGAGCGAGCTCCGCGTCGAGCGTGATGAACGCATCGGCTTGGAGCAGGGTCAGGGCGATGTACTCGGCGGCGAACGTGTCCGGCCACCCGAGTTGGTCGGCGATCTTCCACGCGGTGCTCTGAAGGACACGGTCGCCGAGCAGTCGAATCCGTAGCCCTCGCACGTAGTTGAGCAGGCGATCGGCGTCCTTCTTGGTCATCTCACCGCGGCCAACTGCTTGGTAGAGAAGCGACAGCATCTGTGAGCGAAGAAGCGTTGGAGCCAGGATCTGATGCTCGCCGGGGATCACGGCCTCGTTATGGGCCAATCGAAGGGCCACGTCCGGCCCGATCACATACTTGGTCAACGTGACCATCTCCTCCGTGACACAGAGACGGCAAGGAACCTAGTACGGCAGAGGCGCCGCGCCGCTCGCCCTGGGTGCCGCCCCGAACAGTGACGGACATCGTAGGGCACAGCCCGCGCGCGGATCACAAGATCATAACGGGCCACTCCAGCACACGCGCCGCGATCATCTACAAGCACGCTACCGACAAGCGAGGGCACCAGGTCGCGAAGCAGATCGACAGCCTCGCGAGAGGGCAACTCAACAGCGGATCGGGCACGCAGCGGGCACGGCTGACAGACTCACCACATGATCGAGATCGACGGCCCCTTCTATCGCATCAGCGACCCTGGCTTCGAGATGCTGATCCCCCGCTGGGAAGGGCATGATCCCGAGACCGCCGATCAGGCCGACGCGACCATCACGCTTCCTGACGGCACTCGGCGCTATGCCACCTTTATAACCCTCGGGACCATCTCCGGGACCATGGATCGTTGGCGGGGTACGGGCGAATGCCTCAACGGCCGGTACTTCTGGTGCTCGGACCTGGTCATCATCCGCAAGCCTGGCTTCGTCTCGATGACCGACGCCGTACGAGACATGATCGCGACTGGAGAGCTTGAAAGCGCGTGCAGTGCACTGCCAGTCGACGAAAACGATCAACCTGCGGATTAAAAGAAGTCGGTCTAGTCGAGGTCTGGGGCTCTGGCCTGGGGGCGGTGTCCGTGGACGTTCGCTGAGTCCCGGCGTCGTTCGCCCTCTTGGCTGTACTTATGGCTGTACAGCCAGGGCTCCCTCAATGGCCTGATCGCTTCCTTATCAGGACTGTCCCGGCCATGATCAGTGACTCGGAACTTGCTCCTGACCGGTGCTGGACGGGGTGGACATGAGCCGCCATGTGCCTCTGTTGGGTACTACCGGACCATCGAAGATCAAAGCAGTTGCACGGCAGGGAACCAACGGCACATGATCAGAAACATGGCTGGCCTGCCTGACCCCTTGCCTGTGTTCTTCGACTGCGGTTGCTCGAACATCTACTACTGCCCGCGAGCTGGTGAAGTCGAGTGCCCTCGACACAGTGGTTTCGATGTTTGCTGCGACGCGCTTGAGCAGCACATCTCGATTCGTGCCACTACCGGCCATCAGGAGGCTCCGTGACAGAGGGAGAGAAAGAAATACCCGTAGGCCAGGCCCTGAATGGTCTCAACGTCTACTCGCTTCCCGAAGGATGGACCGCTCTGGGCGCGATAGTTCTCGTGAAGTGCCTTGATGAGGAAGGCCACTCCTCATGGGCCTTCAGGACCACGGATGGGCTGAGCGATGAGGAACTTCTTGGTGCCCTGACTGTCCGAACCGATCTCCTCCGCCGCAAGTTATATGACGCGTACACGAGTGACGACGATGATGAATAAGATCAGGTGCTCTTCCAGCGACAACATCAGCTTGGGAAGTCTCTATCGCACCTGGTCACTGAGCTGGAGAGACGATGACCTGCGAGGGAGGGTTCCGATTATCCGCGGTTCCCCGTGATTCTCCCTTGATCACCCTTCTGACGGGCACGCGGAGTGTCTGCGCCCACGCCGCACGCCCGGAAGGCAGGCAGGCAGGCGCCGGGCCGTGCGGCGGCGCGCCGCGCCGTCGCCTTGACGGCCTCGCCCGTGGGGCGCTCGCGAAGGGATCGGGCACACAACGGGCACGAGAGCGAAAGAAGGCCGAATGAAGATCAAAGCCCAGGTTACGGCAACCATGCCTGACCTGGGCTTTTTCGTGTCCGAGAGGGAGTGGAGCCTAGGAGATTCGAACTCCTGACATCCTGCTTGCAAAGCAGGCGCTCTGCCAACTGAGCTAAGGCCCCGAGATTCAAGCGGGTACCTGAGAGGGGACCTGCTTCAGTCGTACACGGTAGCAACAGGAGCCGCCCTGGCGCCAATTGGATTGGCGGGGCGCCGGCATGTCGTACTGAGCGAAACAACCGGAGGTCTGGAGGGTTCCAGGGCAAGGGGGCGGCCTTGGCGATCAACCTATCGGGCGGACCGGTACTGGCTTGAGCCGAGCGGGCAAGCCTGGATCGCAGGGGCGAGGCGGGTGCGTCGGGTACGTCACGGACCCGACGCACCCGCCGTGCCCGTTCGTCAGAAGTGGCCGATGGTGACCGAGCTGGAGGTGAGGGCCCAGCGGTGGAGGACGGTCGTTTCGGCCTCGTACATCTGGGTCTTCAGCCCCTCCAGGGTCCGGTCGCAGATGATCAGCGGCTCCGGGGTGGGCCAGGTGGCGATGGCGTGGAACAGGCGGCTGCCGGTGCCGTACAGCACCGACCAGCCTGGGCGGGTGGCCTGCAGCATCGCGGCCTCGGCGCGGGCCTCGTGATCCCAGGTGTAGCGCGGCACCGCGATGACGGCCTGGCCGTCGCGGTGGCGGCCCCTGGCGGCGGACAGGCAGCGGCGGATCATGAGATCACCTGCCCGGCCTGCTCCCGCTCAGGTATCTCCCGTGCCACCTGTTCGTGTGCTGCCTCCTCCACCTCGCGGGCGAAGGTCTCCTGGCGGGTGGTCTCGACCTGCAACGCCTCCAGGTCGTCGGCGTCGACGGTCCGCTCGGCCCCGGCATGGGTGGCCACCTCTGAAAAGGGCCGTTCGCGGCTGGCCCACAGCCGTCCGGCGTCGCTGAGGATCAGCCGCCAGCCGGGAATCGTCGTGGGACTACTGGTGGGCTCTGGGTGGGTGGAACTACCATCTGTCACTGATTGGACCTCGATCCGATCAAAGGCCCGCCCGGTCGTTCGCAGCGTGGGGCGGGCCTGCCTCATGAAATGGAGGGGTTCGCCGTACCGGCCAGGTGACCGGCACGAAGATGGGGTGACCGCTGAGCGGTTCGGTGCGCAGGTGGTTCTTCGCCTCGGACGGGACACGAGGCGATGCCGGGAGCCCAGCCCAGACGGCCTGGCAGGAGCGGTCCCTGACGGCGACGCCGGACGCGGGCGACAGAGCCTCCGCCGAAGCGACGACACCGGTACGAGCCGTTCGGCGGACGCACTCCGCTCAGGACGACGCTGCTCGGGGATCGGCGGCATCCCCTCGATGGATCCCTGAGCGGGGATCACGGCGGACGAGGCCACAGGGGCGGGCTCGAAACACGGCAGGGAACGGTCTCCGGTACGACGGACCCGCAGCCGGATGGCCATCAGGTCGCCGGAAGGCTGGACGTACTCGTGATCGGCGGGCCGATCAGGGCAGCCGTGCGCGTAAGGGGCATGCCCGCAGACGGCACACCCCATCGGCATCGGCGGCACCTCGGCGAAACAACCGCAGCCACTTGCCTTGGTCCGGTCGAGAACCGCAGCACCAGGGTTGTTCACGGGTCAGCGCTCCCTTCCTGATCGAGGTGTGCGTACGACGCGATAGCGCCGTGAATCGGTCGAAAAGTTACTTCCTGAGCGATATTCTGTTGGCTTGTTGGCCAACAGGGGAGGTAGCCAGGAGGCCTGTTGCGATGCTCTCGTGCGAATCGACCCGGACTCATACGTTCCCGCCTACCACCAGATCGCCGATGACCTGCGTCGGCGTATCGAAGACGGAAGTCTCGCACCTGGACAGAAACTCCTACCCGAAGCGCGCCTCGCTCATGAATACGGCGTTGGCAAGGACGCCCTTCGCGATGCGCTGGCCCAGTTACGCGGCGAAGGTCTTGTTCGTACCGTGAGCCGAGACGGGACGTATGTTCGGGATCGAGTCGAACCCGTCTCGGTGTCTCTTCGAGGCCCGGCACTCATTCGAACCCGCATGCCCACCCCGGAAGAGCGCAGACGACTACGCCTGGGCGAGGGCATTCCGGTGCTCATCGTGGAGGCGGACGGGGATTGCCGAGTTCTCGCGGGCCACGTGACCGAGATCAAGATCCTGTGAGCGAGCATGGGCATCTCGGACAACCTCCTCTCCAATAGATAGCTACCTATTCAGTCTCGACTGGCCGTCGAATCCCTGTCAATAGATACTGATGTATTCGAAGGGAGAGAAGTTACTTGGCGCGATGGCATGCTGTTGCCGCTTCACTTCGCGAAGCGATTCTTAATGGTACATATCGACCGGGAGACACTATTCCAAAAGAGGAAGAACTGGAAAAACTTCACGGCGTCAGCCGTTCGACCATACGCAGAGCAGTCGCTCAGCTGAGCGCCGAAGGATTGCTGACACCGGTCCGCAGAGGTGGAACGAAGGTCAGGGAACGGCACGAACGCAACCGGATCACCCGTGCCCGGACGGTCTACCGTGACGAGCGCGGCTACTACTTCGATCCGGCCGCGCGCCCCTGGACCGCTTTGCGTCCTCCGGTGGTCCGCTGGGGGCCCGCTCCCCATGACATCGCGCATTCCTTGGGCATTGAGCCGGGAACGGAGGTGCTGATCAGAGACCGGGTAATGGGCGATCCGCAGACAGGGGATCCCGTCCAGCTCGCCACGAGTTACCTTCCGGCGGACCTGGCCAGAAACACCGTTCTCGCCGAGGTCGACACCGGGCCGGGCGGCATCTATGACCGCCTCGAAGAGGCGGGCCATGCTCCGTTGCAGTGGTCGGAGGTCGTCGTCGCATCGGCACCTTCAGAGAGCGAAGCGACTTCCTTGAAGCTCGCACCGGGCGTCCCGTTGCTACGCCTCATTCGGACCACCCGGTCCGCAGACGGACAGATTCTGGAAGTCAACGACTGTCGAATGTCCGGCGAACGCTGGGAAATCGGCTACGACCTACCCCGCAGCCACGGCGCAGAGTCCGGCCGGTAACGCTCGACTCGACGTCCTCCCCTGAGACGACATTCTGGGAATGACGGTCGAATGCGCGGAAATTCCCATTCACCTATGGGAGGGACGTATCTCTGTTCGGCCCTGTTTTTCCCGCTGTCGGGGCGGGTCGCTTTCCCGTCAGCGGGACGCGGCGGCCAAGGGTGCTTCGGCGGGAACGCCGCCAAGGAGGCCGGGCAGGCACGTGATGGAGTCGAGGATGTGGGTGGCCCCGCCGTTGAGGAGGCGTTCCCTGCTGTGGACTCCGGTCATGATGCCGACGACCATCGTCGCGCCGGCCCGGCGGCCGCTGAGCATCTCGCTCTCGGAGTCGCCGACGACGGCGACCTGGCGTACGTCCTCGATGCCGAGGCGCATGACCGCGTTGAGGATCATGTCGGGCATGGGGCGTCCTCGTCCGGCGTCTTCCGGGCACAGGGCGAGGTCGAGCCTGTCGGACCAGCTCAGGACGCTCAGCACGCGGCTGAGGGTGACGCGGCTGAAGCCGGTGGTGAGGCAGATCTTGACGTCGGCGTCGCGGAGCCTGTCGAGTGCCCCGACGATCCCGGGGAGCGGGGCCAGGCCCGCGCGTGCGATGGCGCCCTCGTAGGAGCGCTCGAAGGTCAGGTTGGCCGCCTGGGCCTGGGCTTCGTTGTCCGGGAAGATGCCTCGGAAGACGTCGATCGTGGGAAATCCCCGGGACCGGTGCACGTGCACCATGGCACGAGCGTACGCACCGGTCCCGGGCACGATGCCCTGAGTGGCGATCGCCTCGGCGAACGCCCGCTCGACCATGGCGACATCACCGATCGTGGTGCCTGCCAGATCCAGGCAGACAAGCCTGATGGGTGTTATTCCATCTTGGGCAAGGACCATGAAAGCACCCGAATCGGTAGCCGCGTATGTCAGTTTTCGCTGCCGGTGGCCTCGGTCCACAGGTCGAGCTCGGCGCGGTCGGCCTGCACCTTGCGCCAGACCAGCAGCCCCCCGAGGGCGACGAGCGCCAGAACGAGCAACTTCTTCACGGTGTGACCCCACTTCTTGAGAAGTCTCACCTGCCGGGGTGAGACAACGCCCGGTTCGAACGGTTCCCTGCAGCCTAGCAAGGGATCGGGCGGTGATCCGGTCCGTACGACAGGCCCAGGGCCGATCTACACCAACCGGGTGATTTTCAGCATCATGCCGTACGGAACGCGTTCCGACGATCACGATCTACCGTGAGTCTTGTCGCGAAACCGTCCTGGTTCTCACGATAACCCCGGTGAAGCGGCCACTTTACCCGCCCGGAGGTTCCGGTCCTCGACCGCCCGGGAATGGTGGCGTCCGCCACGGGCACGACCAGCGCGTTCACTCGCTCCGACTCGATTACCCGAAGCGCGAATGACACAAACCCGCTCGGTATGGGGCGTTACAGGCGACGAGACGCCCGGGGAGGTTCAGGTGTTTTCGACGAGATCGGCGTAGTCGGGGTGGCGGTCGATCCACTCCCGCACGAACCAGCAGAGGGGGACGACCTTCGCGTTCTCCGCACGGGCCGCGTCCAGTGCCGTTTGGACGAGTGCGGCACCGATCCCCTGGCCCTCGTACTCCGGCTGGACCTTGGTGTGGGGATAGACGATGACCCCATCGCGCCGGATGAGGTCCAGCCGCCCGGCAGGCCTGCCGCCCACTTCGGCCACGAAGGAATCACCGTCGGGAGAGAGCTTGACGTCCGCCTGCATGGTGGTCCTCCTTCGCCGGGCCGCCATACGGTCGTACGACGGTCTCTTGGTCAGCCGTTCCCGCGTGGCGTTCATTCCCGGCCTCGGCTTAACCCTCAACAGAACCGGACATTCACCCTGAAAGGTCGAATTTCTTCACAAAGGAGATCTGTCGCGGAAAGCAGTCGAACAGACATGGCAGATCATTGATCTTGCGAGCGGGGGTTCGTCGGTGGCGGTCTCTGTCGCACGCGCTCCGGATCGTTGAACCGTGCGACCGGACGGCGGTGCCGACCGCGGGTCCTGGCACCGTAACCACAGTGGGATAACGCCTGGTTGCTCCTCAGTTGTACCGTAAGGGTTCTCTAGAGGAATTCGGAGGATCGTACGCTGAGAGTGACCGGATCGGCCCCCGCCCCGGCTCCCGGGGCGATCATGCTCTCCCATTCCGATACGGGCATCACGCCCGGCTGCCGTCTCTCGGCCGTGCTCTCCTCCCACCAACCGTCTGCAGAGGTATATCCGTGAGCGCTACCGTCCGCGTGACCGACGTGTCCGACCCCGCCGCGCAGGAGACCCTTCTCCTCGCGCTGGCCGGCGAACTGGACTACAACAACGCCGAGCGCTTCCACCACGACCTGCAGGACGCCATCGGCGAGAACAGGGGCGACCTCGTCATCGACCTGACCGAGCTGACCTTCTGCGACTCCACGGGGATCCAGAGCTTCCTGAAGACCCGCCAGACCGTCCAGGACCGCGGCGGCAACATCGTCCTGACCAACCTGCATCCCCGCCTGGAGAGGCTCTTCCACCTGACCGGCCTCGCCCAGGCCTTCGGCATCCAGCCCACCGTGGCCGACGCGCTCAAGGCACTGCGACCGAGTCAGCCGTCGTAACCGATCCCGGTCCCGCCCGGCCGCCGCTCACCGAGAGCACGACCGAGCGAACATCTGTTGGTCCCGGCGGTCGTAAGTTGGCAATGAGCGGGCAGGTGTCTAGCATCGTGTAACTCGTCAGCAACGCCCTGATTCTGGAGCAAGTCGGCGCGCCCCCCGGTGACTGCCAGATAAGGCGATCTCAAGGGGGTGTCGTGACCGGCGACCACGGCCAGCACTGGCCGATCGACGAGGACCTCAGCGGTCTGCGGGAGCGTCTCCAATATCACGCCGTTCAGGCAGGCATGCGGGGCGAACGGCTGGACGACCTCCTCCTCGTCACCAACGAGGCGGTCATCAACATCCTGGAGCACGGCGGCGGCAAGGGCACGCTGGCCATCTGGCAGAACGAGACCCACCTGACCGTCGACGTCACCGACACCCTGGGGCTCCTGACCACCCGGTTCGTTCCCAGCGAACGTCCCACGGGGACGGTCCGCGGGTTCGGCCTGTGGCTGATGAACCAGCTGTGCGACGAGTTCGCCATCGACCAGACGGAGCAGGGGTCACGCGTCCGCCTGCGCATGCGCCTCGTCCCTCCGGCGGAGGGGAACGGGGCCGGTGATCCGGCCGACTCCGCGCGGTCCCCCCTCACCTCCGGCGCCACCGACTCCGCGCGGTTCACTTCCACCCCCAGCACCATGGACCACGTACGGACCAGCCCCATCTCCAGCGCCGCCGATCCCAGCCGGGGTGTCTCCGATCCCGCACGGGACGATCCAGGCCAGGACGAACTCCAGGTCTCGATCTAGGGCCTCCGGGTCTCGTTCCAAGAGTTCCGGTCTCGTTCCAAAAGAACCCGGAGAATTTCCGAAACGCCGTTCAGGGGCGGTCTTCGCGGTCCGGCGGCCGCGGCGAAGGGATCACCTGTCGCGCCGCCCCCGGTCCGCCCCTTCTCCGTACGCAATCCTTGACCGTCATCTGGCGGGAGATCGACGTACCGGACAAATGCCCGCGATATGATTATCCGGCCAGGTCAGCGCCTTAATAGGTGACCTCGCGGAGAAAACATCCGCGATGCCCGCAGGGCTTTTCCGGAACACCGGCCTCCCCCTGGAAAGCGAAACCAGGAAACCGACACCACTCCCACGGCTCCCACGGCGTCCCGGGCCCTCTGGGCCTTCCGGAGCGGCCTTCCGGAGTTCACCGCGTCTCCGGCTGCGCGCGAAACCACCCGCCCCGGTCAACACCCGCCGGAACGATGCCGAGACCGCCCGCCTCAGAAGCCGACCCCCGTTCTCCCGGTTCTCTCCGTCTCACTCAGCCGTACGCAGGTTCGGAAGGGATGGTCAATATGAGGGTTGTCGTCGATCTGGCGCGGTGCCAGGGATACGCGCAGTGTGCCTTCCTGGCCCCGGACACGTTCCGGATGCAGGGCGAGGAGGCGCTCATGTTCCACTCCAGCCCGGACGAGGCGCAGCGGGAAGCGGTCCTGCGCGCGGCGGCCGCCTGCCCGGTCCAGGCGATCCTCGTCGACCTGCTGGACACCGTCGCGATCCCGCCCGTGACCGCGGCGACGGCCGCGGCGAGCGGAACGAGAACGGTGTGACCGGCGGGCGGAGCGGGGAGACGTTCCCGCACGACGGCCGCATCGTCATCGTCGGCGCCTCCCTCGCGGGACTGCGGGCCGCCGAAGCGCTCCGCGACGAGGGCTTCACCGGCTCGCTCACCCTCGTCGGCGACGAGGTGTGCGAACCCTACGACCGGCCTCCGCTGTCCAAGCAGGTCCTGACCGGCTGGGTGCCCGCGAACGGCACCGCGCTACCGCGGCGCCGTGAGATCGACGCGCACTGGCTGCTCGGCGTGCCCGCCTCCGGGCTGGACCTCGCGGGCAAGCGGGTGGACCTCGCGGACGGACGTGAGGTCCCCTTCGACAGGTTGCTGATCGCCACCGGCGTGCGCGCCAGGCCCTGGGCCGACGAGTCCGAGGCGGCTCTGGACGGCGTGTTCGTGGTACGCACGCGCGAGGACTCGGGCCGCCTGTGGGAACGGCTCGCCGCCGGGCCCGGCCGGGTGCTCGTCGTCGGGGCCGGTTTCGCCGGTTCCGAGATCGCCTCGGTGTGCCGTGGGCTCGACATACCGGTGACCGTCGCCGAGAGCGCCGAGGCCCCGCTGGTGGGAGCCCTGGGAGGCATGGTCGGCTCGATCGCCGCGAACCTCCAGCGTGCCCACGGCGTCGACCTGCGCTGCGGCGTCAAGGTCACGCGACTGGAGGGGGACGAACGGGGACGGGTGCGCCGCGCCCACTTCTCCGACGGCGACACGGTCGACGCCGACGTGGTGGTGGTCGCCCTCGGCGGCGTGCGCAACACCGAGTGGCTGCGGGACTCCGGGCTGGCCGCTGGTGTCTGGGGTGTGGCCTGCGACTCGGGCTGCCGTGCGTTCGACGTCAACGGCCTCGTCACCGACGACGTCTTCGTCGCCGGGGACGTGGCACGCTGCCCGCACCCGGTTTACGAGTATCGATTCCTGTCGCTGGAACACTGGGTCAACGCGGTGGAACAGGCCCAGGTCGCGGCCCACAACATGGTGAGTTCACCGACCGACCGCTGGCCGCACCTGTCCATGCCGGCGTTCTGGTCGACGCAGTTCGGCGTCAACATCAAGTCCGTCGGTGTCCCTGTCCTGTCGGACGAGGTCGTCGTGACGCAGGGGTCGGTGGAGGAGCACCGTTTCGTCGCCGCGTACGGTTACCGCGGCCGGGTCACCGCGGCGGTCAGCTTCGACAACGCCAAGTGGCTCGACCACTACCGGCACCTGATCGAGACGGCGGCCCCGTTCCCGCCCTCCTGTCCCACCCCCGACCAGCCCGCCGACATGAAGCCCGTGCCCGCCCACTTCCCCGACCGGGAGATCATCACCCACGGGGCGACGGTGGTGGTCACCGGCTACGAGCCGAGTGAGCGGCGCGTGGCGTTCGCGCGACCGGGCGGTTGATCCGTTGAACCGGGCCGTCGACCTGTCCTGTCAGACGGCTCACCCGTTCGAACCGGCCGACCCGCCTGGCCGGAAGGCCGCCCCTGCCGACTCGCCCGGCCGGATGACCGACCCGTTCGAACCGATCCGGCCGGGGCGGCGGGAACCGGCGACACCCTAGGAGAAGCGGTCATGACAGTCACCCATCCGTCCAGCGTCTTCCAGCGCATTCTCGACCACTCCAGCCGGGCCGATCCGTACCCGCTCTACGCCGAGCTGCGCAGGACCCCGGTGGCCCGGCAGGAGGACGGTGGCTACATCGTCAGCACCTACCGGGAGATCACCGCGCTGCTTCACAACCCGCATCTCAGCTCCGACACCGACAATCTCGACAACCCCGGGCCCGCCGCCGACCGCGAGGACCCACCGGCGTTCATCGGCCTCGACCCGCCGCGCCACGACCGGCTGCGCCGCATGGCGATGCGGTACTTCGGCCCCCCGCACTCGCCCAGGCTGGTGGACGACATGCGTCCCGACCTGAAGGCCGTCGTCACGAACCTGATCGACAACCTGGTGAGCGAGGACGAGATCGACATCGTCGACGACTTCGCCTACCCCTTCCCCGTCACCGTGATCTGCCACCTGCTCGGCGTACCCCGCGAGGACGAGCCGCGGTTCCACGGGTGGGTCGAGGCGATCGTCGCGGTGCTCGACTTCAACCCCGCGACGGACCCCGAGGAACGCGTACGGGAGGGTATCCAGGCCCGCAAGGACCTCAGGGCCTACCTCGCCGAACTCCTGGAGAGCCGTCGTGGCCGGCCGCCGGGCGACGACCTGCTCTCCCGGCTGGCCAACGACGAGGGGCCCGACGGGCGCATGACGGACGAGGAGATCGTCAGCACCGCGAACCTGCTGCTCATCGCGGGCCACGAGACGACCGTCAACCTGATCACCAACGGCGTGCTGACGCTGCTGCGCCACCCCGACGTGCTGGAACGCCTGCGCCGCGAGCCCGAAATGATCATTCGTACGGTCGAGGAACTGCTGCGCTACGAACCTCCGGTGCATCTCATCCCCTGGCGGGCCGCCTACAGCGACCTCACCGTCGCGGACACCGTCATCCCGAAAGGCTCGCAGATCACGCTCGTGCTCGCCTCCGGCAACCGCGACCCCTCCTGCTTCCGCGACCCCGACCGGTTCGATCCCGACCGGCGGGACAACCAGCACCTCGGCTTCGGCGGGGGCGTCCACCTGTGCTTCGGCGCTCCACTGGCCCGGCTGGAGACACAGATCGCGCTGACCGAACTCGTGCGCAACCTGGAGAACCCCCGGCTCGTCGCCGATCCGCCCCCGTACCGGCAGAGCGCGGTCCTGCGCGGCCCGCGCCACCTTCTCGTCAGGCAGGGGTGACGGACGGTACGGTCGTCCCTCTCCGGCAGGAGTCACCTCAAGCAAAGGTCACCTCAAGCAAAGGTCACTGCGGCCCGGGTCACGCCACGCCCCCGGGTCCGGGCGGGAGGGCCCGCGTCACCGGGTCCGCCGAGGGGAGAGCCCGCGCGTCACCGAGTCCACATCCCGATCCGCACCGGCACCCCGGGGGAGGCGTGCAGTACGGGAGCGTGATCGGGTGCGTCGAGACCGCCTGCCTGGAGCAGGTCCTGGTCCAGATGGACCAGCCGGGCGTGGCGCAACGGCCAGTCGGGGTGCTCGACCTGGGCGGTGACCGTTTTACCGGCGATCGTGGTGAAAAGCCGATAGCGGGCGGTCAGGAAGTGCGCCAGTTCGTCACGCTCGGGCTCGGTGAACGGCAGGCCGTGCTCCACGATCGCGTCGCACCGCGCCCCCACCGGCCCCGGCAGGCGTCTCCGGCAACGGTAGCCGCGCCGCTCGCCGACGGCACTCACCGCCATCCGGGACCAGAAGTACGGCAATCCGTACCCGACTCGCGCGCCGAGCACCGCGAGCAGGCGCCCGGCGTCCAGCGAGAGGAACCAGATGCCGTCACGCCCCTGCTCGTCCCGTACGTAGGTGCGCACGTTCGTCTCGGGAAACCGCGACAGCCACGGCAGGGCGGGCACGCCCGGTGCCCGCACGTCCTCCATCAGAAAGGTGGTGAGGCCGACCCAGGCCGTGCCGTCGAAGGTCTCGGCCGTGAGCCCGGGAGGCAGCAGCCGCTGGATCACGGCGGGTGGGTACCGCCAGTGCATGAAGGTCATCTCGGACCAGCGGTGGTACATGACCGGGTGGGACAGGTGAGGGGACGGCGGAGCCTGCATGATCCGCTCCTTCTCTGGTGGTGGCGGTGCCCGGGCGAGGGTGTCCGCCACTTATCTTGGCCATAACGCCGGGTGTCGTCCCCGGCGACATCCGTCTCGACGTAAACAAGGCCAGACTTCCAACGAAACAGATTCCCGAACAGAGCCGAAGGGGCCAATTCGTGATCTTCATCGCCGTCAAGTTCACCGTCCGTCCCGAGCGAGCCGACGAGTGGCTCGCACTCGTCGACGACTTCACCCGGGCCACCCGCGACGAGCCGGGAAACATCTTCTTCGAATGGTCCAGGAGCGTCGACACACCCGACCAGTTCGTTCTCCTGGAGGCGTTCGCCTCGTCCGCCGCCGGTGCGGCGCACGTGGGATCGGAGCACTTCAAGACCGCCATGGCCTGGATGCCCGATGTGGTGGCGACGACGCCGGAGATCATCAATGTCGAGGTGCCCGGCGAGGGCTGGTCGCGGATGGCGGAGGTGACGCCCCGGGCGAGCCAGGACCATCCGTAGGGAAATTATTGGTTCGCCTTCCGCTCTCCCACGTCCCTCGGATGGATTTGTCGCGCCAAAAGGGTAGGGCAGGCCGGACACGAGGGGAGAGAGGACATGGGTGATCATCAGACAGTGCCCGAGCTGATGGGCGAGAACGATGTGGTGGATCTGCTGTTGGCCCAGCACGCGTTGATCCGCGACCTGTTCGACGAGGTGAAGAAGGCCTCGCCGAGCGAGCGGCCGGAGGCGTTCCAGCGCCTAGTGCGGCTGCTGGCGGTGCACGAGACCGCCGAGGAGGAGATCGTCCACCCGTACGCGCGCCACAAGATCGAGGACGGTGACGCGGTGGTGGACGACCGGCTGGCCGAGGAGAACGAGGCCAAGCAACTGCTCATGGAGATGGACAAGGCCGGCGCCGACGATCCGCGGTTCGCGGAGAACCTGGCGGTGCTACGGGCGGCGGTGACGGCCCACGCCCGCAGCGAGGAGCGCTACGAGTTCACCCGGCTGCGCGCCGAGACCAACGCCGCCGAGCGCCGGGCCATGGCGGTGGGGGTGAAGGCGGCCGAGGCGATGGCGCCGACCCACCCGCATCCCGGGGTGGAGTCGGCGACCAAGAACCTGCTGGTGGGCACACCGGTCGCGATGATGGACCGGGCCCGTGACGTGATCCGCCAGGCCATGGGCAAACAGGGCTGAACGGGTCGTCGCCCCGGCCCGCGTTCCCCGATCGGGGAACGCGGGCCGCACGCGTGGAGCGAGATCTCACCCCCGGGTGCCGGATGCCGGAGCCCCCTCCCCGGCTCCGGCACCCAGCGCCCAGCGCCCAGGACTACACCGGTCGACGCGCAGGACGGCGTCTCGCCCGGGTCCACCAGCGACTCGTAGTGACGTGCTCCTCCTTGATCAGCCCGATCTCCTTGTAGAGCCGACGGGTGATCGGCTCCGTCTGAGCCCTCAACCCGGTGACCGCCTCATGCTGGACATCGACGTCGATTCCGCTCCGGTGACGTCCCTATCCGGGTATGTACCGGCGAGCCGGGCCCGCGGCGTCGGCCGGTGATCGCCCTTCCACATGGATGTTTGCCCCATAGGGAGCGGGTAAGGGCCGATTCGGGACAAAAGCACCATGGACTGGAAATGCCAGTCATGACGCCCGACACCCATACGAGACGCTCACCTGACGCCAAAGTCCGTCCCGAGAAGGGACGAACTTCATGGTCACATCGAGGGAGAACGATATGACACCGACATCGCGAGCGCCCGGCCACGAACCCGGCACCCCGCAGGGCATCACCCCGCAGGGCGTACAGGCCCGCAGCGAACTGGCCCGGTGGATCAGCGGCGCCGACACCTTTCCCGCCGACCGCGCCACCCTGCTGGCGCGAGCCGAGGAGCAGGGCGCGCCCGACGCGGTGCTCGGGGCGGTGCGGTCACTGCCGGAACAGACCTTCGACACCCTGGCGGACGTGGCTCAGGCACTCGGATACGGCAAGGAAGAGACCGGACAGGGCTGAGACCGAAGGGTGATCATGGTTTTGTCCCGCGAGAGCCGTGATCACCCTCGGCTCGGATCACGGAGGACGGAAACATGAGTGCTGTCGCGGTGGTCGTGGTGGACATGCTGAACCCTTATGACCACGAGGACGCCGACGCGCTGCAGAAGAGCGCCGAGCAGATCGTGGAGCCTCTGGCGGAGTTGATGAGGCGTGCCCACCGGCATCGGGACGCCCGGCTGATAGTGGTCAACGACAACCACGGCGACTTCGCCGCCACGGCCGAGGACCTGCGGCGTCGTGCTCTAAAGGGACGACGCCCCGACCTGGTCGAGCCGGTGCTTCCCCCGGCCGGCTGCGCCTTCATGTCCAAGGTGCGCCACAGCGCGTTCTTCGGCACGCCGCTGGAGTATCTGCTGCGCCGCGAGGAGATCGAGACCGTCGTGCTGGCCGGCCAGGTGACCGAGCAGTGCGTGCTCTACAGCGCCCTGGACGCCTATGTGCGCGACTTCTCCATCCGGGTGGCCTCCGACTGTGTGGCCCACATCCATCCCGACCTCGCCGACGCGTCACTGCGGATGATGGAGCGCAACATGCGCGCCGAACTCCTTCCCGCCGAACGCTGCCTGGGATGACCCCCGGCTCGACGCACCCGGCACCGGCTCCGGCGCCCGCCGACCGCTGTCACCTGGGATGACGGTGTTCACCCTGATCGCTCCTCCCCTCGGCCGCGACTCTCCTCACGGCTTGCACCGCCGGGAGGTTAGCTCGGTAAAGATGAGGGCATCAGGGACATATGGTACGGGTGTTCGATAAGTCGATATACGGCCACATATCCACAGACGGTCGCATGCGCATCGGGACCCATTCATCCACCGGGCCGGAGAACCCGCCGCGCGGCCTCGCGGGGAGAGACCCCTCGGGAACCTGAAGCTCCACCGGTCCATCACCCACCCTTCCACCCGCAGCCTTTCGCCGACACGGGAGATCGTGATGCAGCTTCCCACGCCTCGGGGTCCCCTTACCGCCGCGCTCTTCGAACGGCTGAGGCGTCCGCCCCACCCCTTCGACCCACCGTCGGCACCGGCCGAAACTCCCGCCATCGCCGACGAGGATCTCCAGCTGGCGCTCTTCACCTGCTACGAGCTGCACTACCGGGGCTTCGAGGAGGTGGACGAGGAGTGGGAATGGGAACCGTCGCTGCTGGCGATGAGGAAGGTGCTGGAGCGACGGTTGGAGAACGGTCTCGCACGAGCCGTACCCCGCCCGCCGTACCCACCGGACTTGTCCGTGCGACATGCCCTGGCCGAACTGGTGACCGCCGACGACGGCCCCTCCCTGTCGGCCTTCCTCGCCCGGCGAGCCGATCTGGAGCAGTTCCGCGAGTTCGTCGCGCACCGGTCGATCTACCACCTCAAGGAGGCCGATCCGCACACCTGGGCGATCCCCCGGCTGGACGGCCGCCCCAAGGCGGCGCTGGTGGAGATCCAGGCGGACGAGTACGGCGGCGGGCGCGTCGAGAAGATGCATTCCGAGCTGTTTCGAGCCACCATGCGCGGGCTGGGCCTGGACGACTCCTACGGCGCCTACCTCGACCGGGTCCCGGCGATCACGCTGGCGATCTCCAACACCATGTCGTTCTTCGGTCTTCACCGGCGCCACCTCGGGGCGCTGCTCGGTCACCTGGCGGCGTTCGAGATGACCTCCTCGGCCCCCAACCGCCGCTACTCCACCGGACTGCGCAGGCTGGGCGGCGACGAGGCCGCGAGGCGCTTCTACGACGAGCACGTACAGGCGGACGCCGTCCACGAGCAGATCGCCGCGCACGACATGTGCGGCGGCTTCGTCCGCGAGCACCCCTCGCGGGCCGGCGACGTCCTGTACGGAGCGGCCTGCGCCCTCACCCTCGATCGGCTCTTCGCCGAGCACGTCATGGATCACTGGCGGTGCGGTGCCTCCTCACTGCGCGAGACGAACGTGATGGCGGAGAGCCGCTGACGAACCCCGACAAGGCCCCCGACAGGGAGACGGACCTCGACATGGACCTCGACGCGGCCCCCGACAGGGAGACGGACCTCGACATGGACCTCGACGCGGCCCCCGACATAGACCCCGACACGGACCCGGGCATGGACCCCTACAAGGACTACGGCGTGGACCCCGGCATGGATCCGGGCATGGACTACGTGCTGCCGCTGCGCTGGAGTGACGACGCCGGTCTTGAGGAGCTCACCGCCTACCTGCGCCGGCTGCGCCCGCTCGTCCGCGTCATCGTCGTCGACGGCTCACCCGCCGCGCTGTTCGCCCGGCACGCCGCCCGCTGGGAGGGCCTCGCGCTGCACGTACGGCCCGACGGTGACCTCGACTTCGTGAACGGCAAGGTCAACGGCGTGATCACCGGGTTGCGCCTGGCCCGCGCGGAACACGTGGTCATCGCCGACGACGACGTCCGCTACGGCGAGGGCGAACTGGCCAGGGTCGACGCCCTGCTGAGGAACGCCGACCTGGTACGCCCGCAGAACCACTTCGATCCGATGCCCTGGCACGCCCGCTGGGACACCGCCCGCACCCTGCTCAACCGCGGTTTCGGCGCCGACTATCCCGGCACGTTCGGGGTGCGCCGCTCGACCTTCCTCGCGATGGGCGGCTACGACGGGGACGTCCTGTTCGAAAACCTTGAGCTGATCCGCACCGTCCGCGCCCACGGAGGCCGGGAGGATCGCCCGCTCGATCTCTACGTTCGCCGCCTGCCGCCCGATCCGCGCCATTTCTGGTCCCAGCGGGTTCGCCAGGCCTATGACGACCTCGCGCAACCGGCCCGGATGGCGTTCTTTCTCGCCGTCGCACCCGCTCTCGCCGTCGCGCTGCTACGACGGCGCCCCGGACCGGCCCTGGCCGGGGCCGGGCTGGCGGTGGGCCTGGCCGAGATCGGTCGTCGCCGCGCGGGCGGGCCACGGGTCTTTCCCTTTACCGCCGCGCTGTTCGCCCCGGTATGGCTGCTGGAACGGGCCGTCTGCAGCTGGCTCGCCCTCGCGACCCGATTTCTGCGCGGCGGCGTCTTCTACGCCGGACGCCGGATACCGGCCGCCGCCCACCCGCCCCGCCTGCTCAGAAGGCGCGCTCGGACGCGTGCTCAGAGGCGCGCTCGGACACCTGCTCAGACGTGTGCTCAGACTCAGACGTCTGCTCAGGCCGCCGCGTCCGGCTCGCTCGCGGCCCGGAAACCGGCCCGCTTGTGCGAGCCGTCACAGAACGGCTTGGAAGCGGACAGGCCACAACGGCACAGCGCCACCGTCACCCGGCCGGGATCGATGACGGCCCCGTCCTGAGTGAGCAGGGTGAACGGCCCTCGGATCAGCAGTGGCCCGTCCTCACAGGAGGTCACTGTGACCGAATCATCCATTTTTGAGCGCATATCGCCCCTGTGCCCACCGCGCCCCGGAGAAAACACCGGTTCCGCGCCCTGACGGACCGTCCCCGGCTCCATCGATTTACCAGCCCATTGCTCAGCAGACCGTACACATACCGCTCGCGGCCCCGTCAGCGGGAGACGTAGCAGTAGTTCGAACTGTTCTTGAAGCGGTGGACGGCCTTCGGCTCGTCGAACCGCCACCGGCAGCCGGCGTCACGTTTGGCCTGGGTCAGATACATGGTCCGGTCTCCCTTCCGCATGACGCAGTACGCCCCCGGCGTGGGAGTTTTCCGGTATTCCACCCACTCCCAGCCGATCGTCCTGCAGTATTCGGTGAAATGGCCGGGACCGAGTTCGACGAGCCGCGTCGGTTCGGGCGACGAGCGTCCGGGGCGCGAGTCTCCGCTCGAAGGTTCGGTGCCGACGGAGGGTTCGCGGGAGGGCTGGGGCACCGCCGGTTTCGTCGCGGGGCGGCTGCTCGCGACGGGATCGGACACCGATGATGTGGGAACCGCCTCCGGAGAGACGGTCCCCACACCGATGGAGGCCCAGATGGGGCCCGCGACGTCCCTCGGCGTTCCTGTCCCACCGCTCGTTTCCGCCTCCCCGATCGTTCCTGTCCCACCGCTCGTTTCCGACTCGTCGATCGTTCCTGTCCCACCGGTCGGCGCCGACGAGGTCCGCGGCCCGCCGGCCACCGGCACGGTCGAGTCCCCGACAGGCACCAGAGCGACGAAGGCCCCGGCGACTCCCACGACGACCACGGCGGCGGCTACCGCGAGGACCTTCGTACGCCTCTTCCCGCGCCTTTTGAGCGTGTCCGGGTCCGTGGCGGCGCCCATGACGCCGGAAGCATCCGCTCCGCCCGGCGAACCCGCCACTCCGCCCGGCGAACTCACCGCTCCGCCCCCGCTCGGGAGACTCGACTCCCTATCCCTGGCCGGCGAGCCACCTCCGCCGTTCCCGCCCGGCGAACCGGGCGTCCCATCTCGGACCGATGATCGCGAAGCGCCGTCTCCCGTGGGGGCGTCCGGTCGGTCGACGGCGGAGGTCTCCCGTGAGTCGACGGGAGCGGCCCCGTTTCCGCGCACCAGCCGATCGAGGATCTGCTGCGCCGTGGGCCTTCGGCCGGGGTCCTTGGCGAGGCACGCGGCGAGCAGGTCCCGCAGCGGTGTCTCGATCCCGTCGAGGTCGGGATCGAGGTTCACGATCCTGTTGATGATCACGGGGATGGCGTCGTCGCCGAACGGCGGACGGCCCGTCGCCGCGAAGGCGATGGTGGAGGCCCAGGCGAACACGTCCAGGGCGAGACCGGGCCGACCGGCGCTCAGTTGCTCGGGTGCCATGTAGGCGGGTGTTCCCACGACCCTGCTGGTCACCGCACCGGTCACCGCGAGGTCCCGGGCGATGCCGAAGTCGATGACCCGGGGCCCGTCCGGGCCGATCAGCACGTTCTGCGGCTTGAAATCCCGATGGACGATTCCGGCGTCGTGCAGGGCGACCAGTGCGGTGGCCGTACCGATGGCCAGGCGCTCCAGGGCGCTGCCCGAGCGCGGCCCCTCCTCGGTCACCACCTCCTGGAGCGAACGGCCAGGGACGTACTCGCTCACGATGTACGGGTGGTTTCCCCAGATGCCGAAATCCAGCACCTGTGCCGTACAAAAACGGGCGACCCGTTTCGCGACTTTCAGCTCACGTTCGAAGTCATCACGGACGGCGCTGTCCCTGCCGAGCCGGATATGGAAGAGCTTTATGGCCACAGGAGTGCCGGAATCCGCCTTACCCAGATAGACGACGCCCTGCCCGCCCTCCCCGATCCTCCGGACAATGCGATAGGCACTGATTCGTGAAGGTTCTCCGGACCCCATGGGTTGATCGTCCTTCATGGCACCCTCTCCCCGGATATGAACTGTTCGACGCGGATGTCGGCCGCGACAGCACCGATCGGCGAACTGCCGGCCAGACCACACCCCGGAGACGGCGAGGGTGAGCACGTCCACGGCCGGGCTCGCACGGATCGAGGCCGATGCGAGTTCGTCCGGCGCGTTAGGAAACATGCCCGAATCCCGAGTTTCGGCCTCAATTCACCCGCACGGATCCATAACTCGAGTCATCATAGGATCAACATTATGCGCGTACAACATTTTCAACATATCGCCGCACTGTTGACATGGCATCTCATATAAATCCCCCGGCCATGCGACCGTAAGCACCATGGGGAATTCCCCGAATAGAGAATGACATCCCGTAGGGGACGGCATGGTCGCACCGCCTCCGTCCACCCGGCGGAGATTCACGAAACCGCACGGCCAGGCTCGGACACCGTGGTCCGCATTCGCCCGGCGTATGGGCCTTCACCTCGCACGAGACGGCCGCGCTCTCGGCATCTCCGACATCTCCGGCAGTCCCGGCATCCCCTGACCGGTGCCACCGGCATCCGGACGATGTCAACGGTGTTCTCGACAAGCACCGTTGACATCGCGGTCCGTGTGGCACCGGCCTTCAGGACGGTCGCCTCACCGTCGCGCCCGAAGCCGACCGGGCCCTGACGGCCGATCAGTGGCCGATCGCTAGCCGATCGCCTTCTCCAACTGGGCCTTCGTCATCTTCGAACGCCCCTTGACGTTGCGGCGCTTGGCCTCGGCGTACAGCTGGTCCCGCGTCCGGCCACCCGCACCCGAGTGCGAACGCAGCCCGCCGCGCCGGGAGGAGGAGATGTCCTGGGTCGAGGTACGGCTCGCGGTCCGCGACTCACCGGCCCTCGCCCGCTCCTTGTTCACCGTGCGGGCCGCGATCTCGGTCGCCCGCTTCTCGCTCTCGCCGCGCTCGCGTGCGCTCTCCTTGATGTGCTTGTACTGTCGTTCCCGCTTGGGACTCGATCCCCGAGGCATGACGATCCCCTTTCCTTGATCCTTTCGTCGTTCGTGCCCTTGTCCGGTCCGTGCCCCAACGCCTTCCGGACATGCGGGCACCGGCCGAATTCGGCTCGCCACCACCGCTGGACCTTCCGGGCACGAGGAGCCGGACTGCGTCCGCTGATCGGCGCACCCGCCGCCGGACCCCCGGATCACGAAGCGGGTGTCGATAAACAAGCCGATTGAGTTATATGTCAGCTTTTGTGGTGGTTTGACGCTGGTCGGGGTAGGGGAGCAGCAGGAAAGATGACCGACGGCACCACCGGCCGGGAGGAGGGTCATGAGGAAACCGCCGAACGCCCGGCTGATCGTCTCCTGCATCGCTTTCATCATCCTGCTGGCGCTCACCCTCGGGGCCGGGATCTCCCAGAGGTGGCCGCTCTTCCTGGCGGGCATCGCGCTGACCGCGCTGGCCGCCGCCTACGCGCTGGTCACCGGGGAGTGGCTGGCGACCCTGCGCAGGGGCGGTCCCACCAGGTCCGGACCCCGGCGCCGCTGAGCTCCGACGACCGGCGGCCGACGGGAGAACACCCGGATCCCACGGGAACCTCGGGACGACCGGCCGGCCCGGAGCAGACCGACGAGGTGGGCGAGAGACGGGGTGAGAGCGGTCGGCCGCCTGTATCCCAACCAAGGGGGGATGACCGATGACTTCGACGACCGTTGCCGACTATGTGCTGGAACGCCTGCGCGAGTGGGGGGTCCAGAGGATTTTCGGCTATCCGGGCGACGGCATCAACGGCCTGCTCGCCGCGTGGGGACGGGCCGGGGACCGACCGGTGTTCGTCCAGGCACGGCACGAGGAGATGAGCGCGTTCGAGGCGGTCGGCTATGCCAAGTTCGGCAGGCGCCTCGGGGTCTGCGCGGCGACCTCGGGACCGGGCGCGATCCACCTGCTCAACGGTCTCTACGACGCCAAGCTCGACCACGTCCCGGTGCTCGCGATCGTCGGCCAGACCAACCGCAGCGCGATGGGCGGCTCCTACCAGCAGGAGGTCGATCTCCTCTCGCTCTACAAGGACGTGGCCGGCGAGTACGTGCAGATGGTCACCGTGCCCGAGCAACTGCCGAACGTGCTGGACCGGGCGATCCGCGTGGCACTGGCCGAGCGGGCCCCGACCGCGATCATCCTGCCCGCCGACGTACAGGAACTCGAGTACACCCCGCCGGGCCACGAGTTCAAGATGGTGCCCTCCAGCCTGGGCATCGACTGGCCGAAGATCTTTCCGGACGACGCGGCGCTCCACTACGCCGCCGACCTGCTCAACGCCGGTGAGAGAGTCGCGATCCTGGCCGGTTCCGGCGCTCGAAGTGCCCGCGCGGAGCTCATGGAGGTCGCCGAACTGCTGGGGGCGGGCGTGGCCAAGGCACTGCTGGGCAAGGACGTGCTCTCGGACGAGCTGCCGTACGTGACCGGCTCCATCGGGCTGCTGGGCACCCGGCCGAGCTACGAGATGATGAAGGGCTGCGACACGCTGCTCACCGTCGGCTCCAGCTTCCCCTACACCCAGTTCCTGCCGGACCTGGACCAGGCGCGGGCCGTGCAGATCGACATCGACCCCAAGCTGATCGGCATGCGCTACCCGTACGAGGTGAACCTGGTCGGCGACGCCGCGACCACCCTGCGGGCCCTCATCCCGCTGCTGAAACCCAAGCAGGACCGCTCCTGGCGCGAGAGCATCGAGGCCGACGTCGAGCGGTGGTGGGAGACCATGCGGATGGAGGCGATGGTCGAGGCCAAGCCGGTCAATCCGATGCGCCTGTTCCACGAGCTGTCCCCGCTGCTGCCCGCCGACGCGATCGTCACCGCCGACTCCGGCTCGGCCGCCAACTGGTACGCCCGCAACCTGCGCTTCCGCGACGGCGTGCGTGGTTCGCTGTCGGGCACGCTGGCCACCATGGGGCCGGGCGTACCGTACGGGATCGGCGCCAAGTTCGCCCACCCGGACCGCCCGGTGATCGTGTTCGCCGGTGACGGGGCGATGCAGATGAACGGCCTGGCCGAGCTGATCACCGTCAAGCACTACTGGCGCGACTGGTCCGACCCGCGGCTGATCGTCGCGGTGCTGCACAACAACGACCTCAACCAGGTCACCTGGGAGATGCGCGCCATGCAGGGTTCGCCCAAGTTCCCCCAGTCGCAGACCCTGCCGGACGTGGACTACGCCGCCTTCGCCGCGAGCCTGGGCATGGGGGCGTTCACCGTCGACAGCCCCGAACAGGTCGCGCCGGCCTGGGAACGTGCGCTGGGTGCCGACCGGCCCGTCCTCCTGGACGTGTACGTCGATCCTGACGTGCCTCCGATCCCGCCGCACGCGACCTTCGAGCAGATGAAGGACTCCGCCGAGGCGCTTCTGCGGGGTGACGAGAACCGTTGGGGCGTCCTGCGGGAGGGGATCAGGACCAAGATGCAGGAGTTCCTGCCGCACCGCGACGGCGGCGGGTGAGCGGCCCGTGACCGGCCCACTCGTCGATGCGGTCGAGGCGAGCGCCTACACCGTCCCGACGGACGCGCCCGAGGCCGACGGGACGCTGGCCTGGGACTCGACCACGATCGTGCTGGCGCGGGTGCGGGCCGGTGGCGGCACCGGACTTGGCTGGACGTACGGGCCGGCCGCCTGCGCCGCCGTGATCGGCGACCGGCTCGCCCCGGCGGTGCGGGGCCGCGCGGCGCTGGACATCACCGGCGCCTGGCAGGCCATGGTCCGCGCGGTGCGCAACGACGGCAGGCAGGGGGTGGCCGGGTACGCGCTCTCCGCCGTGGACGTGGCACTGTGGGACCTCAAGGCCCGCCTGCTGGACCTGCCACTGCACCGGCTCATCGGCGCGGCCCGCGAGGAGGTACCGGTCTACGGCAGCGGCGGCTTCACCACCTACGACGACGGCGCGCTCACCCGCCAGCTCGCCCACTGGACCCAGGAACGGCGAATCCCCCGCGTGAAGATCAAGATCGGGGAGTCCTGGGGCGCGAACCCGGGTCGCGACCTGGAGCGGATGCGCCTGTCCAGGAAGATCGTGGGTGCGGACGTCGAGCTGTTCGTGGACGCCAACGGCGGCTACACCGTCAAGCAGGCCGTCCGGGTGATGGGGGAGGCGGCCGGGCTGGATGTGCGCTGGCTGGAGGAGCCCGTCTCCTCCGACGACCTCGACGGGCTGCGCGAGGTCCGCGCCGCCGTGCCGCCCGAGGTCACCGCCGGGGAGTACGGCGGTGACCTCACCTATTTCCGGCGGATGTGCCAGGCGGGGGCGGTGGACTGCCTGCAGGCCGACGTGTCGCGCTGCGGCGGGATCAGCGAGTGGCTGCGGGTCGCCGCCGTCGCCGCCTCGTACGGCCTGCAGCTGTCCGGACACTGCGCGCCGCACCTGCACGCGCACGTCGCCGCGGCTGTTCCCAACCTGCGCCACCTGGAGTGGTTCCACGACCACGCGCGGATCGAGACGATGTTCTTCGACGGCGCCCTCGACCCGGACGACGGGCTGTTGCGGCTTCGCCGGGACGCGCCGGGACACGGGCTGAGCCTGCGCGACGCCGATGCCGAACCGTACCGGGTCGGCTGACGGCGTGCCGCCCGGTGGCCGACCAGGTATGGCTTTCAGCGGCGGTAAGGTCCGAGGACACGCCCCGATCCCGGCGGAAACGAAAGAACTCCACGCCGGAAAATTACCTTTTTTCACCCTAATGTGAATTATGTCGGGTACGTAGCGATTCGTGTCCCTTTATCGCAACCTCAGGGCCCGGGTGGACGGGGAGGTGCGACGCGACGAGGGGTCGCTCGCCGCCTACGCCCACGATTCCTCGAACTACCGCCAGACCCCGTCCGTGGTCGTGGTGCCCCGCACCGTGGAGGCCGGGGCCGAGGCCGTGCGCGTCTGCCACGAGCACCGGACGCCGGTGCACTCCCGGGGCGGGGGAACCAGCCTGGCCGGGCAGTGCTGCAACGAGGGCGTGGTGATCGACTGGTCGAAGTACTGCACGCGACTGCTGTCGGTGGACGGCGAGCGGGCCCTGGTCGAGCCCGGCATCTGCCTGGACGACCTCAACGCCGAACTCGCCGACCGGCACCTGATGGTCGGCCCCAAGCCCTCCACCCACGACACCTGCACCATCGGCGGGATGATCGGCAACAACTCGTGCGGCGCCTCGGCACAGGCGTACGGGAAGATGGCCGACTCGGTGATCCGGCTGGAGGTGCTCACCTACGACGGCCTGCGGATGTGGGTGGGGGAGACCTCCGAGGAGGAGTACGAGCGCATCCTCACGCTGGGTGGGCGCCGGGCGGAGATCTACCGGGCGATGCGAAGGCTGCGCGACGAGAACCTCGCGCTGATCCGGACCCGCTACCCGAAGATCCCGCGCCGCGTCTCGGGCTACAACCTGGACTCGCTGCTGCCGGAGAACGGCTTCAACGTGGCCCGCGCGCTGGTGGGCAGCGAGTCGACGCTGATCACGGTGCTGCACGCGGAGATCAGCCTCTTCCCGGTGCCCCGGTTCCAGTCGCTGGCGGTGCTGGGCTACCCCGACATCGCCACGGCGGGCGACGCGGTGCCGAAGATCGTGAAGCACCGGCCGCTGGCGCTGGAGGGGCTCGACCACGAGCTGATGGACCTGGCCAGGGTCGAACACGTCGCCGGGCAGGAGGTACTGAACAGGCTGCCGGAAGGCTCGGGGTGGCTGATGGTGCGGTTCGGCGGCGACACCCGCGAGGAGGCCGACGAGCGGGCCAGGAGGCTGCTCGGCGAGGCCGCGGGCGCGCACACCACCTATCTGGACGACCCCGCGGAAGAGGAGCGGGTGTGGAGGATCCGCGAGGCCGGACTGGGCGTGACCGCCTACCCACCGGACAATCCCGACACCCACGAGGGCTGGGAGGACGCGGCCGTCCCGCCGGAGCGGCTCGGCGACTACCTGCGCGACTTCCAGGCGCTGCTGAACCGCTTCGGCTACCACAACTCCTCTCTCTACGGGCATTTCGGGCAGGGGTGTGTGCACACCCGGATACCGTTCGACCTGGACGACCCCGAGGGAGTGGCGAAATATCGCGGATTCGTGCAGGACGCCGCGCGCCTCGTCGCCTCCTACGGCGGATCGCTGTCCGGCGAGCACGGCGACGGGCAGTCACGGGGCGAGCTGCTGCCGATCATGTTCGGCCCCGAGGTCGTCGGACTGTTCGGTGTCTTCAAGCGGATCTGGGACCCGGAAGGGCGGATGAACCCCGGCAAGATCGTCGATCCGTACCGGCTGGACGAGAACCTCGACCACCTGGATTATCACCCCGCCGAGCCGAAGACGTACTTCGACTACCCGGACGACCACCACCGGTTCACCCACGCCGCCGCCCGCTGCGTCGGCGTCGGCAAGTGCCGCTCCGACTCCGGCGGGGTGATGTGCCCCAGCTACCGGGTCACCCGGGAGGAGCGGCACAGCACCCGGGGCCGGGCCCGCATCCTGATGGAGATGATGCGCGGCGAGACGGTCACCGGCGGCTGGCGCTCCAGGGCGGTGCACGACGCGCTCGACCTGTGTCTGTCCTGCAAGGGCTGCCGAGGTGAGTGCCCGGTGCACGTGGACATGGCCACCTACAAGGCCGAGTTCCTCTCCCATCACTACCGGGGACGGCCACGGCCGGTCGCGCACTACTCGATGGGCTGGCTGCCCCTGTGGGCCAGGATCGCCGCCCTCGCGCCCGGAGCGGTCAACGCGCTCACCCACACGCCCGGCCTGAGCGGGCTGGTCCGGCTCGCCGGAGGTGTCGACCGGCGTCGCGAGCTGCCGCGCTTCGCCGCCGAGCGCTTCACCGACTGGTTCCGCGACCGGCCGCCACGAGATCTCGACGGGGGCGAGCCGGTCGTACTGTGGCCGGACACCTTCACCGACAACTTCCGTCCCGGCGCGGCCGTGGCGGCGACGCGCCTGCTGGAGGCGCACGGCTACCGGGTCGAGGTGCCGCCGGTGCCGCTGTGCTGCGGGCTCACCTGGATCTCCACCGGCCAGCTCGGCACCGCCAGGCGCGTGCTGCGCCGGACCGCGGCGGCGCTCGCCCCCCGGCTGCGGCGGGGGATGCGGGTCGTCGGGCTGGAGCCGAGTTGCGCCGCCGTCCTGCGCTCCGACGCGCCCGAACTGCTGCCCGGCGACCCGGACGTGGAACTGCTCGGCCACCGGATCAGGTCGCTGTCGGAGATGCTGCTCGACCGGGCACAGGTCGCCCCGCCGCCGGGTACCGGAGTGCGCGCGCTCGCCCAGCCGCACTGCCACCAGCACGCCATCTGGGGCTTCGAGGCCGACACCAGGCTGCTGGAGCGCGTCGGGATCCAGGTCGAGGTGCTGGACGTGGGCTGCTGTGGGCTCGCGGGCAACTTCGGCTTCGAGCGCGGCCACCACGAGATCTCGACCGGCGTGGCCGAGCTGGGACTGTGGCCCGCCGTGCGGGCGGCGGACGAGGGGACCAGGATTCTCGCCGACGGCTTCTCCTGCCGTACCCAGATCGAGTCCGGCACCCACGCGAAACCGGTTCATCTGGCCGAACTCCTCGCCGAGGTGCTGTTGCGGTCGCCACCGACCCCCGCGCACCGGCAGCAGGAACGGGTGCGCTCGGGCGCCCGCTGAACCGTCTCGCCGACCCCGGCCTCCCGTCGCGTATCCGACGGAGGGAAAGCGGGCCGTCAGCGCCCTGCCCCCCAGACAGGGGAGTCCGATTCCATGCGGCCCTGACACGCCGAGAAGGGAGGCCGACTCCATGACGAGCGAGGACACCGTGGGTTTCGCTCCGCAGGTGCTTCGGCAGTACGCCTTTCTCGCCGACGGGTACCGCGGTGCCCTCATCGGTCCGCGCGGGGACATCTGCTGGCTGTGCGTGCCGCGATGGGATTCCGACGCCGTGTTCACGAACCTGCTCGGCGGCCGCGGCGTGTACGCCGTCACACCCGTCGACGCGCGGTTCGTGTGGGGCGGGTTCTACGAGGACGGCTCGCTGATCTGGAACAGCCGGTGGGTGACCTCGCACGGCATCGTCGAGTGCCGCGAGGCCCTCGCCTTCCCCGCCGATCCGGAACGTGCCGTGCTGCTGCGCCGGATACGGGCCGTGGACGGCCCCGCCCGGGTGGCGGTGATCCTCGATCCGCGGGCGGGTTTCGGCAGGCGGTCCCTGCGCGAACCGCACCGCGAGTCGGGGGTCTGGACCGGGCGCACCGGCGACCTCCATCTGCGCTGGACGGGTGCCGAACACGCCGGCCAAGGAGCGGGGGGAGAGCTACGCGCCGACCTGCGGGTGCCCGAGGGAGGGCATCACGACCTCGTGCTGGAACTGGCCTGCCGGCCGTTCGACGTGGCGCCCGTCGATCCGGTGACGGCATGGCGCACCACCGAACAGTCGTGGCTCGTCACCGACCCCTCCCTGCGGGGGTACGTCGCCCACCGCGACGCCGTACACGCCCACACGGTGCTGCGGGGCATGACGACACCGGGCGGCGGCATGGTCGCCGCGGCCACCACCTCGTTGCCCGAGCGCGCCGAGGCCGGCCGCGACTACGACTACCGCTACACCTGGATCCGCGATCAGTGTTACGCGGGCCGCGCGGCGGCGGTCGCCGGTCTCGACGATCTGCTGGACGCGGCGGTCGCGTTCGTCACCGCACGGCTGCTCGCCGACGGCCCTCATCTGGCCCCCGCCTACACCACCGGCGGCGGCCGGGTGCCCGAGGAGCGCCCGCTGCCGTTCCTGCCCGGCTACCCGGGGTCGTCGGTCAGGGTGGGCAACCGGGTGACCGGGCAGTTCCAGCTGGACGCGTTCGGCGAGGCGCTGCTGCTCCTCGCCACCGCCGCGCGCCGGGATCGGCTGGACATCGACTCCTGGAACGCCCTGGAGAGCGCGCTCGACACCATCGCACGACGGTGGCGGGACCCGGACTCGGGAATCTGGGAGTTGCCCCCGCGGCAGTGGGTGCACTCCAAGCTGATCTGCGTCGCCGGGCTGAAGGCGGCGGCCGACGTCGCCCCGGCCAGGCAGGCCGCTCGCTGGAGCACTCTCGCCGATACCGTCCTGGCCCACACCGCACGGCACGGACTCCACCCGTCCGGCCGCTGGCAGCGCGCTTTCGACGATCGACGAGTGGACGCGGCCCTGCTCATCCCGGCCGTCCGCGGCGCCCTCGCACCGGATGACCCGCGGACCGTCGCCACGCGTGCGGCCGTACACACCGACCTCGAACGTGACGGTTACCTCTACCGCTTCCGGCAGGACGAGCGGCCTCTCGGCGAGGCGGAGGGCGCCTTCGTGATGTGCGGGCTGATGGCCGCGCTCGCCGCCTACCAGAGCGGAGACGAGGTCGAGGCGGTCCGCTGGTTCGAGCGCAACCGTGCCGCGTGCGGCTCACCGGGCCTGTACACCGAGGAGTACGACATCGGCCAGCGGCAGTCGCGCGGCAACCTGCCCCAGGCGTTCGTGCACGCACTGCTGCTGGAGTCGGCGGTGACACTCTCGGCGCGGGGAACCGGGCGAAGCGGTGCGCGTACCCTCCCGTGACGCGGCCGGCGTCACGACCTGCCGCTGTCGCGCAGTCCGGCCAGGCTCCAGGCGAGGGCGACCCCCGCGTCGGAGAGCGCGACATGGCGCCAGCGGTCGTCGACCACCCCGAGCGCCACGGCGGTGCCCGCGTGCACCAGGTCGATCACGGCGCCACCGGCGAGCACCGACCGGCTGGGGCGAAGGCCCGACCAGGCCGCCTGGCCCAGCTGTCTGGCCCCCAGCAGACGGGCGACGACCTTCGCCCCGCGACTCCTTCTCCCCCCGAGAACGCGGAGCACCTGCGAGGGCGCCAGCAGCAGTGCCAGCCCCCATGCCGCGCGCGTGACCTCGATCGCCCGCACCGGTGGCATCGACCGCTCCTCGAACGACCCGCGCCACCTCGTTCCCTTCGCCGTACGCCCGTGCGCCCACGCCAGAGCGCCCAGCCCCGCCGTCAGGGCCGAGGCCCCCGCGAGCAGTCCGTGATGCTGGGAGGCCCAGAGCTGAGGGCTGCGCGTTATCGCCCTGTGGTCGAAGGAGCCGTGCGCCCCCTCGTCGGTACCGGGTTCCTCGTCGGCCGGACGCCACAGATTGGGAGAGGTCCGGTGGGTCACCTCGGTGGTCTGCTGGGAGGCGTAACCCGTCCAGGCCAGGTATCGGTCCAGGAGGCCGGGGATCACCGCGTTGGCGAGGAGTGTCGCCGCGGTCGAGACTCCCACCCAGTATTCGCGCCGCCGCGGGTGCTCCGCCGCGTACAGGATGGCGTCGGCCGGGATCTCGGGCTCGTAGATCGGCGGAACGGGCTGGGGATGGCCGGGCAGGCGCGACAGCACCCAGTCGAACTGCGGTGTGTTGACCGCCGGCATCTGCACCATGGTGACCCGTACACCGCTTTTGTCGTGCAGCAACTCGCAGCGCAGCGACTCGTTGAATCCCTGAATGGCGTGCTTGGCTCCGCAGTACACGCTCTGCAGCGGAATCCCCCGGTACGCCAGCGCCGAGCCGACCTGGACGACCACACCGTGATCGCGGGGAAGCATCCGCTTCAGCGCGGCGCGCGTGCCGTTGACGAAGCCGAGATAGGTGACCTCGGTCGCGCGGCGGAACTCCTCGGGTGTGATCTGCGTGAAGGGGGCGAACACCGACGCGAAGGCGACGTTCACCCACACGTCGATGGGACCGAGTTCGTCCTCTGTCCGCTCCGCGGCGGCGTCGATCTGATCATGATCGGCGGTGTCGGCCTCGATGACCAGCGCCTTTCCGCCCGCCTCACGCACCTCACGCGCGGCCCCCTCCAGGCCGTCGACACCTCGGGCGATCAGCGCCACCGCATCGCCCCGGGCGGCGAAACGGCGGGCGGTGGCCCTGCCGATACCCGCGCTGGCTCCGGTGATCACTACGACGCGTCGTCCATCTCGTGTTGTCATGGCTCGACTCCCATTCGTGCAGAGTCGATTTACCCTGACAAAAACGACATAACACGCTAAAAGGATTAATGTTCTCGTGGTCGACGCGCCCCCTGAGGTGGCGCGGCCAGAGATACGGCGTCACCGGCGCACGAGGAGAGGCCGCCGTGATCGCGCGCGTTGACGTCGAGGTTGGCCGGCGTCACCGGCGTGCGGGGAGAGGCCGATGGCCGTCTGTGGGCCGATGAACCGGAGTACGCGCTCATCGGCCCACGAGGCCACCGCCTCGCTCCGGGCGTTCCCGTCAGGCGATGTCGATCGCGGTGGGGAAGCGTTCCCAGACCCGGTGCTGCCCCAGCAGCCGCACGACCTCCCCGAGCACGCCGTCACCGCTCTCGCCGACGAGCACGCCGGGTGCCGCGGTGTCGATCCCCGCGGCGGTGAGCGCCCGCTCGGCATCTCCCCAGCCACCGAGCGGCTTGGCATGGCGGAACGCCTCGCCGAGCATCAGCAGCACCCGCGGGTCGATTCCCGCGGCGAGCGTGCCGGTGCCCGCCTTGGCGTCCCGGGCGCCGTAGGCGTCCTTGCCCGGTGCGGGCGCACCGGCCAGCAGCAGGGCGTCGAACTCCACCGACCGGGCGGTGGCGAAAGTGCGCTGCACGGTGACGGGATCGGCTCCGTCCGCTCCGAGCACGCCACCCGCCGGGGCGATGACCAGCGGTACCATGCCGCCGTCCAGGATCGCCTGGCGAACGGCGCGCACCGTCTCCAGGCCGCTGTTCTCGCCGACGACGATGCCGATGACCCGGCCGGTGGTGGGCCAGGTCCGGCCGAGCTGGGAGAGCGCGGGGCTGGGCTCGACCGGAGCCGGCGGACCTGTCGGCTTCGGCACGGGGAGCCCCAGTCCCGCGGCCACCTGCGCGCACAGGTACGAGTCGATCTCGGCGAGCACCCGCAGGGTGCGCTCCTTGATCGGCTGCTCGTAGACCTTGCCGAGCTCGAAGGTGTACGCGGAGATGATGTGCTCGCGCTCGACCGGGGTGAGGCTCAGCCAGAACTGGCGGGGCTGGCTGAAGTGGTCGGCGAACGACGCCGGAGCCTCGCGCACCTTCCGGCCCTCGACCTGCACCGGCCTCTCCACGTACCCGCCCTCCTGCTGCCCCGCGAAGAAGGGGCAGCCGCCGTCGAGGGAGTTGGGCTTGTAGGGGGCGACGCCCGCGTGCACCGCCGTCTGGTGCAGGCCGTCACGCAGCATGTCGTTCACCGGGGCGTGCGGGCGGTTGATCGGGATCTGCGCGAAGTTGGGGCCGCCCAACCGGCTGATCTGGGTGTCCAGGTACGAGAACAGGCGCCCCGCGAGCAGCGGGTCGTCGGTGATGTCGATACCGGGTACCAGGTGACCCGGGTGGAAGGCGACCTGCTCGGTCTCGGCGAAGTAGTTGGTCGGGTTGGCGTTGAGGGTGAGCAGGCCGATCGGCTGGACCGGCGCCAGCTCCTCGGGAACGATCTTCGTCGGATCCAGCAGGTCGATGCCCTCGAAGGTCTGCTCGGGGGTGTCGGGGAACGCCTGGATACCCAGCTCCCACTGCGGGTGGGCGCCCGCCTCGATCGCGTCGGCCAGATCGCGCCGGTGGAAGTCCGGGTCCATGCCGTTGATGATCTGGGCCTCCTCCCACACCAGTGAGTGCACCCCGGCCTTGGGCTTCCAGTGGAACTTCACCAGCGTCGTCGCCCCTTCGGCGTTGACGAGCCGGAAGGTGTGGATGCCGAAACCCTCCATCGTCCGGTAGGAGCGGGGGATGGCCCGGTCGGACATGTTCCAGATGGTGTGGTGGGTGGCCTCGGTGTGCAGGGACACGAAATCCCAGAACGTGTCGTGCGCGCTCTGGGCCTGGGGGATCTCCCGGTCGGGGTGCGGCTTGGCCGCGTGGATGACGTCGGGAAACTTGATCGCGTCCTGGATGAAGAACACCGGGATGTTGTTGCCCACCAGGTCGAAGACACCCTCGCCGGTGTAGAACTTCGTGGCGAATCCCCGCGTGTCGCGCACCGTGTCCGCCGACCCCCGTGACCCGAGGACGGTCGAGAAACGCACGAAGACCGGCGTCTCGACGCCCTCGGCGAGAAACGCCGCCCTGGTCACCGTCGAGGCGTTGCCGTAGGCGCGGAAGACGCCGTGCGCGGCGGCGCCGCGGGCGTGCACGACGCGCTCGGGAATGCGCTCGTGATCGAAATGCATGATCTTCTCGCGCAGGTGGTGGTCCTGCAGCAGCACCGGTCCGCGGGGGCCGGCCTTGAGTGAGTGATCGGTATCCGCCAGCCGCAGGCCCTGCGCCGTCGTCAGGTACTCGCCCCCCTGCGCCCGCGCCGCCGGCGGCACATCGGTGGGTTGCCCGGTCGGGGTGAAGGGATCGGGGCCGCTCTGGTCGGGCTTGGGCGGCAGAGGCGCCCGGGGCTCGGTCGGCTCATCCGGCGACGGTGTCCCGCTGCTCGGCCGGCCGGGGACCACGCCCGAAGATCCATCGCCCGACACGGCGTCGACCACCTTGTCGACGACCTTGTCGACCGTTTCCTTCATCGGATGAGACTTCTCCATCGTTCCCCCTCAAGGTGTGACGGCACCGTGTGAGATCACGTCCGGTCCTCGGCGGCCGACGCGCCCAGGGCGCGGTCGAACCGTCGAGAGCCGGCGGCGTTACGCGATGCCCCGGCTTCGGCACATGACCTGATCACGGTTATGGGATCCCGCTGCTCACGACCCGGAATCCCCGTTCTTGACCGGCTCCGCGACACGGGGTGCGGACATCGTTCGTTCGGACGTGTGCCCTACCCGGCGACTCCACACTCCATGAGCGGCGCTTCTTTCCACGTGAGGCCAGGTCTTTACCCGCTCCCTCGTGGGCAAACGTCCAACCGCCACTCGCCCTCGCCATCCCCTACCTGCGAAAAGCCACGCACCACCCGCGAACACCTCGTGGTGCCCGCCCCCATGATCAGCCGAGGTCACGAACGTGGATCGCTCTGGCCTCCGCCATCGGCAGGTTCGACGCCGACATCGAGGTCGTCGACCCGGCCGAGCCAAAGGACGCCTTCACCCGCCCCGCCCGCCGCTTCGCCGGAGCACGACACGACGACCACCGGCACGGCCCCGCGATGAAGGTGAGGCCAGGGGGAGCATGGTCACTCACCTGATCACCCGGAAGATCAAAAAAGGCCACTCCCCTTATCGAGAAATGGCCTCTGAGCTGGGTGTGGCTACCAGGACTTGAACCTGGGACCTCTTCCTTATCAGGACCATTCACCACGAGATCGCGGGGCCTCGGCCTGTCCGGCGACGGTGACCGATGGCCGTGGCCGTAAGCGGTTGTGTGGGGCCGTTGCAGTACACGTTGCAGTACCCGCCCCGTCCCCTTGGTCTGCCCGTACCCGACGCGGGCGCGCATACCTGGTCCGCCTGATCGTCCCGTCTGCCTCGTCCCACCACGAAGCGGCAGCAGGCCGGCGACGGAGGGTCAAGCCCGTCTTCGCGTGTACCTCGACGGGCCGCCGTTCCACGGTCATGGGATGCCAACGGTCACAGACGGGCTTGACCCGTAGGAGCGGGCCTGCTGGGCTTGCCTGGGACGTGGCTGCGGGACGATCAGGCCACCACCTCAGCCACCTGGGACCGCACGCCAGCTCCCGGCGATCATCCCGGAGCCGAGGCCCCCACCGGAGGCATCAAGGTGTTGGGTAGCCCGAGCGCCGGTGGTTCGGGGGCGTCGCGTTCCGTCGTCGGGCTGTAAGCCGTTCGCGATTGATCCGGGCTGTCAGCTCATCTGCTCGGCCTTGAGAGCTCCTTGTGAGCGGAGCCAGTCGATCACTTCGGTCCCATTGCTGCGGATTGCGGCGTCCAGGGGCGTCAGGGACTCCCAGGTTGGGAGCCAGTTCAGGTCGGCGCCCTGGGACAGGAGGAACTCTGCGGTGCGGCGCTGCCCTCCGTGACAGGCCAGCCAGAACGCATGGCTGATCTCCTCTTGGATAGGCGGGTCTCCCGCGACGAAGTCCGTGACGAGATCGAGGATGCCCAGAGCCGCCGCGTCACCAAGCAAGGTCTTGGCTCCTCTTTCGACGAGGCGATGCGCCGCGTTCCATTGAGCAAAGGCGACAGCATCGGTCAACGGCGTGCCGTCGGCGATGACTGCTCCCGTGGCCTCGATGTCGGCGCCCGCGTCCAGCAGGGCGTCCAGGACCTTGACGTCGTCGCTGCTCGCGGCCCAATGCAACGGGGTCTCGGTGTGCGGGCCGGTGAATCTCGCGTTGACGTCGGCTCCTGCGCTGACAAGAGTGGCGACGGTCGCGGCACCGTTGGGGAAATGGCCGGGCCAGTCGGTGACTACGTGCAGGAGCGAGCGCGACATACCGCCTTCTGTATCCGGGCTATCGCCGAGTCGGGCCGTCGCGAGACCGGGATTCTCGCTGAGCAGTCGACGCAACGCGGCTTGGTCGCCGGTGTGGATCGTGTCTACTACGGCAAGTGCCAGCGGTTCCTCGGTACTTATGACCAGCATGAGGCGCCCTTTCGAGGGGACGTTTCTGCCGACCGTACCGTCCGCTCTCCCGGGTGTCAGGAGGCGGCGGCGTGCCGGTGGTCGGCGGGTGCGCGGGTCGGTGGAGGCCCGGGCCGCCGCCGTCCGGAACCGGCGCCCACGCCGCACGCCCGGCCGGCGGGCGGCGGAGGGCCGGTTGCGGCGGCGCGGCGCGCCGCCGCCTTGGTGTCGTCCGTGAAGCCTTGGAGATCCAGCGGGACGGGCAGAAGATCCGCAGGGAGAAAGCGGGCGAGGACTGGGTGGACACCGGGCTCGTGTTCACCACCAAGTCGGGGCGGCCGATCGAGCCGCGCAACCTCGCCCGGTCCTTCGCCAGGATCGTGGCGGCGAACAAGCTGCGGCCGATCCGCGTTCACGACCTGCGGCACACCGCCGCGTCGCTACTCAAGAAGCTGGGGGTCGCGCCGCGTGACGCGATGGAGATCCTCGGGCACAGCCGCATCTCGGTCACGATGGAGATCTACACCCACGGAGACGGCGAGAGCCGCCAGGACGCCATCAAGAAGGTCAACGGATTGTTCGAATGAGGCCGTTGCAGTATCCGTTGCAGCAAAAAGCCCCGGAGCATGATCGCTTCGGGGCGTTTATCGAGGTGGGGCTACCAGGACTTGAACCTGGGACCTCTTCCTTATCAGGCAAGACGGGAGGGAGCGGGACCATGGGCAATACCCGCTCCCACCTGCGCATACGGTCCATGGTGATCCACCGGCATCCAGCCTCGTCCGTGGTCGTTGTCACTCAGTTAGTCACCCAGAGATTCATCTGTCCGAGCCGGTCAGAGCGTGCTTCCACCCGTACGACCAGCGGCTGTGAGCGCCTCCTTCAACGTGACAGCCTGAGGTGACTTGCGTCCGGCAAGCAAGACCTCGACGTCGACCAGTTCCTTGCTCGCATGGCGGTTCAACGTGACGGCGTCGACTACGAGGGGAAGACTCACCTGTAGGGCCGCCGCCGCGTCTCCGGCCTCGGCGTGTGCCTTAGCCAAGCACGAGCCATACCAGGCGCGATCGCGCTTGTAGCTCTCCGGCAGGCCGGACAGTCCATCTGTCAGCAGGTCGATCGCCTTCGACCAGTTGGCAAGGTGCAACTCGGTCATGCCGCGCTGGAGACGGAACCATGTCTCGTCGTAGAAGTACATCCACACCGGCTCGTCGTCGGCGTGCTCGGCGGCTCGGCGGATCAGTGCCTCGGCTTCGTCCAGCAGCGTGCGAGCGGGCCTGGCGTCGCCTGCGAGCGCGTGACCTCGGGCTGCCATCTGCGCGGCCATCCCTCGTACCCCCGGCGTCACCTGGCCATCGTGCCAGCGGGCCGCGTCGGCGAGCCGGACGCACCTGCGGGCGTTGCCCGCACTCCATGCCTGGTGGGCCTTCATGCTGAGCGTGGTGGTGGCCATGTTCACGTCGCCGATCTCCAACGCCCAATCATGCGCGCGGTCGTACCAGGCCAAAGCGGCGGCCTGGTCGTCGACGTCCAGCGACATCCACGCGACGAATTGGGCGTACTGGGCGGCCAGGTCAACCACAATGTCGGCGAGCGAGCCACGGGCGTGCTGAGCCAGTTCGACCACCACGCCGAGTTGCTGGCGCACGATCCCGAGCAGCGGGCGGGAACCGATGGTGTCTTCGACCTTGCGGTGTTCGGCCAAGCAGGTGTCCAACCACTTCACGGTCTGCTGATCCACGCGGCTCGGTTGCTGAAGGGTGCGGGTGATCCGTTCGAACATGTCCGCGTCGGGCGCGATGGTCGGCAACGGCAATGCGGGGATCGGAACGCTCAGAACCTCGGCGGGAGTACGATCCTGAACCGCCTGCCGATCGCCGAACAGTTCGGCTTCATCAATGTCGAACGTACGGCAGTACAGGACGCGGTAGGGGTCTTTGGGCTGGTGCCTGCCCGCCTCCCAGTCCTTAATCATGCGCACCAAGGACTCCCGTTCAGGGAAGCGCTCACGAGTGCGGGCGTCGGCGGCCTCAGTGAGTTGCTTGGCCATGTCCCGCTGCGTCCACAGCCGTTGCCGTCGTTCGGCGCGTAGCCGTACGGCCCAGCCCGGAAGATCGCGCATCGCGTACTCCTCAGGGGAGAGTCGGGGATCCGCTCGTCTCCCCCAGTCTCCCCTAGTCGCACTGTCAGCGGGCGTGTCTGCGGCGATGTGATGGAGAGACCGTGCAAATGGCGGGACCCGCAGGCGCGGTAACGCCGTACGGGTCCCTTGATCGCACACTGGAGGTGCGACCCGTGGACAACTGTAGAACCGTCCCACCCGCCATTGATGAGGCGACGGTGGAGAGCCACGACAAGGCGCTGGCCGTCGTCCAGCGGCTTCTCATCGAGCGGGGAATCCGTGCTCACCGTCATCACACGATCAGCCTGGGACTGTTTGCCAACAGTGCGGCTGCCTGGCCCGATCAGCCGCCGTTGCGGTCGTGGATGGAGCGCTACCCGCCGGAGTTGACCGTGAAGGGTCCGCAGGGCTGGTGTGTGGCCACGGTGACCGTGGGGCCGCGCTCGGGCAGCTACATGGTCTCTCTTCGCGACGGCTCCGGCCTCCAGTCTGTGCGAAGCGAGCATCCGGAAAAGGTGGTTGCCCTGATCCTCGCCGCTCGTCCGGGCGAACGGGCGTGACCGTGCACAGCCGGGTCATCGTGGACCGTAGGCGTGCCGGTGAGGTCGGGGTGAGCGTGCGGCCTGCGGCGGACCTGCGCACCGGACACGCGGTGCTGTTCGAACGCTGCGCCGATACCCCTTTCGCGGTCGCTCCGGCTCGGGGTGAGGACTGGCAGCGGACAGGTCACCGGTTCGCGGGCCTGCTGTGGGCACAGGTCGCCGACCTCGAACCACTGCCCGGCGGCCACCGTGGGGAGAAGTCTTCGGTCTACTCGATCGCCCTGTACTTCGAGTTCACGGCGACCGAGTCGCTGGCGATCACCGTTGCCAGTGACGCCCTGGTGGTGGTCCAACCCCGGTAGCTCCCACGCGGAGCACACCGGTACCGCCTCCGGTGAAAGCCGGTACGGCAACGCGGTCTTCCCCCGTAACCGCGTTGCCGTACCTCACCACAGCCGCGGGGTCTTCCTGGCTCGTTTCTTCCTGAGCCATGGGCGGGAGCGGAGATGGCCGGCGCCAATGCGAAGCACCCCAAAGGGGCCGCGTAGCGGTTGGGGCCGGTGGTCGCAGCGGGCGCAACGTCCGAACCGGCCTCGGATGCCCCCTGATCATTCTTGACCGCTGGCTGCCAGGACTCGTGGCCCGCAGAGCGGACGCCGGAACGTCGGAAGCGTGGCCGTCGCTCACGTCGCCATGGTCCTCCGGTGGCAAGTCCCGACGTAGGAGGGGCGCGGCAGCCGATCGCCCAACCACGCACGGCGAAACCCGAAGTGAGCGATCGTCACGGCCTTCATGGTGAGGGCTAACCAGGTGAGACAACATGCACGTGATGCGGTTATGACCCCTGGAAGGGGCGATGAGGACTCGACTTTTCAGATATCAAATAGATGTTGAAGTATTGTTGCGCCCCCTCAAAGGGGCGATGAAGACGTTCCGTCCCAGCGATGCGCTTAGGCTCACGTCACGTTGCGACCCCTCGCAGAGGCGATGAGGACTTGATGTCTTCGACACCACGCAGCTCGCGCTCGACCTGTTGCGACCCCTCGTAGGGGCGATGAGGACGCTGATCGCTGAGACTCCGCGAGTAGAGGTCACGGTGGTGTTGCGACCCCTCGTAGGGGCAATGAGGACGACCCGCACGTGGATCCGCGCCCTGTGGAACATCCAGTTGCGACCCCTCGTAGGGGCGATGAGGACGGGACGCTCCACATCAATCTGGGGGGCGATCTGCATGCGTTGCGACCCCTCGTAGGGGCGATGAGGACTGAGGCGCTGCTGCACCTTCTGGAGCTGGGCGTCATGTTGCGACCCCTCGTAGGGGCGATGAGGACCAGCCCGGTAACGCGGAGTGGCTGGCAGCGCGAGAGTTGCGACCCCTCGTAGGGGCGATGAGGACTACACCTACCAGGGCGCTGTGGTCGCGCTGTCCTCGTTGCGACCCCTCGTAGGGGCGATGAGGACAACCAGCCCGCGAGCGCTGTCCGCAGAGACCGGCTCAGTTGCGACCCCTCGTAGGGGCGATGAGGACAGGAGAATGACATGACCCCCAACACCGTTTTCCACGGTTGCGACCCCTCGTAGGGGCGATGAGGACGCAGCACATGAGCACCGCCAGCGCGATCAAGCACATGTTGCGACCCCTCGTAGGGGCGATGAGGACCCCAAGGTAAAGTCGCAGCTCAACAAGCCTGTGGCTGTGCCTTTTCTCGGGGAAATTGCAGTGAACCTCCGGTTGTGCAGAATACCCCGGAGGTTCGCTGCAAATCCATGATCGTGGGAAACGGATGGCGGCAGCGCGTTGACGGTCGGCGGAGGGCGTTTGGTGCGGCGGCGGGCTGGTGCGGTGGGCGGCGGGGTCTGCCCGGCCGCGCGGCGCGGGCGCGGGACGGGACCGGCGCCCACGCCGCATGCCCGGTCCCGATGTCCGGGCGGCGGGGGCGGGCACGCCCCGCCGTGCGGCGGCGCGGAGCGCTGCCGTCTTGAACCAGTAAAGAAACTCTGAGCCAATGCCAGTCGCAATGACCTGTCACAGCAGGAACAGAATGCGGCCGGTCGGTTCGGGATCGGGCCTGTCCGTGAGTTGTTCAACGTCGTGGATGTCGGGGTCGAATCCGTCGGGGAGATCACTGGTGGAGTTCTCGCGAGCGTAGACGGTCTCGAAGCGTTCGGCGTCGGCCTTGATCTCGGTCATTTCCAGGGGGCGGCCGTCTTTGTCGGCGAGGATGCGGCGGATGATCAGGATGGGACTGCCGACCGATAGGGCCATCAGGTCGCGCTCGTCTGCGTAGGGCATGCGGGCGGTGACGGTGGTCTCCCAGCTGGTCGGGCCGCGTCCGCTGGTGATCGTCTCGTAGAACGACGGCTGGGTGAGGGCGTGAACGAAGGCTTCGCCAACGGTCTGCTTGGGGGTCGGGGCAGGGATGATCTCGGGGACGGTGTAGGAGCTGATGGCGATGATCAGGCCGGTGGTGGTGTGGCGCCATCGGCTGGAGCGGTGAAAGACGGTGTGGCCGGTGCGCAGGCCGAGGGTGCTGGCGATGTCGCGGTTGGCGGCGCTGAACTCGCTGCGACTGTAGATCTGCTGGCCTTCGGCGTCATCGGCGTGCGGGGCGGGGAGCTGGGTCCATCCCCATTGACGGGCAGTGGGAATGAACTCCGCCTCGGCGATGTCGTGGCGGGGCCATGCGCCGAGCAGGATCGCGTGGCGGTCGGGAACGGCGCGGACGAAGGTGCCGCGTCCGCGGACCACGCTGACGAGTCCTTCACCGACCAAAGCCTTGACGGCATCACGAACGGTGGGGCGCGACACGCTGTAGCGGGCTGACAGGGCGGTCTCGCTGGGCAGGGGTGCGCCGGGGGTGTAGCGGGCCTCCAGGATGTCGGCGCGCAGTGATGCGGCGATGACCTCCCACAGGGGGCGTTGGGAGTCGGCGAGCCGTTCCTGTTCTTCCGCGCTGAGGTCGAGATCGGCGAGGTCGGGTTCGTAGTTGCTGCTGTTCACGGGAACTCCTTCGGCATAGACGTACGTTTCTCTTGTACTACATGTTGACAAGGCACGGCAACGCGCTCACCCTTGTACTACAAGTCAACCGTACGAGTGTGCATGAGGGGATGGTGACCATGAACGGCAAGGAGGAAACCCACATCACCACCGAACCGAACAGCGACGCTGAGGGACTGAACCGGTCAGGACATCCGCAATGGATGATCGACGTAGCACAGCTGATCAACGATCCGGGCTATGACCGGTGGCGCTTCATGGTGGCCGCGACCGGCGGATGCTCCCACCCGATCCACCTGGCCGGAGAATCCAGCATCGTCAACGCCGACACGGGCGAGGTACTGCACGACTACCGCACCACCGACGAGGTACGCGGGTACCTGCTGGTGGCCTGCGGCAACCGGCGAGCCTCGGTCTGCCCGTCGTGCTCACGCGTTTACCAGGGCGACACCTTCCAGCTCATCCGGGCGGGCCTGTCCGGCGGCAAAGGCACTCCGGAAACCGTCAGCGCGCACCCTCGCGCGTTCGTCACCCTGACGGCTCCCTCGTTCGGGTCGGTGCACACCCGGCGCGAGAAGAACGGCGCATTGCGGGCCTGCCGTCCTCGTAACCGCGACACGCTGTGCGAGCACGGGCGGCCGGTCGGCTGCCACACCCGCCACGAGATCGGAGACGAACGACTCGGCCAACCCATCTGTGCGGAGTGTTACGACTACATGGGAGCGGTGCTGTGGCAGGCACACGCGGGCGCGCTGTGGCATCGCTTCACATTGGAAATGCGGCGCACCCTGGCTGCTGAGGCAGATCTGACGCGGACGGCGTTCGCCAAACAGGTCCGGGTCTCCTTCGCCAAGGTCTCCGAGTACCAGCGGCGCGGCCTGGTGCACTTCCACGCGGTGATCCGCCTGGACGGTCCCGAGGGCAGCACCGATGTTCCCCCGGCCTGGGCTGATCACAATCTCCTCGTGCGGGCCATCGCTCCGGCCGTACGGCGGGTCATCGTTCGCACTCCTGCCAGCGGGCTCGGCCGGTGGAACCTGACGTGGGGTGATCAGCTCGACATCCGGCCCATCGTCGTCGACCAGACTGCGGACGGGCTGAGCGAGAGGGCGGTGGCCTCCTACATCGCCAAGTACGCGACCAAGGGCGCAGAGGCGTCGGGCACGGTGGATCACCGCCTGTCGTGCCCGGTCTGCAAGGGGCGCGGACGGCTGAGCCTGACGGCCTCGTGCGGGCGCTGCCACGGAACCGGACTCAAGCCGGGCCTGCACCTGGACGCGCTCCCGGTCACCGAGCACGCCCGGCGCATGATCCGTACCTGCTGGGAGCTGGGCGCACGACGGGAGTTCACCGCACTGCGGCTGCGACCTTGGGCGCACATGCTGGGATTTCGCGGCCACTTCTCCTCCAAGTCGCGCCGCTACTCCACCACCCTCGGCGACCTGCGCCAGGACAGGGCGAAGCATCGGGCGGCAGAGGCCCGCGAGCGGCACGGCCTTCCTGCCCTGGCTGATGAGAGCACGCTCGTGCTCGGGCACTGGCGTTTCGCCGGAATGGGCTACACCCCCGGTGAGGCGATCATGGCCGAACACATCCGGCACCGCGTCTCTCAGGCCCGCGCCATCGCCGCGAAGAAGCGGGAGGACGGTTGACCGCACCCCGACCGTCCGCCGACCGGCGGCTGTATCGCGTCAGCGAAGCCATGTACCTGCTCAGCATGAGTCGCAGCGTGATCTACGAACAGATCCGATCGGGCCGTCTGCGCTCGGTCACCCAGGGCCGGACCCGGCTCATCCCGGCCTCGGCCATCTCCGACTACGTGGCACTACTCGAACAGGAAGCGAGGGCATCATGACCACACGACGCAGCCGGGGAGACGGCGGCCTCCACTGGGACGAGACCCGCGAACGCTGGATCGCCTCGGTGACGGTCGGCTACACCCCGGCCGGAAAGCGCATCGTCAAGAAGGCCAGCGGCAAGACCAAGACCGAAGCCAAGGCCAAGCTCAAAGAGATCATCCGCGACTACGACGACGGCCTGACCACGGCTGCGCACAACTACACCGTGGGTGACGCCGTACGCGACTGGCTGGAGTTCGGTCTCAACGGGCGGGAAGCCTCCACGATCACGAACCGTCGTATCCTGGCAGAACAGCATGTGATCTCCGCTCTGGGCGCTCGTAAGCTCCGCGAGCTGTCCGCCGACGACGTGGACCGGTGGCTGGCGGCCAAAGCGAAGATCCTGAGCACGGAGACCCTGCGTAAGATCCACTCGGTTCTCAAGAGGTCCATCGCCCGTGCCCAGGCGCGCGACAAGGTCAAGCGCAATGTGGTGATGCTGTGCGAGATCCCCAAAGGACAGGAGGGCCGTCCCTCGAAGTCACTGACGCTCGACCAAGCGGCGTCGGTACTCAAGGCCGCCGAGGGGGCGATCCTGTACGCCTACATCGTGGTGTCGCTCCTCATCGGCGCCAGAACTGAGGAGTTACGGGCGCTTACCTGGGCGCATGTGGACCTGGACGGCCAGCCGAACGCTGATCCTCCGGTGCCTCCGTCAATCATGGTGTGGCGCTCGGTGCGGGTGGGGGGAGACACCAAGACCGAGAAGTCCCGGCGAACCCTCGCTCTCCCCAGGCTGTGCGTGGACGCACTGCGCGGGCACCGTGAGCGGCAGGCGCTCGCGCGGGAGAAGGCGGGGGACCTGTGGCAGGAGAACGATCTCGTCTTCGCCAGCAAGCACGGCACCGAACTGGACGCGGCCAACGTCCGCAGGGCCTTCCGCGTGATCCTCAAGAGGACCGACCTGGACCCTGACGAGTGGACTCCTCGGGAGATGCGGCACAGCTTCGTCTCGCTGCTGTCGGACTCCGGCATGGCCCTGGAGAACATCTCCCGCCTGGTCGGCCACAAGGGGACCGTGGTGACGGAGAAGGTCTACCGCAAGCAACTCCGGCCGGTACTCCTCGAAGGGGCTGAGGCAATGAACCTGATCTTTCCCGGTGAGACCAGGGGAGCGTAGTCACTCACTTAGTCACCCGGAAGATCAAAAAAGGCCACTTCCCTGCCGGGAAATGGCCTCTGAGCTGGGTGGGGCTACCAGGACTTGAACCTGGGACCTCTTCCTTATCAGGGAAGCGCTCTAACCGTCTGAGCTATAGCCCCTCATCACACAGACGAACGGTCTCGTATCCATGTGGCGGAGACGAACCCGTTCGCTCGAACAGGGAAAAGCTTACCCTGTTTCGGCACCTGCTCGCGCCATGTCCCCGCCCCGGAAAGAGGGCGGGGACACTCGGCAGGACGACTACTCGGCCTCGCTGAAGGTGACCTCCACGCCACCGACCAGGTCGGAGGCGATGTTGTAGATCACAGCGCCGAGGGTGGCGAGAGCGGTGATCAGCACGACGTTCACCGCGCCGATCAGGGCGGTGTAGCCCAGGATGCGGACCGGCTCGAACCAGGAGGCGATGTCCACGCCGTTGGTCGCGTTGCCGTCGGCCGTCGTGAGCTGGGTGACCGTCTGGATGATGTTCTCGAACACCCCGAGGCTGGACAGCACCATGTAGAGGGCCGCGACCGCGATGAACAGCACCACGAAGCAGACCAGCGACACGACGAAGCTGAACTTCATCGCCGACCACGGCTCGATCCTGCGCAACACGAGATGCGCCTTGCGGGGCGACCTCGGGCCGCCGACGTCCGCGGCCTTCCTGTCGGCCGCGTCGGCCGGGGCCTGGGGCGACGACAGGCTGCCGGGCGACCACGAGGCCCGGTTGTTCTGCTGCCCGGCCGACGGCCGGCTCTGCTGTCCCGGCGGCGGGGCGGACGGAGAACGCCCTTGCTGCCCGCCGGTTGGGGACGTCGGCGGGGCCGACGGGGGACGGCCCTGCTGTCCCCCGGGCGAGGGCGCGGAGGAGGAACGCCCCTGCTGCCCTCCCTGCGGATGTGAGGACTGCGGTGGCGCGGATGGTGGTGGAGATCCGCTTGGACGGATCCGCACCGTGGTGTCGGCCTGCTTGCCGTCCTCTGTCGTCGTCACTTTTGGCCTGCCCTTGCGATTGTCGGATACCGATCCATCGGTTTCCGGCGCGGGCACGCTACCGTTAACCGGTGACGAGGCCGCCTCGACGTCCTTCGTTCCAGCGATCTTGTCCATCTTCTCCGTCGCCTGATCGCGTGTCGACGAGGAGGCGGGGCGCGATCCCGGCTTGCCCTGAGCATTCACGGATTCTCCCCTTCCCCGTTCTCACCGGTCTCCACCTGCGTCTCGGCGCCTTCCCCGGTCACCGGGTTCTCCCCGGTCTCCAGCGCCTCCGCATTGCGGGCCAGCGCCACGACGCTGTCCCCCTCCGCCAGATTCATCAGCCGAACCCCCATCGTCTGGCGGCCAGACTGCTTGATCTCCCCGGCACTCGTCCGGATAACCCCTCCGGCGGACGTGATGGCGAAAACCTCGTCCTCGGGTCTGACCATGACCGCGCCAACCAGCTTGCCACGGGCGCTTACGATCTTGGCGGTCAGGACTCCCTTTCCGCCCCTTCCCTGAAGAGGGTACTGATCCACGGGGGTGCGCTTGGCGTATCCGCCCTCGGTCGCAACGAGAACGTTGTCGCCGTCGGCGATCCGGTTCATCGCGAGGAGCTCGTCCCCGTCGAGGAATCGCATGCCGATCACTCCGCTCGTCGCCCTGCCCATCGGGCGCATGGCCTCGTCGGACGCCGTGAAGCGGATGGACTGGGCGCCGCGCGAGACGAGGAGAAGATCGTCGTCCTCCGACACCAGCCTGGCAGCGATCACTTCGTCATCTTCGCGCAAATTGATCGCGATGAGACCACCCGTGCGCGGCGAGTCGTACTCGGAAAGGCGCGTCTTCTTCACCAGGCCGCTGCGGGTGGCGAGCACGAGGTACGGGGCGACCTCGTAGTCGCGCAGGTCGAGGACCTCCATCACGACCTCGTCCGGCTGCATGGCCAGCAGGTTCGCCAGGTGCTGCCCGCGCGCGTCGCGGCCGGAGTCGGGCAGTTCGTACGCCTTGACCCGGTAAACACGGCCCTTGTTGGTGAAGAACAGCAGCCAGTGGTGCGTCGTGGTGACGAAGAAGTGGTCGACGATGTCGTCCTGGCGCAGCTGCGCGCCCCGCACGCCCTTGCCGCCGCGCTTCTGCGCCCGGTAAAGGTCCGTGTTGGTTCGCTTGGCGTAGCCACCGCGGGTGATCGTGACGACCATGTCCTCCTCGGCCAGGAGGTCCTCGATCGACATGTCGCCCTCGTAGGCGATGATCTCGGTCTTGCGGTCGTCGCCGTACCGCCCGGTGAGCTCGGTGAGCTCCTCCTGGACGATCGAGCGCTGCCGCTCGGGCGAGGCGAGGATCGCCTGATACTCGGTGATCTGCGCCATCAGCGCGTCGTACTCGTCGGTGATCTGCTGGCGCTCCAGGGCGGCCAGCTTGCGCAGCTGCATGTCGAGGATGGCCTGCGCCTGGATCTCGTCGATCTCCAGCAGCGCCATCAGGCCCCCCTGCGCCGCGGACGCCGAGGGCGACCGGCGGATCAGGGCGATGACCTCGTCCATCCGCTCCAGGGCCTTGAGCAGCGCGCGCAGGATGTGTGCCCGCTCCTCGGCCTTGCGCAGAAGGTATCGGGTCCTGCGGACCACGACGTCGATCTGGTGCGCCACGTAGTGGCGGACGAACTGGTCGAGCCTGAGCGTGCGCGGCACGCCGTCGACCAGGGCCAGCATGTTGGCGCCGAAGGTGGTCTGCAGCTGGGTGTGCTTGAAGAGGTTGTTCAGCACGACCTTGGCGACCGCGTCGCGCTTGAGCACGATCACCAGACGCTGGCCCACCCGCGAGGAGCTCTCGTCGCGGACGTCGGCGATGCCGCTGATCCTGCCGTCCTTCACCGCCTCGGCGATGGTCAGCGCGAGGTTGTCCGGGTTGACCTGGTACGGAAGCTCGGTGACGACGAGGCACTGGCGGCCCTTGGCGTCCTCCTCGACCTCGACGATCGCCCGCATGGTGATCGAGCCGCGACCGGTGCGGTACGCGTCGTCGATGCCGCGCCTGCCCACGATCAGCGCGCCGGTGGGGAAGTCGGGCCCCTTGACGCGGGCGATCAGCGCCTCGAGGAGCTCCTCGTCGTCGGCGTCGGGATTCTGCAGGCACCAGACGACACCGCTCGCCACCTCCCGCAGGTTGTGCGGCGGGATGTTGGTGGCCATGCCGACCGCGATGCCCGCCGCCCCGTTGACCAGCAGGTTGGGGAAGCGCGAGGGCAGGACGAGGGGCTCCTGGGAGCGCCCGTCGTAGTTGGGGACGACGTCGACGGTGTCCTTGTCGATGTCGCGCAGCATCTCCATCGCGATGGGCGCGAGCTTGCACTCGGTGTAGCGCATCGCCGCCGGCGGGTCGTTGCCCGGGGAACCGAAGTTACCCTGCCCGTCGACCAGCGTGTAGCGCAGCGACCAGGGCTGCGCCATCCGCACCACGGTCGCGTAGATCGACGTGTCACCGTGCGGGTGGTAGGAGCCCATGACGTCACCGACGACGCGGGAGCACTTGAAGTAGCCGCGGTCGGGCCGGTAACCGCCGTCGTACATGGCGTACAGCACGCGGCGGTGCACCGGCTTGAGGCCGTCGCGGACGTCCGGCAGCGCACGCGAGACGATGACCGACATCGCGTAGTCCATGTAGCTGCGCTGCATCTCGGACTGGATGTCGACCGGCTCGACGCGGTCGGTCGGAGGGCCGGGCGGAGTGTTGACTTCCGTCACAGGTCAGGATCCTTTTCTGGTACGGCTACCGCTACACGTCGAGGAAACGGACATCCCGGGCGTTCCTAATGATGAAGGAACGACGGGCTTCGACGTCCTCACCCATGAGCACGCTGAACAGCTCGTCGGCCTGGGCCGCGTCGTCGAGGGTGACCTGGAGGAGAAGGCGGGTGTCGGGGTTCATGGTCGTCTCCCAGAGCTGGCCCGCGTTCATCTCGCCCAGTCCCTTGAAGCGCTGCACGTTGTCGCGCGGCCGGGGGTCGGGCTTGCCCGCGTCGATACCGGCCTGGATGACCGCGTCACGCTCGCGGTCGGAGTAGGCGTAGGAGGCGTCCTCGCCCTTCCTGTCCCACTTGATCTTGTAGAGGGGCGGCTGGGAGAGGTAGACGTGCCCGGCCTCGATCAGGGGCCGCATGAAGCGGAACAGCAGGGTGAGCAGCAGCGTCGTGATGTGCTGGCCGTCGACGTCGGCGTCCGCCATCAGGATGAGCTTGTGGTAGCGGAGCTTGGTGATGTCGAACTCGTCGTGCACGCCCGTGCCCATGGCGGTGATCAGCGCCTGGACCTCGTTGTTCTGCAGGACCTTGTCGATCCGGGCCTTCTCGACGTTGAGGATCTTGCCGCGGATCGGGAGGATCGCCTGGAACTTGGAGTCGCGGCCGCCCTTGGCCGAGCCGCCCGCCGAGTCACCCTCGACGATGTACAGCTCGCACTTCTCCGGATCGCTCCACTGGCAGTCGGCCAGCTTGCCGGGCAGCCCTGAGCCCGACTCCAGCAGCGACTTGCGCCGGGTCAGGTCGCGGGCCTGACGGGCCGCGAGGCGGGCGCGGGAGGCCTGCAGGGACTTCGTGATGATGTCCTTGGCCTCGCCGGGGTTGCGCTCGAACCAGTCGCGCAGGTGGTCGTTGCAGGCCTTCTGGACGAACGACTTCGCCTCGGTGTTACCCAGCTTCGTCTTGGTCTGTCCCTCGAACTGGGGGTCTGTCAGCTTCACCGAGATGATCGCGGTGAGCCCCTCGCGGATGTCCTCTCCCGCGAGGTTGTCGTCCTTGCCCTCCTTGAGGAACTTCTGCTCGCGCGCGTAGCGGTTGACGATGGACGTCAGCGCCGCGCGGAAGCCCTCCTCGTGGGTGCCGCCCTCGGCGGTGTTGATCGTGTTGGCGAAGGTGTAGACCGACTCGCTGTAGGAGTTGTTCCACTGCATCGCGATCTCGACGGCGATGCCCTCACCCTGCGCCTCGAAGTCGATCACCGAGAGGTGGGCCGGCTCCTTCTTGGAGTTGAGGTGCTTGACGAAGTCGGACAGGCCGCCCTCGTAGTGGTAGGTGACCTCCCGGGGCTCCCCCTCCTCTCCGTCGACGAAATCGGGGCGCTCGTCCCTGATCGAGATCGTCAGGCCCTTGTTGAGGAAGGCCATCTCCTGGAAGCGACGCGCGAGGGTCTCGAAGTGCCAGGTCGTGGTCTCGAAGATGCTCCCGTCGGCCCAGAAGGTGATCGAGGTGCCGGTCGAGTCGGTCTTCTCCCCCTTCGCCAGGGGCGCGGTGGGCCTGCTCTCGACATAACTCTGCCGCCAGTAGTGCCCGTCGGTGCGGATCTCCACGTCGAGCTTGCTGGACAGGGCGTTGACGACGGAGACACCCACGCCGTGCAGTCCGCCGGAGACCGCGTACGACTTGTCGTCGAACTTGCCCCCCGCGTGCAGCACGGTGAGGACGACCTCGACCGCGGGACGGTTCTCACCGGGGACGATGCCGACGGGGATGCCACGGCCGTTGTCGACGACCCGAACGCCGTTGTCGGCGAGCAGGGTGACCTCGATCCGGTCGGCGTGCCCGGCCAGGGCCTCGTCGACGGAGTTGTCGACGACCTCGTAGACGAGGTGGTGCAGACCGCGCTCGCCGGTCGAGCCGATGTACATACCGGGGCGCTTACGGACCGCCTCAAGCCCTTCGAGAACGGTGATTGAGCTAGCGTCGTAGGACAAGTGCGAAATCCTCCTGCCGCGGACACGCGGCAGGGAGACAAGATGTAGCCCCGCCGTGCCCGTCACCGTCGTGAATGCCCCGATGCGCTCACCCAGGGGAGCCGACATGCTCGCCGGGGGGTGGCACGCAAACGGACGTGTCCGGAATTCGATTTCATTCTAGCGGCTCAGAACACATCATGTGGCATTGACAGCCTCTGGAATGGCCTGTCGCGCGACGATCATCGTCTTGGACATCCCCCTACGCGGAGGGGGTTCGTCGCGCCAGAAGAGCCGCTGATCCGTTTTTCAGGCCCGTGTCAGCCGTACGTGTCGCCCGGACCGCGGCTCCCGGTGACACGCAGACCGCCACTGGAGCGGGGACCGTTCTGCGGGCCGCGAACCTTTACCTTTTGTACCGTTCCGTCCCCGAGTTCCTCGTTCAACCTCCGGACGAGCGTCCTCGCCAGGAGACGGACCTGGGTGGCCCATGCGGTGGAGTCGGCGACCACCACGACCTCGCCGTCGGCGAAGGTCTCCGGTTTGGTGTGGGCCGCCATGTCGGCGCCGACGATCTCGGGCCAGCGGCCGAAGACGCCGCCGATCGCGGCGGGCTGCTCCCAGCCTCGGTCCGACAGCAGGTCCGCGATCGCCCTGCCGAGGAGCTGGGGGTCGCCGGCGTCCCTGCGCGCCCCCGACGCCCTGCGCCGCGGCTCTCGGCGGGGCAGCTGCCCCCGTCTGGCGGCGTCCGACTTGGCCTGGGCGAGCTTCTCCCTCGCCAGCGCGGCCCCCTTGGCCGCCGCGCTCCTCGCGGACCCTGCGGCCGCCCCGTCCGCACCCGTGCCCGCCGAGCCTTTACCGGCCGAGCCCGCCGGGCCCTTACCGACCGGGTCCGCCGGGCCCCGCGAACCCGGGGCGGGCCCGGCCGCCCGGCGCGCGCCGCCCCGCTCCCGGCCTTCCCCCGCCGCCGCGCGCCCCCTCGGCTCCGGGGCCCGCGGCACGGGCACCGGGCCGCTCGCGCGCTCCCCTGCGTCATCGGACACGGGCCACGCCTCCCTCGGTCACGTCGAAACGGCCTCCGGCCAGCTCGGCGGGCACGTCGTCGGACACCGCCGCGGTGATCAGAACCTGCTCGGCGGGGGCGACCATCTCGGCCAGGCGGCGCCTGCGCCTGCTGTCCAGCTCGGCGAAGACGTCGTCGAGGATGAGGACCGGATCGCCGCCGTCGGCCCTGAGCAGGTCGTAGGCGGCCAGTCTGAGCGCCAGCGCGAACGACCACGACTCGCCGTGGCTGGCGTAGCCGCGCGCGGGCAGCTCACCCAGGCCGAGGAACAGGTCGTCGCGGTGCGGGCCGACGAGGGTGACACCGCGTTCCAGCTCCGAGGCCCGGACCTCCAGCAGGCCGGCGCGCAGCCGTTTGGCCAGCTCGGTGCGATCGGTCCCGGCGTCCGCGGCCAGGGTGCCCCGGTATTCCAGCGCGGCGGCCGCGGAGTCCGGCGCGAGGGAGGCGTACGAGGCGGCGACGAGCGGGCGCAGCGTCTCGACCAGCTCCAGCCTGGCCGCGAGCAGCTCGGCGCCGTGCGTGGCCAGGTGGGCGTCCCAGACCTCCAGGGTGCTCAGCGGGTCTCCCGCCCCCGCCTCGGCGAACGCCGCGTCGCTCTCCGCCCGCCGCGTGCTCCTGCCCCGGCCCCTCCTGGCCTGCGCGGCGGTGCGCAGCAGGGCGCCGCGCTGCTTGAGCACCCGGTCGTAGTCGGCGCGCACCCCCGCGAACCTGGGCGTCCTGGCCACCAGGAGGTCGTCGAGGAACCGGCGCCGCTCCGAGGGATCGCCCTTGACCATGGCGAGGTCCTCGGGGGCGAACAGGACCGTGCGCAACAGGCCGACGACCTCGCGGGGACGGGGGACCGGGGAACGGTTCAGCCTGGCCCGGTTGGCCCTGCCCGGGTTGATCTCCAGCTCGATCAGCGCGCGCCGGTCGTCGCGTACCACCGACGAGCGGACGACCGCCCGCGCCGCACCCTGCCTGACCAGCGGCCCGTCGTTGGCGACCCGGTGGCTGGCCTGCGTCGCCACGTAACCCAGCGCCTCGACGAGGTTGGTCTTCCCCATGCCGTTGGGTCCGACGAAGGCCGTGACCCCCGGCTCCATGCCGAGGTCGACGTTCTCGTAGGACCGGAAGTCGGTGAGGGAGAGATGGGCGACATGCACCCCAGGAAGATTAGTCGGCCTCGTCCGTCACCGCGGCCTCCCGTGCCCGTACGGCTCGCACCCAGTGAAAAAGGTCATGGCGCGAGCCGCCGACGGTGGACCGAGGATGGTCCTGCAGAGGGCCCGCAGTGGACCGGCAGTGGGCCGATGCCGGGCCGGCCTGGCTATCCGGCCGTCTCGACCGGGGGCGTGACGTCGGCGCCGGGGGAGTCCGCGCCCTTCTCGGTCGCGCCCGCCTTGGAGGTGACCGCGTGGCCGCCGAACTGGTTGCGCAGGGCCGCGACGACCTTCATCGCCGGCGAGTCGTCCTGGCGGGAGGCGAACCTGGCGTACAGGGCGGCGGTGATGACCGGCAGCGGGACCGCCAGCTCCACGGCGGCCTGCACCGCCCAGCGGCCCTCGCCCGAGTCCTGCGCGTAGCCCTCCAGCTCGGCCAGGGTCGGGTCCTCCTCCAGCGCGCGGACCATCAGGTCCAGCAGCCAGGAGCGGATGACGGTGCCCTGCCGCCAGCTCTTGAACGAGCCGGCCGCGTCGGTCACGATGTCGGAGGCCTGAAGCAGCTCCCAGCCCTCGGCGAACGCCTGCATCATGCCGTACTCGATGCCGTTGTGGACCATCTTGGCGAAGTGGCCGGCGCCGACCGTGCCCGCGTGGACGAAACCGTCGTCGCCCTCCGGCTTGAGGGTCTCGAAGATCGGCATGACCCGCTCCACCTCGGCCTTGTCGCCGCCGACCATGAGCGCGTAGCCGTTCTGCAATCCCCAGACGCCGCCGCTCACGCCGCAGTCGACGAAACCGATGCCCTTGGCCGAGAGCTCGGCGCCGTGCTTCTGGTCGTCGACGTAGTGCGAGTTGCCGCCGTCGACGAGGATGTCGCCGGGTGACAACAGGTCGCCGAGTGCCCTGACCGTCGCCCTGGTCGGCTCACCGGAGGGCACCATGACCCACACGGTGCGCGGCGCCTGGAGCCGCTCCACGAGCTCCTCCAGGTCGGCGACGTCGCTGACCTCGGGATCACGGTCGTATCCGACGACGTCGTGACCTCCTCGGCGCAGGCGCTCAGCCATGTTGCCGCCCATCTTGCCCAGCCCGACCATGCCGATCTGCATACGAGCACCCCCTTCAGGGTTTCGTGTTCACCTACGCCAAGCGCGCCCGCGCAAGTCTTACCAGCTCGGCGTTCCCGCCGACAGGGCCACCCACAGGGCTGTGGAGAACGTCCTCCAGGCCGATACGCGTGGCGAGTCCAGCCTGCCCCGCCTCGTCCAGGAGAATCCAGGTCGGGTCCCCCTCCCCGTGGAGCAGCCTCGGGCCTGGGACGCCGAGTTCGGCGAGACGAACCAGGATGGCACGCGCCCGTGGGACGGCGGTGTCCGCGGAACCGCCGATGATCTCGACGAGCACCCGCGCGCACTCCAGGCCGGTCGCGGCGAGGGCGTCGGCGTCCTCCACCGACCAGACCCCCGCCTCCACGTCGACGCCGAGCCGCCGCAGGTCGTGCCACAGGGCCTCGAATCCGGGCTCGGAGAGGTTCGCCGACGCGAAGTCCGGCAGCTCGCCCGGGGCGAGCCCGGCCCAGCCGCGCACGGCCTCGCGCCGCGCGTCCACATCCCAGCCGGTTATCCACAGCCCTGTGCTCACCCCGACGGGGAGACCGGGGCACGCCTCGCGTACGGCGCGCACGGCCGCCCCGATGTGCGCGGCGCTGAGCGACTCGCTGCCCGCCTCGTCGCGCGGATGTATGTGAACGGCGTCCGCACCCGCCCCACGAGCCTCACGGGCCGCCTCAGCGAGCTCCAGAGGGCTCAGGGGAAGGGCCGGGTGCTCGCCGGGCCTCCTGGCGCCGTTCAGGCACGCCTTGAGCCACGTCGCTCCCCCTCCGGCCCCGCCGGACGGTCCCGGGTCCCCACCCGTCACCGTGTCCACCGTTGTGTCCACCCCGGGGTCGCGTTCCCCGCCGGTCTCCGGTGCCGCCGCGAGATCCTTTTCCCGGTCCGTCCCATGGCCTGTGGAGGAGGGATCCGCCGTGCCCGGCCTTCGCGGGCCCCCGTCGGGTGGGCGGGCATCAGCTGGACAGGCGGATGGGCATGATCAGGTAGCGGTAGTCGGGAACACTCCCGTCGTCCGTGGGTTTGCCCCCGGTGAGGATGGCGGGCTTGGTGGACGTGGTCATCTGCAGGCGGGCCACGTCGGAGTCGATCGCGCCGAGCCCTTCGAGCAGGAACTGGTGGTTGAAGGCGATGTTGATGTCGTCGCCCTCGAAGTCGACGGGGAGCACCTCGACCGCCTGTGCCTCGTCGCCGCTGCCCGCCTCCAGGACGACCTCGTCGCCGCGGAAGGCCAGCCGTACGGGCGTGTTGCGCTCGGCGACCAGGGCCACGCGCTTGACGGCCTCGACGAAGGCGGCCGTCGGCAGCTCGGCGCGGGCGGAGAACTCCGTCGGCAGCAGCGAGCGGTACTTGGGGAACTCGGGGTCGAGCAGCCGGGTGGTGGTGCGGCGTCCCGCGCTGGAGAAGCCGATCATGCCCTCGCCGGTGCCGCCGGCCGAGCTCAGCGCGATCTCGACCTCGGCCCCGGTGCCGCCCAGGGCCTTGGCCGTGTCGGCGAGGGTCCTGCCGGGGATCATCGCGATGGCCGAGAAGTCGGGCTGGCCCGGCTGCCACTTCAGCTCGCGTACGGCGAGGCGGTAGCGGTCGGTCGCCGCGAGGGTGACCGTGTCACCCTCGATCTCCACGCGTACGCCGGTGAGCATCGGCAGGGTGTCGTCCTTGCCCGCGGCCACGGCGACCTGGCCGACGGCCGAGGCGAACACGTCGCTGCCGATCCGTCCCGCGGCGGGGGGCATGGTGGGCAGGGAGGGGTAGTCCTCCACAGGCATGGTGAGCAGGGTGAAGCGGGCGCTGCCACAGGTGACGACGGCCTTCGCGCCCTCCACCACGAGATCCACAGGCTGTGCGGGAAGCGCCCTGGTGATCTCGGCCAGGAGCCTGCCCGAGACGAGCACCACGCCCGCCTCGCCCGTCTGCAGTTCGAGGGTCACCTCCGCGGAGACCTCGTAGTCGAAGCCCGAGAGCTTGAGCTGCCCGTCCTCCGTGACCTCAAGACGCATGCCGGCCAGCACCGGCACGGAGGGACGCGCGGGCAGGCTGCGCGCCGTCCATGCGACCGCCTCAGCGAGCACGTCTCGGTCGACCCGGAACATCACGTGGATCCGCCTCCTGTGTGTCGAGCGCCATCCGCTCGGTGCCTGGGGTTGAAGTGTTCACTCTCGCGCACCCGCGCTCCCTCGGAACCCCTCTTATGGCTCTTGGGTTTCCTAGTTAGAGATACAAGTGGCCTTCGTATTAGGGGCTGTGGATACTGTGGAAAGCCGTTGTTTCCGCAGGTCAAGTGCTGTTTTTTCATCCACCGGGGTTGTGGGTGGCCGCTGTGGACAACTCTTGGGGCTGGGGAGAACTCCGGAGTACACACAGGCCGTCCCCAGATTCGGTGCCCTCTGTCCCCAAGTTTTCCACGAGGTTTCCCCAGGTTATCCACGGGGTAGGAGGTCGTTTTGTCCTTGTGGAAAACTCTCCCCACAGGGCGTCCCCAGGTTATCCACGAGTTGTCCCCAGGTTGTCCCCAGGTTGTCCCCAGAGTTGTCCACAGACGCCGAACAGCGTTCGGACCAGCGGGTTTCCGGATGATCATGGTTCGGCGCCTCCGAGCTCCCGGGGCCCGCGCGAACCGTTGATCCACAAGGTTTTCCACAGCCTGTGCATCACGGGGTGAAAAACCTCATCATCCATTGCGGGACTGCTGCTTGATCCGGGTCGTCAGCTCGTTGACCTGGTTGTAGATCGAGCGTCGCTCGGCCATCAGGGAGCGGATCTTCCGGTCGGCGTGCATGACCGTGGTGTGGTCGCGGCCGCCGAACTGCTGGCCGATCTTCGGCAGCGACATGTCGGTGAGCTCCCTGCACAGATACATGGCGATCTGGCGGGCGGTGACCAGGACCCGCGAGCGCGACCCGCCGCACAGGTCGTCGATCGACAGGCCGAAGTAGGCGGCGGTGGAGGCCATGATCGTGGCGACCGTTATCTCGGAGCCCGCGTCCTCGGTGATCAGGTCCTTGAGCACGACCTCGGTGAGCTGCAGGTCCACCGACTGCCGGTTCAGGCTCGCGAACGCGGTCACCCTGATCAGGGCGCCCTCCAGCTCGCGGATGTTGGTGGAGATGCGGCTCGCGATGTACTCCAGCACCTCGGGCGGCGCGGCCAGCCCTTCCTGGATCGCCTTCTTGCGCAGGATCGCGATCCGGGTCTCCAACTCGGGCGGCTGGACGTCGGTGATCAGACCCCACTCGAACCGGTTGCGCAGCCGATCTTCCAGCGTGACCAGCTGTTTCGGCGCCCGGTCGCTGGAGATGACGATCTGCTTGTTGGAGTTGTGCAGGGTGTTGAAGGTGTGGAAGAACTCCTCCTGCGTCTGCTCCTTGCCCTCCAGGAACTGGATGTCGTCCACCAGCAGGATGTCCACCGCCCGGTAGCGGCCACGGAAGTTGTCGGCCTTGTGGTCGCGGATGGAGTTGATGAAGTCGTTGGTGAACTCCTCCGAGCTCACGTATCTCACCCGCGCGCCGTCGTACAGGCTCTGGGCGTAGTGGCCGATCGCGTGCAGCAGGTGGGTCTTGCCCAGGCCCGAGTCACCGTAGATGAACAGCGGGTTGTACGCCTTGGCCGGCGCCTCGGCCACCGCGACCGCCGCCGCGTGCGCGAACCGGTTGCTGGAGCCGATCACGAAGGTCTCGAAGGTGTACTTCGGGTTCAGCCGGGCCGGCTCGCCCTGCGTCCTGCTCCCGCGCCCGTCCCATCTGTTCTGAACCCCTCCGGCGCCGCCCGCGCCGGGCACGGGTGGCGCGCCGCGGTCGAAGGAGTCGGGCTCGGGCCGGGGCGGGGACGGCTGGGGGTTGTAACCACGGCCGTATCCGGGGCTCTGCTCCCCCTGCGAGGAGCTCTGCGAGGGCTCCGCGGGGAGGTACGGCTGGGGCGGCTCCTCGCCCTGCTGGTACGGATAGGAGAACGCCTGTGCCTGTGGATAGTCGGTGGACGACTGCGAGGCCTGGTTGCCCCCCGGATAGGGGTGCTGCGGCCCGGAACCCCCGTGGTGCTGGCCCTGAGAGGGTTGTGCATAACCTTGCTGGGCCCCGCCGAGCTGTGTATAACCCTGCGGCTGGGCCTGGGGATAAGTGTCCTGGCGGGGGGTGAGCCCTGACTCGGGGCCCGCCGCGCTGGGGTCGACCATGACCGCCACCCGCATCGGGCGGCCGAACTCCTGGGAGAGCGCCTGGCTGATGAGCGGACGAAGTTTGTTTTCCAGGACATCTCTGGCGAAATCCGTGGGGGCGGCGAGGACCACGGTGTCGTTCATGAGGCCGAAGGGCCGGGTCATGTTGAGCCAGACCCGCTGCTGGGACGGGACGTTCTCGTTCAGGGAGTTCTCAAGAGCCCTCGCCCAGACAGCGCTGAGGTCCGTTTCGTCCATGGTCCGGCTCCCCTCCTCCCGACGCGGCCCCCGCTGGCCTACCGCGATCTGTTTATCCACAACGGTGGCCGCCGGGCGCACCGGATCTCGTCGTTGTCCACATGCCGGGAGTCCCGTGGCCCCTTCGTGGGCGCCATACGAAATCCACATCGAATCCACAGGCTGTGCACAGCCCGTTACCTGCGGTCCGACGCGTCCTCGCAGCGGAGAGAGGGTCTGGAAGGGCCGACAGTAGCCCTGTCCACAGCTGTGTACAAGACGTTGTCCACAGCCTAGTGGCGTACGAGGGGGACGGAGCGCACATCCTGTGGACGGCGAGGCGCCGGTGGATAACGTGCCTGTGGAAACGTGGATAACCTGTGTGGGCGTGCTTGGGAAACAGCCTCTGGTTTGACCTGGGACACGCCTGACCCGTAACGTACGACGGTCGGCTTGTCACGCGGCGGCTATTTCGCATGCCCCGCATCCGGCAGGTCAGCCATTGTCGAGCGTCCCCATGTGCTGGGGATGCGTCTTGAGCCTGGAGCCCACTCGTGAGCAAGCGTACTTTCCAGCCGAACAACCGCCGTCGTGCGAAGACCCACGGCTTCCGGCTCCGCATGCGCACCCGCGCCGGCCGCGCCATCCTTGCCGCTCGCCGTCGCAAGGGCCGCGCCGAGATCTCCGCCTGACGCATCCGTTGCGCCCGTTCGCCGGGCCGAGGCAGTAGCGCCTGTCGCCCACCGGCATCGCTGCCGGTGGGCGACAGGCGTACCTGCCCAGGGTGAACAAGATCTCTCGTGCTGCCGTCAGGGTCCCGCATGCGCCGGGGCGACGAGTTCGCCGGCGCGATCAGAAGGGGAAGCCGAGTAGGCCGCCCCACCCTGGTCGCGCACCTCGGCATGCGCTCTGACAGGGATGCTCCCCCCCTGGTGGGATTCGTGGTGAGCCGTGCCGTGGGAGGCGCGGTCATCAGGAATCGCGTCAAACGTCAGTTGAGACACCTCATGCGAGACCGTCTCGACCGGCTTCCGAGAGGTAGCCTGCTGGTGGTACGCGCCAATCCACCGGCCGCGTCCGCGCGAAGCGAGCGCATCGCCGCCGAACTCGATGTCGCGCTGGATCGTTTACTCAGGCGGCTGGAGCCCTCAGGGGCTCGCATGGATGGGCGATGATGACGGCGCAGCAGACCGCTGGAATTTCTCCGGCTGCCAGGATCCTGATGGCTCCGATCCGGTTCTACCGGGCCTTCGTGAGCCCTCTGCTGGGTCCCCGTTGCCGCTTCCACCCCTCGTGCAGTGCCTACGGCCTCGAAGCCGTGGCCGTTCACGGCGCGCTGCGCGGCACATGGTTGACGATCCGGAGAATCGGGCGTTGCCACCCATTCCATCCCGGAGGCTTTGACCCGGTGCCCCCGCGCCCGGGCCGGTCCGACGAAACGCAAGGGAGCTAGCTCGGTGGAGCTGTCCTGGCTGAACTGGCTGTACACAGCCGTCGCCCAAGTAATCACCTGGATTCACGAGGGCTACAGCACCTTCATTCCGAGGAACAGCGGGCTCAACTGGGCGCTGACCATCATCACGCTCACCGTGCTGATGCGACTGTTGATCTTCCCGCTCTTCCTCAAGCAGATGCGCTCCTCGAAGAAGATGCAGGAGCTGGCCCCCAAGGTCCAGGAGATCCGCAAGCGGTACAAGAACGACAAGCAGCGCATGAACCAGGAGGTCATGGCGCTGTACCAGGGGCAGGGCGCCAACCCGCTGGGTGGCTGTCTGCCGATCCTGGCGCAGTTCCCGATCTTCATCTCGATGTTCACCGTGCTGCAGGCCATGGCCGGCGGGCACGCCAAGTTCGGCATGACGCAGACCCTCGTCGACAGCGCCCGGGCCGCGCACATCTTCGGCGCCCCCATCCCCGCGACGTTCTTCACGAGCTCTGCCGACATCGTCCAGCTGGACGCCGACCCGATCATCACCAAGGTCGTGCTCGCGATCTTCGTGGCGGTCAGCTCGCTGACGACCTTCCTCACCGTCCGGCAGAGCGTGACCCGCTCGATCGCCCAGATGCCGGACAACCCGATGGCGCAGCAGCAGAAGATCCTGATGTACGTCTCGCCGCTGTTCGCGATCTTCTCGCTGAACTTCCCCCTCGGCCTGATCCTCTACTGGGTCACCACCAACGTCTGGACCCTCGGCCAGCAGCACTGGTTCTACAGCCGCAACCCCTCCCCGGTGGTCGACGCCAAGGGCAACGTCACCACTCCCGAGCCCAAGCCGAGCCTGCTGAGCAAGGTCAAGAAGACCGCTCCCGAGCCCGAGGCACCTGCGGTACCGGAGACCAAGATGATCCGGCAGCAGCCCACCCGCCAGCCCCGCAGTAAGCGGACCGGCAGCAAGAAGTCCTGACGTCTCATCCCGACAGCACGAAGGAGTGGCCGGACGTGACCGAGGCCGAGGCCGAGAAGGAGCCCGCGAAGGCGGTTCCCGATCTCGCCGCCCTGGAGCAGGAAGGCGAGATCGCGGCGGACTATGTCGAGGGTCTGCTCGACATCGCCGACATCGACGGTGACATCGACATGGATGTCGAAGGCGATCGCGCCGTGGTGTCGGTCGTCGATATCAAGGGCGGCGACCTGGTCGGCCCCAACGGTGAGGTGCTGGAGGCCATCCAGGAGCTGACCCGCCTCGCGGTCCACCGCCAGACGGGTGAGCGCTCACGCCTGATGCTCGACATCGGCGGCTACCGCGACCGCCGCAGGAGCGAGCTGAGCGAGCTCGGCACCAAGATCGCAGCGGACGTCAAGCGGAACGGCGAGCCCAAGTCGCTGCAGCCGATGACCCCGTTCGAGCGGAAGATCGTGCATGACGCCGTCGCCGCGGCGGGCCTGCGCAGCGAGTCCGAGGGCGAGGAGCCCCGTCGTTTCGTGGTGGTCCTTCCCGCCTAGCACCCCTTGGCGCGAAGCTACGCGCTGACAAAAGGCCGCCGCCCCCGTTTTTTCTGGGGGCGGCGGCCTTTCTCGTGACTCCACACCCTGTGCCAGGAGGGCGACGTCACCCGTTTTCGTGACGCCGCATTCCGATCCATGGCGGCGATGTCGCTCGTTCTGGTGACGTCACACCTGACCTACGGCGGCGATGTCACTCGTTTTCGTGACGCCGCATCCCGATTCACCGCGGTGCCGTCATCCGCTCTCGTGACGTCACATTCCGATCCACGGCGGCGATGTCACTCGTTCTCGTAACCCCACGTCTCGATCCATCGCGGTGCCGACGCCCGTTCTGGTGACGTCACGTCCCAACCCACGGTGGCGACGTCACCCGATGCCGAGGCGGGCCATTAGCCTTGAGACCGGCCTGAGCCCGATTTTTCCGAGGGAAGAGTGAGCGTCGAGTGAGTGACCAGATCCCCGAACCGCCCGAGGTCGCGCGCGAGGTGTTCATCGGCGACGCCTGGGCGAGAGCGGAGGCCTTCGCGGAGCTGTTGGCCGGTCCCGGGGTGGTGCGCGGGCTGCTCGGCCCACGGGAGGTACCGCGCATCTGGGACCGCCACCTGCTCAACTGTGCGGTGATCGCCGAGGTCGTGCCCGCCGACGTACGCCTGGTCGACATCGGTTCCGGTGCCGGTCTGCCGGGTCTGGTCCTCGCGATCGTGCGGCCCGACATCACCGTCACCCTCCTGGAGCCGCTCCTTCGCCGGACGGTCTTCCTGGAGGAGTGCGTGGAGTCGCTGAAACTCGGCAACGTCGAGGTGTTGCGCGGCCGGGCCGAGGAGTTCGCGGGCAGGCGGGAGTTCGACGTCGCCTCCGCCCGCGCGGTGGCGCCGCTCGACCGCCTGCTGAAATGGTCACTGCCCCTCCTGCGCGAGGGCGGTGAGCTACTGGCCATGAAGGGCGAGCGTGCCGCTGAGGAGTTGGCGGACGCAGAGGCGCAATTACGGTCGAGTGGGGTGCAAACCGCCGAGCTCGCATCGGTTGGGCGCGGTAAGGTCGAGCCGCCCGCAACTCTCATCCGAGTGGTCGCCGGTCGAGCTCCCGAGGGAGCGCGGAAGACCTCTCGCCGGAAGGATCGTGCCTCGCGCGGCAGGTAGCGCGAGGCCCCCAGATAGACCGAGCAAAGCGAGTACGAGGCCAGTGGAAGACCATTCGAGTGCGATCGCCAGCGCGAGGAGCGGTCTCGGCTGGCCCGAGGTTCCTGCCGTTTTGCCCCATGGACGGCTTTCCGGTCTGGGCTGGCCGGCACCGGCTCCCGGTGCCGTAGTCAGGCCGGTTGAAAGGAAGACGACCGTGACCCAGACCCCCCTTAATCCCGGCGACTCGCCGCTGGTACGAGAGGCACTCAGCTCAGTGGTTTCACGTGAAACATCGGCCCAGAAGACCGCCACCGCTCCCGGAGGCTCCACCGGGGGCCGGGATGGGGACTGGCCGCGTCCTGCCAAAACCCGGATTTTCACCGTCGCGAACCAGAAGGGCGGCGTCGGCAAGACCACCACGTCGGTCAATCTGGCGGCGGCGCTGTCCATGCACGGCCAGCGGGTGCTCGTGGTCGACCTCGACCCCCAGGGCAACGCCTCGACGGCCCTCGCGGTCGAGCACCGTGGCGACGTACCGGACATGTACAAGGTGCTCGTGGAGGATCTGCCGCTCGCGGAGGTCGTGAAGGCGGTTCCGGACATGCCGGGCCTCTACTGTGCTCCCGCCACCATCGACCTCGCCGGAGCCGAGATCGAGCTGGTCTCCATGGTCGCCCGTGAGGCCCGCCTGCAGCGCGCGCTGACCGCGTACGACGCCGTCGAGTTCGACTACATCCTCATTGACTGCCCTCCCTCGCTCGGCCTGCTCACGGTCAACGCGCTGATGGCCGCGAACGAACTGCTGATCCCCATCCAGTGCGAGTACTACGCGCTGGAAGGCCTTGGCCAGTTGCTGAGAAACGTGGATCTGGTCCGCGCGCACCTGAACCCCACACTCGACCTCTCCACCATCCTCATGACGATGTACGACGGACGCACCCGCCTCGCCTCCCAGGTCGCCGAGGAGGTTCGCTCCCACTTCGGCGCGACGGTGTTGAGTACCCTCATCCCCCGAAGCGTGCGCGTCTCCGAGGCGCCGAGTTACGGTCAGTCGGTCATGACGTACGACCCGGGCTCCAGCGGTGCGATGGCCTACATGGACGCCGCCCGCGAGATCGCTTATCGCGGTGCGGCCGTATGAGCGCCGGGAATCTCGTGGCCGCGGTCACGGGCCTGTCAGTGAGTGCGACACCTTGAGTCTCGGGAGGGGCAAGTGAGCAAGCAGCCGAGAGGGCTGGGCAGAGGGCTGGGGGCGCTCATCCCGACGGGCCCGGCCGTCGTCGCGGAGCCACCCGCGTCGATGACCGCGACCATGGTCGCCCCGGAGCCGGTGACACCGGAGCGGCCGGGGCCCGCCCCGGTCGAGGGCGCCTACTTCCTTGAGATCCCCGTCGACGACATCGCGCCCAACCCACGTCAGCCGCGAGACATCTTCGACGAGGACGCCCTGAAGGATCTGGCGACTTCGATCGGCGAGGTCGGCCTGCTCCAGCCGATCGTGGTGCGCGCCACGGGCGAGGGACACTACGAGCTGATCATGGGTGAGCGCCGCTGGCGCGCTTCCAAGCTCGCCGGGCTCTCCGAGATCCCTGCGATCGTGCGGGAGACCCAGGAGGACAAGCTCCTGCTCGACGCGCTCATCGAGAACCTCCAGCGCGAGCAGCTCAACGCCCTGGAGGAGGCGGCGGCCTACCAGCAACTGCTCGACGACTTCGGCGCCACCCACGAGCAGCTCGCCGCCCGCATCGGCCGTTCCCGCTCGCACGTGACCAACACGGTGCGCCTGCTGAAGCTCCCGCCCGGGGTGCAGCGCAAGGTGGCGGCCGGAACGATCAGCGCGGGCCACGCCCGAGCCCTGCTCCGCCTGGACGACCCCGCCGCCCAGGAACATCTCGCCAACCGGATCTCGGCCGAACTGCTGTCGGTCCGCGCGGTCGAGGAGATCGTCGCCGTGGGCGATGCCAAGGCGGCCCCGGCACCCGCTCCGCGAGCTCCTCGGGCGAAGCCCGACGAGGAGCCGGCCCTCCGGCATCTGGCCGACCGTCTCTCCGACCGCTTCGAGACCCGCGTGAAGGTCGATTTCGGCCGCCGCAAGGGACGCATCGTGGTGGAGTTCGCGACCATCGACGATCTGGAGCGCATCATCGGCACGATGGCTCCGGGGTCGCTGCAGGCGATGGAAGGGTGATCTCGCCGATCCCGGAGACCTGGGAAAGCGAACCGATGGCAGTGGCTCCGGGACGGTGAGCCGGAGAGGGCGAACCGGTTGCGGTGAGTCCGGGAAGGTACGCCCACCGCGAAGGTGGGGAAGCGGTCCTGCGGTGCACCCGGCGAGTCGGTGAATCCACCCCGACACCATTCCGGAGTCTGGATGCCCTCGACAGCCTCGACTTTCTCGGGGTGCTTCCCCGGGAGGTGAGAGCGGCCTGCGAAGGCCGACTCGCCGCGACAGCTCGACCGGAGCGGCACCGGCCACCTCTGTGAGGAGACGGCATCGTTTCACGTGAAACACATAGGGGCGACCATGCGGACCGAGCTCGGAGACGGGACGACGGGCCTCGCCGAGAAGGGCGGGAGTGGCGACGAGGAGCGAGAGCCGGACTCTCGTCCTCCGGAGGCCGGGCTTGTCGCCGAGAGCCGGACTCTCGTCGTCAATGGCAGGGCTTACCCGTGGCGTGTGGACGGCCCGCCAGGACGCGCATCGCGCACGAGACCAGGTTCGAGACGCCCTTACCCGTGGCGTGTGGACGACGGCCCACCAGGACGGCGACCGGTGTTTCACGTGAAACAGCCGCCCCTTCCGGGAGAAGGCTGTTTCACGTGAAACAAACGCCCCTCAGAAGCCAACGGCTTCTTGGACGGCGAGACGGATGTCGGCGACGAAGGTGTCGACGTGCTCGGGAGCGGTGTCGAAGGCCGTGACCCAGCGGACCACGTTCTCCGCCGCGTCCCAGACATGGAAGAGATAGCGCTGCTGCAGTTCCGCGATGGCCTTCTCGGGGAGTACGGGGAAGACGGCGTTGGACTGTACGGGGTAGCGGAGCGAGACCTCCGGAAGGCCGGCGATGCCGTTGGCGAGGCGGTGGGCCATCGCGTTGGCGTGGGCGGCGTTCTCGCGCCAGAGCTCCCCGGTGAGGAGGGTGGTCAGCTGGGCGGAGACGAAGCGCATCTTGGAAGCGAGCTGCATCCCCTGTTTGCGGAGGAACAGTGCGGCGGGGTCCAGCTCCGGGCGGAGGACCACGAGTGCCTCGGCCCCCATCGCACCGTTCTTGGTACCCCCGAAGCTGAGCAGGTCCACGCCCGCGTCCGTGGTGAGGGAACGGAGCGAGCAGCCGAGCTCGGCCGCCGCGTTGGCGAGCCGGGCGCCGTCCATGTGCAGGAAGAGGTCGTGCTCGTGGACGAACTCCGCGAGCTCCGCGATCTCGTCGACGGTGTAACAGGTGCCGCACTCGGTCACCTGGGAGATGGAGACGACCCTGGGCTGGGAGTGGTGCTCGTTCCCGAGCACGGACAGTTGGCCACGGATGTCGTTCACGGAGAGCTTGCCGTCGTCCGTGGGGAGGGTGACCAGCTTGGCACCCAGCATGCGTTCGGCGGCGCCGCACTCGTTGGTGTTGATGTGGGCGGTGGTGGGGCAGAGCACCGCGTCGTACGCCCGGAGTACGAGTCCGAGCCCTACGACGTTGGCGCCGGTGCCGTTGAACATGGGATATGCGGTCGCGCGGGCGCCGAACTCGGCGCGGAAGGCGTCCTCCATAGCGGTGGTCCAGACGTCCCCCCCATAGGGGAGGGCGTCTCCGGTGTTCGCTTTGAGGATGGCGGTGAGAACCGCAGGGTGCACGCCCGCGTGGTTGTCGCTCGCGAAGCTCTTGGGGAATCTCTTGGGGAATGGGGTGGAGGTCAGCACACGGTCAGCGTATGGGCAAACCCGGTCCGTTACCGGGCTCGCCCCGCTCGTCGGCTCGACTTTCGTCTGGGAAATCCTGATTTCACCGTGTGGCCCTCACCTGTGCAAGACCTTCGCGGGAGGGAACTCCGCGAGCGACGGCGGCTGTTCCAGGAGGGTGCCGAGGTCTTCCCCCGACATTGGGAGGAGCGACGTCTCGGTCATCCCCATCGCCGTCGAGGCGGAGAGGACCTTCCCCGGCTGCCTTCCGCGAAGGAGCCCGTGAAGGTCAGGATCCGCGGATGACGGCCTGTTCCAGGAGGGTCCGGCAGAGGGTGCCGAGATCTTCCCCCGCGGCCTCGGCGGCCATGGGGAGGAGCGACGTCTCAGTCATCCCCGGGGCGACGTTCACCTCAAGGAAGTAGGGCAGGCCGTTCGCGTCGACGATCAGGTCGGTGCGTGAGATGTCCCGGAGACCGAGGGCGGTGTGCGCGGTTACGGCCATCTCGGCACATGCGGCCGATACCTCGGGCGTGAGGCGTGCCGGGGCGAAGAACTCGGTGTGCCCGGCGGTGTAGCGGGCCGCGTAGTCGTACACGCCCTCGTCGGCGACGATCTCCACGGGGGGCAGTGCCACGGGCCCGTCCCCGAGGTCGACCACGGAGACGGCGACCTCGACCCCCTCGATGCAGCGCTCGATCAGCGCGGTGTCGCCGTAGGCGAAGCAGCCGACCATGGCGGCGGGGAAATCCTCCGCGCTGCGGACGATCGACGCGCCGAGCGCCGAACCGCCGCGGGACGGCTTGACGAACAGGGGAAGGCCGAGATGGTCCACGATGCGGGCCAGCACCGCGGAGGCGCCGAGGTCGTGGAAGGTCTCCTTGGGCAGCGTCACCGAGTCGGGGGTGCGCAGTCCGACGGAGCGGACGACGGTCTTGGCGGTGGGCTTGTCGTAGGCGACCCGGCAGGCGTCGGGGCCGGCGCCGACGTACGGGACGGAGAGGAGTTCGAGGACCGAGCGGATGGCTCCGTCCTCGCCCGCTCCGCCGTGCAGGGTGACGAAGACCGCGTCCGGCGGGTCCGCGAGCACGGCGGGAACCAGGGACGCGTCGGTGTCGCGGGTCTCCACGGAGACGCCCGCTCCCCGCAGCACCTCGCTCACCCGTCGGCCCGATCGCAGCGAGACCTCCCGCTCGTAGGAGAGCCCGCCCGCCAGGACGAGCACATGGCCCAGGTCACTCATCCGACATACCTCTCGTCATGGCCCGCTCCGAGCCTGTCCTGTCGCTCTCGTCCCGCGTGCGCGGTCGTCCCGACGGATCGGGATCGATCACCGCGCACCGGCGCAGGAAGTCACCGTACGGCACCGAGGGGGAGGAACTCATGCCGGAGGTGCCCCGTGGCACGGGGCACCTTACGGGGGCGAGGTTACGCGAGGTCGGGTCCCGGGGTGTCGATGCCGACGCGTTCGGTGGGCGAGCCGGTCCCGAAGGTGTCGCGGAGACGGAGCTCCTGCCCGATCACCCCTGCCAGGCGGCGGACGCCCTCGCGGATGCGGTCGGGTTCGGGATAGCAGTAGGAGAGCCGCATGTGCCGCGCGCCGCCGCCGTCGGCGAAGAAACCGGTGCCCGGCACGAAGGCCACCCGCTCCGCGACCGCGCGGGGCAGGAGCGCCTTGGAGTCGAGTCCCTGGGGAAGGGTGGCCCAAACAAAGAACCCGCCGTCGGGGCGGGTCCAGGTGACGCCGTCGGGCATCAGAGCCTCCAGCGAGGAGAGCATGGTGTCGCGGCGCTCGCGGTAGAGCTCCCCGAACGTCTTGATCTGCTCGCGCCAGGGCTGGGTGGCCAGATACTGGCCGACGGCGAGCTGGGTGAAGGAGGAGTGTGACAGGACCGCGGACTCCATCGCCAGCACCAGCTTCTCGCGGATGGCGTGCGGGGCGAGGGCCCAGCCGACCCGGAAACCGGGGGCGAGGGTCTTGGAGAACGAGCCGAGGTAGACGACGCCCTCGGGGTTGTCGGCGCGTAGCGTCCGGACGGGGTCGCCGTCGAAGCGGAGCAGGCCGTACGGGTTGTCCTCGACGATCAGCACGTCGGCCCGTTGGCAGATCTCCAGGACCCGCTGCCTGCGCTCGGCGCTGAGCGTCACGCCCGCCGGGTTCTGGAAGGTGGGGATCGTGTAGAGGAACTTGATCCGATTGCCCGCGCTCTTCAGGGCGTAGACGGTCTGGGCGAGCGACTCGGGGATGATCCCCTCGTTGTCCATCGCGATGTGGATGACATTGGCCTGGTAGGCGGAGAACGTGCCCAGGGCTCCGACGTAGGAGGGTCCCTCGGCGAGCACGACGTCACCCGGGTCGATGAAGATCCGGGTGATGAGGTCGAGGGCCTGCTGGGAACCGACGGTCACGACGACGTCGTTGGAGTTGGCCTCGATCCCCTCCAGCCGCATGACGTCACAGATCTGCTCGCGCAGGTGCGGGTCGCCCTGCCCCGAGCCGTACTGGAGCGCGACGGGGCCGCGCTTGGCGATCAGGTCGGCGACCAGCTCCCCCACCACGTCCAGCGGGAGGGCGGTGACGTACGGCATGCCGCCGGCGAGCGAGACCACCTCGGGCCTCGACGCGACGGAGAAGAGAGCTCGTACCTCGGAGGCGACCATCCCGGTTGCCCGTGCCGCGTAACGGTCGACGTAGGCGTCGATGCGCGAACCTTGGGCCGGGGTGACGGCCTGACCGTGATCATGGTTCTGGGGCACGGTCCACCTCCTAGGTTGTGTGGAGCACACAAAGCGCTCATACCAGAGAAACCAGCGTACGTCAGGGGTCGCAGTTCGTCTGCGTGTAGGGAGAGGACCTCCTGAAAGCAGGACCCGCACTGGGCTACGATGCCAGCTGGAGACGCCGTTTTCGCGCGTTTTTCGCCATGGCTTGCACTCGTCTCGCCAGGATTGGGGCCAACAGGTGTCGCGTCGGCTGGCAAACGTCACCCTCGACAATCTCGACGACCTGCCGCGCCGCTGTCGCCGGTGCGTCTTCTGGGAGCTCGATCCCGTGAACGCGGACCGGGCGATGAAGGCCGGCGACCCGGGACTGGAGAAAGAGGCCTGGATCTCCTCGACCCTGCTGGAGTGGGGAAGCTGCGGAAAGATCGTCTACGTGGACGGGGTGGCCGCCGGATTCGTCCTCTACGCGCCGCCGCACTACGTGCCGCGCTCGGTGGCCTTCCCGACCTCGCCGGTGAGCGCGGACGCGGTGTTGCTGATGACCGCGCACATCATCCCGGAGTTCTCCGGGGGCGGCCTGGGCCGGATGCTGGTCCAGGGCGTGGCCAAGGATCTGACCCGGCGCGGGGTGCGTGCGATCGAGGCGTTCGGCGATCTGAAGTGGGAGCAGCCGGGCGCGTGCCTGATGCCCGCCGACTACCTGCTCTCCGTGGGGTTCAAGACGGTGCGCCCGCATCTGCGCTTCCCCCGCCTCCGCCTGGAGCTCAAGAACGCCGTCTCGTGGCGTGAGGACGTCGAGGTGGCACTGGAGAGGCTCCTCGGGTCGATGAGTCCCGAGAGGGCGCTACGGCCCGTCTGAGACCTTCTGGAGCCCGTACGGCACGCTCTGGGGCCGAACGCACCCTTCCGAGGCCCTCCGGAGCCGCACCGGCCCTTCCCGCGGGGGCCGGGCTTCCGAGGTCGAACGCGTCGGTCGAACCCCTCTTCTCCCCGGCCGAACCCGTCCCCGGATCCGTCGGCCCGTCCCGGCGCGGTGGGAAGGCCCCGCGCATGTGCCCGCTCATGTGAAGGCCCCCCGTGGTGAGACGGGGGGCCTTCAGTGGGTGGGTGTGCCGCTCGGAAGCGGGTGATACGGCCGGACGCCGTGGGGGACGGCCGACCGCAGGGGGCCTAGATGATGCCCTCAAGCTCGCGAAGCAGCATGGCCTTCGGCTTGGCGCCGATGATCTGCTTCACAACCTCTCCGTTCTTATAGACGTTCAGGGTAGGAATCTGGAGTACGCCGTAGTTTGTCGCCGTTGCCGGATTTTCGTCGACGTTCAGCTTGACGACGGTCAGCTTCTCGGCGTTCTCGCCGGCGATCTCCTCCAGAATGGGCGCGACCTGGCGGCACGGGCCGCACCACTCGGCCCAGAAGTCGACGATCACGGGCTTGTCGCTCTTGAGAACGTCGGCCTCGAAGCTGGCGTCGGTCACGTGCTTGATGGTGCCCAAGGTTCCTGCTCTCCCTCTTGCTCTTGCCTGAGGACTGCTGCTGTTGACTTTCCCCCTCGTGAACGAGGGGGGTTCCCACGGTCGCCCGCGAGGGTGTTCCCGCTTCGTCGCCGGTCACCCGCCGAGGAGAACCCTCCCCGGGGTCTCGCACCGGCCCGACACGCGTTTCACCTCTCCGCCGACCTGGCGGCGAGGACGATACCGATGGGATCACCGGCATGGCGACCGGCGCACGCCCGACGCGCCGTTCGACGGTGCGCGACGTGTGCCCGGCGGGCGAGAGCCCTGCCGACCCGTGACGATGCTCACGGCGCCTGAGGCCCGCCCTGACGGAAGAGAGCGACGGGCGGTGCGGGCACCGCCCGTCGCTCTCTTCCGCCCGGGGGTTACGCGTTCTCGTGCTCGGTCAGCCAGCGCTCGGAGTCGAGCGAGGCGGCGGCGCCGGTGCCGGCGGCGGTGATCGCCTGCCGGTAGATGTGGTCGACCACGTCGCCCGCGGCGAACACACCGTCCAGGTTGGTGCGGGTCGAGGGCGAGTCGACCTTGATGTAACCCTCGTCGTCCAGGTCCACCTGGCCCTTGACCAGCTCGACGCGCGGGTCGTGCCCGATCGCGACGAACAGGCCGGTGGCGGCGATCTCCGCCTCCGCGCCGGTCTTGAGGTTGCGCACCCGCACCCCACTCACCTTGGACTCGCCCAGCACGTCGACGACCTCGCTGTCCCACAGGAAGTGGATCTTCTCGTTCGCGAACGCCCGGTCCTGCATGATCTTGCTGGCGCGGAGCTCGTCGCGACGGTGCACCACCGTCACCGAAGCGGCGAACCGGGTCAGGAAGATCGCCTCCTCCATCGCGGTGTCGCCGCCGCCGACGACCACGATGTCCTGGCCGCGGAAGAAGAACCCGTCACAGGTGGCACACCACGACACGCCGTGGCCGGAGAGGCGCTTCTCGTTGGGCACGCCCAGCTCGCGGTAACCCGAGCCCGTCGTGAGGATGACGGACTTGGCGTAGTAGGTGTCGGTGGCGGTCTTGACGACCTTCGGGGTGACGGTCAGGTCGACCTCGATCACGTCGTCGGCGACCAGCTCGGCGCCGAACCGCTCGGCCTGCTTGCGCATCCCGTCCATCAGGTCCGGGCCCATGATGCCACCGGGGAAGCCGGGGAAGTTCTCCACCTCGGTGGTGTTCATCAGGGCGCCACCGGCGGTGACCGAGCCCTCGAAGACCAGCGGGTTGAGGTCGGCACGCGCGGAGTACACGGCGGCCGTGTAACCGGCGGGACCCGATCCGATGATGATCACATTCCGGACGTCCATCAGTGCTCGCGCCTCTCCTCTGTCGTTGCCACCGGCGTCAACAGATCCTAGGCGCCGCTGATTCCCACCGGGCGCGGTGACGGATCCGCCGATGGAACGGGAAAGCCCGGCACGGACGAATCCATGCCGGGCGCAGCCGAAGAGTACGGAGAAGGTGCGGGGGTTTTGGGAGCGGATTACCCGCCGCCGATCACCCCGTGTATCTCCCCACCGATCGTTCCGCGCGGCCTGCCGAGGTCCCCCGGGGCCGCCCCCTCCCGGTCACCAACTCGCGAGACCTGGCTTGCGCACGTCGTCACACTGCGGACCCACGACGTGGACGCGCACCGTGTTCTTGGCCTTGTTCTGCCAGAAGAGCAGGATGTTGGCCTCCTGCCCGTTGTAGAACCCCTGGTCCACGGCGAAGGGCGACGTGCCGACCCGCGCCGAGATCTGCCGGACGCACTTGTCGATCCCGGAGTTGTCGGTCGTTCCGACGATGGTCCCGGGACCGATGTAGTCGAGCAGCGAGCCGCGGAGCTCGGCGTCGGTGTAGTTGTAGTTGCTGTCGGTCAGCGTGTACTGGATCGTGTCCGCCGGCGCCGGTGCGGCGTAGGGGATCGGAGTGGCGCCGGGCGTGCCGGACGCCGTCAGCGTCCCGGTCGCCAGCGCGGTCGCGCCGATCACCGCCGCCGCCACGCCCGCCGCGGCGGTGGCGGGCATCGCCCACCGGCGCCGTCGGTTCGCGCCGCGACGTCTGGTGGGGACCACCGGGACCACGGTGCCGTCATCGTCGACGACCCCCAGCCGCACGGCTGGTTCGAGCTCTGGCTCCTTTTCGGGGATCGGGTCCCGGTGAGGGGTCGTCTCCCATGGCGCCGGTTGTGCGGGAGAGGACGTCTCCCACGGCGCGTCGCGCATTATGTCGTCCCAGGCCGGTGCTTCCACCAGGCCCACTCCACCTCCACGGAAGCTTTCCGCCTCGGCGGCCAGCGCGCGGTCGATCCTCAGCGCGACTCCCATCGGCATCGCCGGTGTGGGGGTCGCCGCCAGGACCTCACGGACTGCTGCGAGATCGGCGAGGCTTTCGCCACAGGGGTCGCAGATCGCGAGATGCTCGCGTACCCGCATGGCGGTGGCGGCGTCGAGGAGCCCCTCGGCCAGTTCGGCCAAGATCTCCAGGTCGTAGTGCGTATCACCCGTCACGAAGTTCTGCTCCCTTCGCGGATGAGACGCGAGACAGGTCTGATCGGTTCCGTAAATGGGAAAGAATCGGGGCGAGTTTCGCCCTTCCGCGCGCGCACCGGCTCTTCACCGTGCCGCTCGGCACCTCCAGCACCTGGGCCGCGTCTTCGATCGAGTAGCCCATCATGTCCACGAGCACCAGCGCGGCGCGCTGGTCGGAGGGCAGCAGCTTCAGTGCCGCGGAAACCTCCATGGACACTTCGCGCTCGGCCGTCTGGTCGAGCACCGGGGTATCACGCTCCGCGGCCTCGACGAGCTCGTCGTCGGCCACCGGGCGCACCGATTTCCTGCGCATGCGGTCGAGGCAGGCGTTGACCACGATGCGGTGCAGCCACGTGGTCACGGCCGCCTCGCCGCGAAAGCTCCCGGCCTTGCGATAGGCCGAGACGAAGGCGTCCTGAACGGCGTCGGCCGCCTCGTCGGGATCGCCCAGCGTACGCAGGGCGACCGCCCACATGCGGTCTCGATGTCGCTTGACTATTTCACTGAAGGCGTGCGGATCCCCGGCGATGTGCCGGGTGAGCAGGTCAGCGTCGGACACGGGGGCCTTCGCCGTCTGCTCGTCCGCCGCTGGCGGGGTCTCGGGTGGGGAATTCACAAGGAGAGTCCTGCTATACCGATCCGGGGAGAACACCTCTACGGGATAGATGGTGCCACGAATTCTCCGATGATCTGTCAGAAGCCATGCAAAACAGATCAAATCGGAGCGGTGTCACTTGGCAGCGAAGACCTTGATCTCCTGCACCTGCCCGCGGAACTTCCCCTGGTAGGAAGGCATCTTGGTGAACCAGACGAGCACGTAGCGGCCCTTCTTCGGCTCTTCCGCGCTGAACGTCTTCTTGCCGGAGACTCCGTTGACCTTCTGGAAGACCGAGAGGGACTCCAACTGCGGGGAGTCGCCCACCCTGAGTTCGGCGGTGCCTCCCGAGGTGCCGCCGAAATCGACCGTCACCTGCTTCACCGGGACACTCTCGCCCATGTCCAGCAGGAGGCCCACACCCGTCTTGAGCCGGCCGAAGTCGGCGGAGTCGTACGACTCCGAGTGCCAGTCGGTGGAATCCTTACCGTCGACCGCGAAGCCGGCGAGCTCGCCGCGCTCCTCCCTGTCGCCCAGCGGGTCGAAGCCGATGGCCGAGGAGGACTTCACCTCGCGGATCGCGACGGTCGCGGTCGGTGTGGGCGTGGTGCTCTCCTCGCCGGGCACCGGGGTGCCGGCGTTGCCGATGCTGCGGCCGAGGGTCCAGGCGCCCAGACCGACGGCGACCATCACCAGCAGCACGACGACGGTCATGGCGACCTTGTTGACCATGCCGCCCCCCTGCCGGGGCATCGGGCGGTGCTGGTGCTGGGTCTGATGCTGCGAGGGAGGTGTGTGGCGCTGGGGAGCCGCGGTGTCGACCCCCTCGGAGCGCGAGGCCGCCACAGGCAGCGCCGTCATGGGCATCGGCGTCGGCATCGGCAGGGGACTGGGCCGCGACACCGAGGCCAGGGCCTCGGCGACCTCGGCGGGCGTGGTCAGCGGTTCGAGCCCGCGCCTGGTCTCCGGCAGTATCGCCCGGCAGACGATGGCGTCCAGGTAGCCGGGAACGCCCGCGGTGACCTGGCGCGGTGTGCAGAAGTGCCCGTCGGTCAAGGGCGCGACGGGCAGGCCGCCGCTGCTTTGCTCGTCGCCCGGCCAGTGGCCGGTCAGCCCGGCGTACAGCAGGCGGCCGAGGCCCTCGGCGTCCTCGCGGGCGGGGTCGTCGCTCATCACGTCGTCCAGGACGGCGTCGACTCCCAGGCCGAGCAGTTTGACCGTGCTGCCCGCCGTCCAGACCAGGTGCTCGGGGGTGAGGCAGAGATGGGCGAGGTTCGCCTCGTGCGCGTGCGCCAGGGCCTCCGCGGCCTCGGCGACCATCGCGGCGGCCCGCTCGGGGTCGAGGGGCCCGCCCGCGATCATGTCGCCGAAGGACTCGCCGCTCACCCACTCGCTGACGACATAGGAGTGGCCGTCGTCCTCGGTCGCGTCGAAGACCTGGGTGAGACGGGGGTCGGTGAGCCGGCTCGCCACCCTGGCGGCCGTGACGACCTCGTTCAGGCGGGGAAAGTCGGGATCGAAGGTGTGGACGGCGACGGGCCTGGCGAGCACCTCGTCGATGGCCTTCCACAGGGTGGCTCCGCCCGACTCGTGAACGCGGTCTTCGAGCCGGAAACGCTCGGCCAGCTTGGTGCCGGGCTCTACGGCGGGGGAACTCACGAGGACCCCGTACCTGAGAACACGACAACACCATGCCCGGTCAGCACATCAAGACACATCACATGATGCTGGGTGGATCCGCCCACGCCCTCCTGCTTCCATTAGCCGCATGTCACCACACGCGTCGCACCATGGTAGTCCCGCACCGGTTCCGCCCGTGTTCGTCTTGTCAGACGTTTAAGACAAGTCTTTGGCTTACCGGCCTACCCGTCCTGCGACCATTCCAACGATCGAACTCACCTCGGGGATGCGCATCCGGTGGGCGATCGCCAAGTAAAGAACCATACCGAGTCCGCCGCCCGCCGCCAGCATGACGGCCGCACTCAGCGCGTCCAACGCGGTGAGTTCCTGCGTGAGCCACAGCACGCCGAGCGCGAACGCGGCCGCCGGGAGGGCGGCCAGATACATCCGGGACAGTCCGGCGGCCACCGTGCGTCCCGCCAGGCCCCCCACGCGGCGCGAGGCCATCGTCCAGGCGATCGCGGCACCGGCCACGTAGGCGACGGTGAACGCGAGCGCGAGGCCCATCACGATGTACCTGGCGGGCAGGGTGTAGTAGGCCACGAGGCTGAGCGTGGCGTTCACCGCCACGTTGCCGAGAGCGAGGAACGCCGGGGTGCGGGTGTCGCCGAAGGAGTAGAAGACGCGCAGCAGGAGCTGGAAGATCGAGAACGGCACCAGCGCGAGCCCGAAGACCTGCAGCACGTTGCCGATGTAGACCGCCGAGCCGACGGTCATGTTGCCCCACGAGAAGATCAGCACGGTCACCGCGGGGCCGAGCACCATCAGCAGCAGCCCGGCGGGCACCAGCAGCACCGACACCAGCCGCACCCCGGAGGCGAACTCCTCGCGGACCGTGTCGAGCTGGCCGTCGGCCACCCCCCGGCTCATCCTGGGCAGCATCGCGGTGATCACCGAGACCGCGATGATCCCGTAGGGGAGCTGGAAGAACTGGTAGGCGTAGGAGTAGGCGGCGTTTCCCGCACCGGGGGCACGCTGTCCCGCGCCGGTCGCCAGCTTGGTGGTGATCAGGAAGCCCAGCTGGCTGATCCCCACGTAGGCGAAGGTCCAGACCGCGGTCCTGCTCATCTCGCCGAGCCCGGCGTTGCGCAGGTCGAACCTGGGCCGGAAGCGGAATCCCACCCGGTGCAGCGCGATGACCAGCACCGCGCACTGCGCCACGATGCCGGCCGTGGTGCCGAGCCCGAGCAGCGCCAGGTCAGCATCGGCGATCGTGTCGACGTCGGTGCCCGCCCCGCCCAGCTTCACGTAGTAGACGATCGCGACGCCGATCATCACGATGTTGTTCAGCACCGGTGCCCACATCGGCGCGGCGAATCTGTCGCGGGTGTTGAGGATCGCGCCGGCGATCGCGCCGATCCCGAAGAAGGCGATCTGCGGCAGGATGAACTGCGCCAGCCTGACCGCGACCTCGGTCTGCCTGGGCCCCCAGTCGGTGCTGTAGAGGCTGATCAGCGGTCCGGCGAGGACCACCGCGACCAACGCCAGCAGGGTGAGCGTGATCACCCCGAGCGTCATCAGACGCTGCTCGTAGGCCCGGCCGCCGTCGGGGTCGGACTTCTGCCGCCTGATGATCATCGGAACCACGACGCTGCTCAGGATCCCGCCGATGAGCAGGTCGAACAGGATGAGCGGAATCGTGTAGGCGACGTTGTAGGCGTCGCCCAGCGCGAAGGTGCCGATGGCCGCCGCGAGCACCGCCGTCCGGACGAAGCCGGTGACGCGGGAGACCATCGTCCCCGCCGCCATGATCGCGCTCGCGCGCAGAACCCTGCTCATGCGCTTTCCTCCGCTACGTGCTGGGAGCGCCAGGCGCTCAGGACTCGGTGCCGGCGGGCTCGTGCAGGCGCTCGGGCGGGGGAGCGGCCGCGGGGCGGCGGCCTCCCCTGCGGCGCAGGACGCGCAGGACGACGGCGGCAAGCATCACCACGAGGGCGGCTCCGACGATCACCAGGGCGACCCCGGTGTAGCCGGTGGTCCGCACGGTCAGCTCGACCGGCTTGCCGTACTTGCGGCCGTCGTCGGTGGTGAGCTGGACCGTCACGGTCGTCTGGCCGCTGGCCGTGGAGGTCGAGGTCATCGGGATCCGGATGGTCTGGTTCTGGCCGCCGAGGATCTCCAGTTTGTCCTCGTACGGCTCGATCTTGAGCAGATCCGGCTGGTCGGAGGTCACCCTGAGCCGGACCGCGATCCGGCTGGCCTCGCCGCTCAGATCGTTGCGCACGCTGATCGGCACGTCGCCGTTGCTGCCGGCCAGGGTGCGCAGCCGCGACTGCTCGCTGCCGGTGATGTTGACCATGGCGATCCGGCCGTCGATCGCCCCCGCGACCTGCTGGACGTACGGGGTCGCGTTGCCCGTCCTGCCCCGCCATGCCGAGGAGGTCAGGCGCAGCAGCGCCAGGTCGAAGACGTCGAGGTCCTGGGCGGTGGTGATCGCGGAGGTCAGGTCGGCGCGGGCGCCGACCTTCCTGACGCCCGTCATGTACTGCTTGGGAAGCTCCAGCTTGCGGTCGGCGTCGGTGTAGGTCAGGCCGGACCTGGGGACCGCGGCGCCCTTGCCGCGCTTGACCGTGTCGAGCGTGACGGGTGCCAGCCAGGGCAGGGCGGCGGCCGTCTCGACCAGGTCGGTGACATAGGCGGGATCGGGGTCCCAGCGGCGGTGCGGGACGGCGATCACCGTTCTGGCGGTGGTGACGGGCTCCGAGCTGATCATCGCCGTCTCCGCGATGAACCGCTGGCGGTTCGTCAGCGCCGCGCCGGGGGTGGAGGTGTCGGCGCCGACGGTCTCGCTCAGCGTCGCGTCGGCGACGAGGGCGGTGAGCGGGCCGTTCACGCTCTCCAGAGTCGCCGAGGCGTCGGGGGTGGTGACCGGGGGCGTCGTCGGCGGCAGGTTCAGCACGTTCAGCAGCACGGTGTCGACGCCGCCGGTGGCGAGCAGGTCAAGCCCGTCGTAGTCGATCAGGCCGCCCACCGGCCAGTTCACGTTGGTGATCACGTCGCGGCCGAGGGTCTCCCTGGCGACGATCCCGGCCGCCGAGATCCCGGTCCGGGTGGCGTCGTCGAAACCGTTGTGGGCGAGCGCCACGACGTCGGGGTCGGCGTAGGGGGTGGCGACCACCGGTTGGTCGGCGACGGCCTCACGGAAGTCGCTCAGCCACCGGGCGGCCTCGGGGGCCGCGGGGCGCCGCTGGCCGCGGTCCTTGACCCTGACCGTGTGCGGCTTGCCCATCGCCCGCGCGTCGTCGAGCAGGGCGGGGTCGACGATCCAGGTGAGGCCCTTGGCGGACGAGGTGTCCTGGGCGATCTTGAGAAGGTCGCCCAGGCGCTTGCCGGGGGCCATCACCGCGGGCAGGTTCCCGTCGGCGAAGGTGGAGTCCTCCGACCGGCGCGGCTGGTCGACGATGGGCAGCACCATGGCGAGCCGGGTGCGGGGCACCCTGGTCTCCCTGGGCATGTAGGTCACCATGGTCCGCAGGGTGGAGACCTGCTGCCCGAAGGCGTCGCGCACCTCGACCATGATCGGATAGACGCCGAAGCCGGAGAACTTCAGCTCCTGCGGGGTGAAGGCGAACTGCCACGGCAGCTTGCCCGAGGGCGCGATCGACGCCTGGACGAAACTCTCGCAGCACCACGAGCTCGGGAGGGTCTGCCCGGCCAGGTACGCCTCCATGTCGGCGCGCCTGGCGAACGGCTGCGGCGAGAAGTGCATCCGGATGCGCAGCCCGCTCATGGGTTCGGCGCCCGAGTTGACCAGGGAGCCCGACAGTTTGATCTCGGTGGTCGGGTCACGGGGGGCGTCGGGACCGATCGCCTCCATCACGACCTGAAGGCCCGCCCGGCTCGCCGAGGTCGTCCGGGCGCTCGCCATACCCGGAACGACCACGGCCGCGGGAACGAGCAGCGTGGTGACGAACAGGGCGAGCAGCGCGGCTTTGCGGATCACGTGCCGGCCAGGGGTCGAGTACGGCGCACGCCGGTAATGCTATGGCCTAACCGGCGCCTAACCGGCGAGCGGAAAGATCGCCGGCTCCCCGCGGGAGCCCTGCCGGGTCAGGTCGACGATCTTGCCTGACACCAGTGTGAGCAGGTGGTCCGCACGGATCTGGAGTGCCGTCCTGCGCTCCCCGGTGGGCACGTAAACGAGTGTGGCGCCGTGGGTGAGTCGCTCGTCCACCAGCACGGTGAGCGTGTCGGGCAACAGCAGCGGGCAGACCAGTCCCGAGGCGTAGTCGGTGGCGGAGTTGACGGTGAAGGCCGGAGCCACCCGCACCCTTCTCGCCCCCAGGATGCCGCCGACCACGCCGGGACGCGGCGGGGAGCCGACGGAGGTGACGACCGCCACGGGATCGCGGCCGAGTCGTGTCGTGACCTCGAAAACCGTGACCCCCACGCATATCTCAGGACTCACCGACAGCACCTCGGGGAGTTCGTCCGAACATGTCATCGCGCGCGGAAGGCGTACGATCTCATGATGGACCTGGTGTGCGAGGAGCCAGCGGTGGATCGCGAGCGCATCCTTCATGTGTGCTCCTTGCCTCGACGCACAGTCCCCGAGGTTTCCTGACCGACCGTAACCTGGTGATCGCTTCAGGTGTATCCCCGCAGGGAACATGTTCCGTAACCGAAGGACCTACCCGGCTTGTCCCTTTCAAATCTGACCCAGAGCCAGCGCCACGGCATGAGCGAGCTGTTCCGGAAGATCGCACCCGTGGCGGACGAGCTCGGCGAGCTTTTCGCGGCCAGGGGCTACCAGATCGCCCTCGTCGGCGGCTCCGTCCGCGATGTCTTCCTCGCGAGGATCGGCAACGACCTCGACCTGACCACGGACGCGAGGCCGGAGACCGTCCTGGAGCTCGTCCGCGACTGGGCCGACTCCATCTGGACGATCGGCATCGACTTCGGCACCGTCGGCGTCCGCAAGGGCGGGTGGCTGCTGGAGATCACGACCTATCGCAGCGAGTCGTACGACCCCAAGTCGCGCAAGCCCGACGTGGCCTACGGCGACACGCTGGAGGGCGACCTGGCCCGGCGCGACTTCGCGGTCAACGCGATGGCGCTGCGCCTGCCGTCCCGCGAGTTCGTCGACCCGCACGGCGGCCTCGACGATCTGCACGCCAAGGTGCTGCGCACCCCGGGCCCTCCCGAGCGCTCCTTCGGCGACGACCCGCTGCGGATGCTCCGCGCCGCGAGGTTCGCCAGCCAGCTCGGCTTCTCCGTCGATCCGGCGGCGCTCGCCGCGATGGACGCGATGGCCGACAGGATCGACATCGTCTCCGCCGAGCGCATCCGCGACGAGCTGGACAAGCTCATCGGCGGTGACCACCCCCGCGAGGGCCTGCGGCTCCTCGTCGAGTCGGGGCTCGCCGCCCACGTGCTGCCCGAGCTGCCGAAGCTCCGCCTGGAGATCGACGAGCACCATCGGCACAAGGACGTCTACGAGCACTCGCTGATCGTGCTGGAGCAGGCGATCGACCTTGAGGAGAACGGCCCCGACCAGATCCTGCGCTGGGCCGCGCTCCTGCACGACGTGGGCAAGCCGAAGACCCGCCGTCACGAGCCCGGCGGCAGGGTCTCCTTCCACCACCACGAGGTGGTCGGGGCCCAGCTCGCCAGGAAGCGCATGACGGAGCTGAAGTTCCCCAAGGACGTGGTGGCCGACGTCTCCCGCCTGGTGGAGCTGCACCTGCGTTTCCACGGGTACGGCACGGGCGAGTGGACCGACTCGGCCGTGCGCCGCTACGTCCGCGACGCCGGACACCTGCTGGAGCGCCTGCACAGGCTGACCCGCGCCGACTGCACCACCCGCAACCGGCGCAAGGCGCTGGCCCTGTCGCAGACCTACGACCAGCTGGAGGAGCGCATCGCCCGGCTGGCCGAGGAGGAGGAGCTCGGCAAGATCCGCCCCGAGCTCGACGGCAACGAGATCCAGGAGCTCCTCGGCGTTCCGCCGGGGCCTGTCGTGGGCCGCGCCTACAGGTTCCTGCTGGAGATGCGCCTCGACAGGGGTGTCATCGGCAAGGAGGCCGCCGCGGACGCCCTCCGGGAGTGGGCGCGGGCTGACGAGGCCGGTGGCGCGGGAGGAATGAGCGAGGTGGGCTCTGAACGGCGCCCCTGAGCTGAACGATCATGTCACCCCCGGTTCCCGTCCCGGTGGTGACGCCCTTGACGCTTCCGGTCCGCGGGCCGATCGCGGCGGCCTCGACGGTCTCGACGGGGCCGGGATCGCCCTGCTCGACCGGGAGCACGTGTGGCACCCCTACGCGGCCGCGCCCCAGCCGGTGGCGCCGCACGTGGTCTCCCGCGCGGACGGGGTGCGGCTCACCCTCGCCGACGGGCGCGAGCTGGTCGACGGCATGTCGTCCTGGTGGGCGGCGATCCACGGCTACAACCACCCCCGGCTCAACCGGGCGCTGAAGGACCAGCTGGAGGACATGGCGCACGTCATGTTCGGCGGGCTCACCCACGAGCCCGCCGTACGGCTGGCCGCCACGCTCGCCTCCATGACCGGGCTGCCGAGGGTGTTCCTCGCCGATTCCGGGTCGGTCGCCGTCGAGGTCGCGATCAAGATGGCGTTCCAGTTCACCGGCAGGGGACGGCTGCTCACGGTGAGGGGCGGCTACCACGGTGACACCTTCGGGGCGATGTCGGTCTGCGACCCGGTCAACGGCATGCACCACCTGTTCTCCGGTGTGCTGCCCGAGCACGTGTTCGCCGACCGGCCGCCGCGCGAGTACGACGAGGGTTACGCGGCACGACTGTCGGACCTGGTCGCCCGGCACGCCCACGAGCTGGCCGCGATCATCGTGGAGCCGGTCGTCCAGGGGGCGGGCGGCATGCACTTCTACCACCCGGCCTACCTGCGGCTGCTCCGCGAGCTCGCCGACGAGCACGGCGTCCTGCTGATCGCCGACGAGATCGCCACCGGGTTCGGCAGGACCGGGGAGCTGTTCGGCTGCGACCACGCCGGGATCAGGCCCGACATCATGTGCCTGGGCAAGGCCCTGACCGGCGGCTACATGTCGCTGGCCGCGACGCTGTGCACCGAACGGGTGGCGAGGGGCGTCGGGGTGCTGATGCACGGGCCGACCTTCATGGGCAACCCGCTGGCCGCGGCCGTCGCGAGCGCCTCCCTGGAGCTCCTGCGGGAGCGCCCGTGGCGCGAGGAGGTCGGCCGGATCGAGACCGGTCTCCTCGCGGGCCTGAAGGGGGCCTCGGGGGCGGCCGGGGTGAGGGACGTGCGGGTCCTCGGCGCGATCGGGGTGATCGAGGCCCGTGAGCCCGTCGACGTCCCCGCCGTCCAGGACCTCGTCATGCGGCACGGCGTCTGGCTCCGCCCGTTCGGACGGCTGATCTACGCCATGCCGCCCTACTCGATCGGCGACGACGACCTGGAGAGGGTCACGACGGCGATGACGGCGGCGGCCAGGTCACTGTGACGGGTGTGCGTGCGGGCGACGGCGGCCGCCCGGTCGTCGTGAGGGGCCCGACGGTGGCGGTGGTGCGGTCGTCGTGAAGGGTACGGGGGCGACGACGCCCGCTCACTGCGAGGGCTGCGACGGCAGCGGTTCGGCCACCCGGGCCGGTGTGACGACCCGGTAGATCACCGCGCCCGCGACGTATCCGGTGGCGATGAGCACCAGCACGAGCAGCGACCTGCCGTCCGGCGGCAGCAGTGCCGCCGCCAGTGCCGCGGCCAGCACGTAGCTGCCGTTGAAGAGCATGTCGTAGATGGAGAAGGCCCGGCCGAGGTAGGCGTCCTGGAGATCCCGCTGGACGGCGGTGTCGGCGCAGATCTTGATGCTCTGCCCGGCGATGCCGAGGACGAAGCCCGCGGCCGCGAACCCCCACTGCTGGAACGCCGCGCAGAACGCGAGCGTCAGCACCCCGGAGGTGATCAGCATGGCCGGGACCCATCGTTCGATGGTGAAGCGCTCGGTGGCCCACGGCGTGACCAGGATGGCCAGGAAGTAGCCGACCCCCGAGGTGGCGACCACGACGGAGACCGCGTTCAGCGCGTCCTCGGCGTTCTCCGCGAAGTAGTAGCGCGACAGCAGCACGAGCATCGCGGTGCACATGCCGTACATGAACCGGTGGGTGGCCATCGCGCCCATCGCCGCCGCGGCGGCCCGGTGCCGGACGAGGTGCCTCGCGCCGTCGGCCAGGCCGGTCAGCACGTGGCGTACGGCCTCGCGGGCCTGCGGCCGGTCGGGGTCGTCGGCGGGACCGAGCAGACGCCTTCCCATGGTCATGGCGATGAGCGCGCTGAGCCCGAAGACGAGACCGGAGACGACGAGCAGCACGGCCGTACCCGGGTGGCCGGAGCCGAAGGCCGCCCGGAGCAGGTATCCGGCGCCTATGCCCACGAAGGTGAGCACGGTGCCCGAGGTCGGGGTGACCGCGTTGGCCACCATCAGCCGGTCGGCGGGCACGACGTGCGGGAGTGAGGCCCCCAGCGCGGCGAGGAAGAAGCGGTTCACCCCGAGGACGCCGAGCGCGGCGACGTAGAAGATGCCGTCCGGGGCGTTCGCGGCGACGAGTGCCGCCGCCACGAGCAGCAGCGCCCCGCGGACCATCGGCGCGATGACGAGGATCTGCCGCCGCGACCAGCGGTCGATGAACACCCCGACGAAGGGTCCCAGGATCGAGTACGGCAGCAGCAGCACGGCGAGCCCCGCGGCGATCTCCACCGCGCTCGTGCTCTTCTCCGGGCTGAAGAACGCGAATCCGGCCACGGCGAACTGGAAGATCCCGTCGGAGAACTGCGAGACCAGGCGGGTCGCGTACAGCCTCCGGAAGTCCCGACCTTCCAGGACCACGCGTAGATCGGATGCAAATGACACGCGCTCAGCCTATGCGTGGGCGGCCTGGACGGGCATCGGGAACCTCCCTGATTGTGTTAGCGGGCATTTACCACCTTTGCCTACGTATCACTTAGGGGGCGCGGTAAACCAACATGATCACGTACCCTCGTTCGAGTGACACCTGATGAACACGTTGTGCTCGTCGACACAGAGGGAAACGCGATCGGCACGGCGGCGAAGGCCACGGTGCACGGTCTCGACACTCCCCTCCATCTGGCCTTCTCCAGTTACGTGTTCGACGAGCAGGGGCGGGTCCTGCTCTCCCGCCGCGCCCTGCACAAGACGACCTGGCCGGGGGTGTGGACCAACAGCTGCTGCGGCCACCCCCTCCCCGGGGAGCCGCTCGCCGAGGCGGTGACCCGCAGGCTCTCCCACGAGCTCGGACTCGCGGCCGACCGGGTCGACCTCCTCCTGCCGCGCTTCTCCTACCGGGCGGTCATGGACAACGGCATCGTCGAGCGGGAGCTGTGCCCGGTCTACCGGGTGCTCGTGACCGCGGAGGCCGCGCCGAACCCCGACGAGGTCGACGACATCCGCTGGATGCCGTGGAAGGAGTTCACCGACGGGGTGCTCGGCGACCGCCTGGCGATCTCCCCCTGGTGCCGCGAACAGGTTCCCCAGCTGGTCGAGCTCGGCGCCGACCCGCTCGCCTGGGGGGCCGCGGACCCCGCCGACCTCCCGCCCGCCGCCCGCTGACGCGCCGGCCTTCCACCCGCCTCCCATCGAGACCTTCCGCTCCGGCGGTGTGGGTGCCTCTCACACCGGCGGTCGTCCAACGGCGAGAGCCCTCGGCCCACATGGGCCGAGGGCTCTCGCCGTTCGATGCCGGAAGGCTCGGGAAGGTCAGCGCTCGACCTCACCGCGGATGAACTTCTCCACGTACTCGCGCGCCTCGTCGTCGGAGTACTGCTCCGGCGGCGACTTCATGAAGTAGGAGGAGGCGGACAGGATCGGCCCGGCGATGCCCCGGTCAAGAGCGATCTTGGCGGCGCGTACCGCGTCGATGATGATGCCGGCGGAGTTGGGGGAGTCCCATACCTCCAGCTTGTACTCCAGGTTGAGGGGAGTGTCGCCGAAGGACCTGCCCTCCAGGCGCACGTACGCCCACTTGCGGTCGTCGAGCCACGGCACGTGGTCGGAAGGGCCGATGTGCACGTCGGCCTTCTGCATCTCGTGCGGGATCTGCGAGGTGACCGCCTGGGTCTTGGAGATCTTCTTGGACTGCAGGCGCTTGCGCTCCAGCATGTTCATGAAGTCCATGTTGCCGCCGAAGTTCAGCTGGTAGGTGCGGAGCAACTCGACGCCGCGGTCCTCGAACAGCTTCGCCATCACGCGGTGTGTGATGGTCGCGCCGACCTGGGACTTGATGTCGTCGCCGACGATCGGGACGCCCGCGTCGACGAACTTCTGCGCCCACGTGGGGTCGGAGGCGATGAACACCGGGAGCGCGTTGACGAACGCGACCTTCGCGTCGAGGGCGCACTGCGCGTAGAAGCGGTCGGCCTCCTCCGAGCCCACCGGCAGGTAGGAGACGAGGACGTCCACCTTGCTGTCCTTGAGGACCTGCACGACGTCGACCGGAGCCTCGTCGGACTCCTCGACCATCTCCCGGTAGTACTCGCCAAGGCCGTCGAGGGTGGGGCCACGCTGCACCGTGATGCCGAGCGGCGGCACGTCGCAGATCTTGATCGTGTTGTTCTCCGAGGCGACGATCGCCTCGGACAGGTCACGTCCGACCTTCTTGGCGTCCACGTCGAACGCCGCGACGAACTCCACGTCGCCGATGTGATAATCGCCGAACTTGACGTGCATCAGGCCCGGCACCCGCATACCGGGATCGGCGTCCCGGTAGTAGTGCACGCCCTGAATGAGCGACGTGGCGCAGTTGCCTACACCGACAATGGCTACGCGCACCGAACCCATGGCACTCGCTCCCCTTTTTGTTCTTCTCAATGGTCAGTTTTCTTCCGGGGTGGCGTGCCGCCCCGTCGTGCCCGTCCCTGGCGCGGGCGCCCTGGACGTCTCCTCTCGCGCGGGTCGCCGCTCCCCCTCCGGCGGCGATGCCTGCCGTTCGGTGGCGATCAGCTCATTCAACCAGCGCACTTCGCGTTCGACCGACTCCAGGCCGTGACGCTGAAGCTCAAGGGTGTAGCTGTCCAGCCGCTCGCGCGTACGGGCGAGTGCCGTGCGCACGCTGTCCAGACGTTCCTCAAGCCGGCTGCGGCGGCCCTCGAGAATGCGCAGGCGCACCTCGGCCTCGGTGTGCCTGAAGAAGGCGAAGTGCACGCCGAAGCTCTCGTCCTCCCAGGCGGAAGGGCCCGCCTGGGTGAGGAGCTCCTGCAGGCGTTCCTTGCCCTCCGCGGTCAGCTTGTAGACGATCTTCGAACGGCGGCCGGGGAGCACGATGGCGCTGTCGGTGGCCGTGGTGGCCGCGGCGGCGTCGCCGTCTTCGACGATCAGTCCGTCGGTGAGCAACTGGCGGAGGCACGGGTAGAGCGAGCCGTAGGAGAACGCCCGGAACATACCGAGCAGGGCGTTGAGCCGTTTGCGCAGCTCATAGCCGTGTAGGGGGGTCTCGTGCAACGACCCGAGCACGGCCAGCTCCAGCACGCCGCCACGTCCGCCGGCCACTGGAAACCACCACCTCTCGCGTCGATGTATCGAACCGATACATCGACAGGATACGTCCATTCAACATAAGGCTGCAATCAGCGACTTTCCCAAGAGGTTGGGAGCAAACGCCAAAAAGCCGTAGTCTGGCGCCTATGTGGTCACAGCAGACGGTGGTGGGAGATGGCCCCCACGTGGCGTGGGCCGCTTTTCAATACCGGGAATCCCACCTCAATGTGGGAGAGGTCTGCCAAGGTTGTTGCCGGAACCACCTGACGATCTCGTTCGTCCCCGGGAATGGAGATCCACCCGAATGGGCCGGCCACCAGTGAGCCAAGGCGACGAGATCTCCGGTGATCAGGAGGTAGTCTCGCCCGCCTGCACGCCGTCGTAGACCCCGATGACCGAACGAGGACGCGTGAGTTACAGCAACAGCAATGACCCGGAGCCGGACGGGCGCCGTCAGGGCGCCGACGAGTCGGCTCGCCAGGGGCGGCGCCGTCGCTCAAGCCCAGGAGCCGCTTCCCGTGCAGTCCCCCCTCCACAAAACGTTCAAACCGGTGCGGGGTGGGATTCTCCTCGACAGGCACCGCAGGCGGGAGCCGATCCCCGGACCGCGATGATGCCCCAGCACGGCGGCATGCCCTACTCCGGCGGCACGTCCCAGCAGCCCGGTGGACCACCCCGGCGCGACGCGGGCGCTCCCGGCGGCGTGCCCCCGCGCGGTCCCGCGGGTCCCGGCGCTCCCGGTGGGACGCCTCGGCCCGGCCCCGGTGCTCCCGGCGAGATGCGCCGCCGTGACACCGACCCGACAGGCCGCCGCGCCGAGGCCGCCTTCGAGGACACCCAGGCGATGCTCGCCGCCCAGTCGGGCGGCGGGCGTTCCGCGGGTTCGAGGCCGGGCGACGGCGGCCGCAGGCGCCGAGGACGCGGTGCGAGCGCTCTCGCCGCGGAGGGACCAGGAGGCCCGGAAGGACCCGAGGGCCCCGGCGGAGACGGTTTCGACGGCGACGACGACCCCCCGAAGAGGTGGACGCGCTTCCTGCCCAACTGGAAGATCGTGATGGCCAGCTTCGTGGTCCTCACCGCGGGCGTCTTCGGCATGATCGCGGTCGCCTACGCCAACACGCCCGTCCCCTCGTCCCGGCAGGCCGGCGTCGACGACCGGGGCAGCGTCATCTACTACGGCGACGGCAAGACCGTGATGGCCCGCTACGGCACCAAGCGGACCCCGGTGAAGCTCAAGCAGATCCCCGTCCACGTCCAGGACGCGGTGATCGCCCTGGAGAACAAGACCTTCCGCACCGACAGCGGCATCGACGTCGCGGGCATGGCCCGCTCGGTCTGGAGCACCGTGAGCGGCGCCCAGCTCCAGGGCGCCTCGACCATCACCCAGCAGATGGCCCGCGGCTACTACGAAGGTCTCAGCCAGGAGGTCTCGATCCAGCGAAAGATCAAGGAGATCTTCGTCGCGGTCAAGATCAGCAAGACGCTGGAGAAGGACGAGATCCTTGAGGAGTACTTCAACCTCGTCTACTTCGGGCGCGGCGCGTACGGCATCCAGGCCGCGGCGAAGGAGTTCTTCGGTAAGAACGTCGGCGATCTGACCGTGCCCGAGGGCGCCTACCTCGCCGGCCGGATCCAGAACCCGACCGCCTTCGACGTCCAGGAGTCGGAGAAGAAGAACTACGCCGCGACCAAGGAGCGCTTCCAGGCGGCCCTCAGGAACATGGCGGACATGAACCCCGCCGAGTACGGCAAGTATGCGAACAGCTCCTTCGAGGACCTGAAGTTCAAGGACGTCAAGGTCACGGAGACCTTCAAGGGGCTCAAGGGCTACATGCTCAACATCGTCTTCCGTGAGCTCAACGGCCGGGGCATCTCTCGTAAGGACCTGGAGACCGGCGGTTTCAAGGTCTACACCACGTTCAACAAGAACATGATGAAGGCCGCCAGGGACGCGGTGAAGGCGAGGACCGCCGGCCTGGACCCGACCATCCACGCCAGGCTGGCCTCGGTGAACCCGAAGAACGGCCGGGTGCTCGCCTTCTACAGCGGTGACGACTTCACCAACGACTTCAACAACCGCGCGTTCGACTCCACCAAGCAGGCGGCGTCGGCGTTCAAGCCCTACGTGCTCGCCGCCTGGCTGGAGAGCGGCAAGTCGCTCGACAGCTACGTCGAAGGCATGGCGTCGATCAAGATGCCGAACACCACCCCGATCAAGAACTCGGGGAACCAGCCGTTCGGGCCGATCAACATGGTCAAGGCCATGGCCAGCTCGGTCAACACCGTCTTCGCCCAGATGGGCAAGGAGGTCACCCTCGAAGAGGTGGCGAGGATCGCGAGGGAGGCGGGGGTCGGCGAGACGGCGAAGCAGAACCCGGCCTACGGCGACAAGAACGCGGTCGACTGGGCGGTCGAGCACCAGAACTACCTGACCACCATCGGTGTGGCCTCGGTGACCACGGTCGAACAGGCCGCCGGTTATTCGATCTTCGCCAACGAGGGCAAGCACGTCGACTGGCACACCGTCGTCAAGGTGACCAAGCACGACGGCACCGTCGTGCTCAAGGAACTGGCCGACGAGAGGCAGGTCATCACCCCCGAGTCCGCGGCCGACGCGACCGTCGCGCTCCAGGCCGTCGTCAAGAGCGGCACCGGTGGCGCGGCCAACATCGGCACCCGGCCGGTGGCCGGCAAGACAGGCACGAACAACGACTACAAGGACGCCTGGTTCGTCGGTTTCACCCCGCAGATCGTCACCGCGGTCGGCATGTCCAAGGACGTGCCCTACAACAAGGCCGGGACGCGCAAGCTCAAGGTCGACAAGTACGGCCTGCCGAGCAGGAAGATCAAGGACGAGAACATCGTCTGGAAGGAGGAGCCCATGCCCTCCTTCATCGGCGGTGGCGGCACCCCGACCCAGATCTGGCACGACTTCATGCAGACCGTGACCGCGAAGGACGAGGTCGTGCAGTTCCCGCCGAGGGCCAACACCGGATCGCTGCACAACCTGGCCACGCCCAAGCCGACGCCCTCGCCGACGCCGACGATGGAGGACACCAACCCCTTCCCCGACGAGAACGGCGACGACGGCTGGCCGAACGACAACCCCGACGACGGTGGCGACTTCGGCGGCAACGAGTGCATGCCCGGGGACCCCTCGTGTGACGGCGGCGACGACGGCGGTTGGGGCGGCGACGGGCCGCCGAACGGCGTGATCGAGCAGAACGGCGCGCCGGGCGTGGTCGGCGCACCGGGAACACCTGCCGGGGCCCTCGTGCCGACACCCACAGCGAGCGGACGACGTCCCTGATGAAGAACCTTCTGCCGCAGCGGGAGTCGCTGTCCGAGTTCGGCAACCGGGCCATTCCGTACACGCCCCTCGCCCTGTTCGCGGGGCTGGGGGCGGTTCTGGCCTGGTTCTGGAAGTGGCCGTGCCGCGTCGACGGGGCATGGAACGACGGGACCCTGCAGTTCACGAACTTCTGTTACACCGACATCTATCCCCTGTGGTGGAACGAGAAGCTCAACGAGGGGATGGTCCCCTACTTCGACTATCCGGTCGAATACCCCGTCGGCATCGGCGGGATCATGGAGTTCTTCCGCCGGATCGTCACCCCCATGAGCGATCCGGGGACGGCGTTCTACGACCTCACCGTCATCCTCATGGCGCTCTGCCTGGTCGTCGGCGTGCTGCTGATGGCCGCGCTGGCCGGTCCCGCCAGGCGCTGGGACGCGCTCTGGTACGCCCTCGCCCCCGCGCTGATCCTCACCGCGTACATCAACTGGGACCTGGCGGCCAACGCCCTCGCGCTGGGCGCGCTGCTGGCCTGGTCGAAGCGGAAGCAGTGGCTCGCGGGCATCCTGCTGGGCCTCGCGATCGCCACCAAGTTCTATCCGCTGATGTTCCTCGGCCCGCTGTTCCTGCTCGCGCTGCGAACCGGTAAGTGGGTGCCGTTCCTCAAGACGATCGGCGGTGCCGCGGGCGCCTGGCTCGTCGTCAACGTGCCGATCATGATCTTCGCCTTCGAGGGGTGGAAGAGGTTCTACGTCTTCAGCCAGGAGCGACCGGCTGACTGGGGCTCCATCTGGTACTTCTTCAACCAGAAGCAGTGGCCGATCCTGGGTGACGCCGAACTCCTCGACAGGCTGGGCGTCGTCTCGCTCGCCGCGTTCTGTCTCGCGATCGCCGTGATCACGCTGACCGCGAAGACCCGTCCCCGCCTGATGCAGCTGTGCTTCCTCACCCTGGCGGCGTTCATGCTGACCAACAAGGTGTGGTCGCCGCAGTACGTGCTCTGGCTGATCCCCTTCGCGGTGCTCGCCAGGCCGGGCTGGAGGCCGATCGCGCTCTGGCAGCTCGCCGAGTGCTGGTACTTCTTCGCGATCTGGCTGTATCTGGTGGGCATCCAGCCGGGCAACGAGGCCCTGGGCATCGCGGGCGACACCTACTTCACCGCCGTGTGGGGCCGCGCGATCACTATCCTGATCATGATGGCGTTCGTCGTGCGGGACATCTTCGTCCCCGACAAGGACGTGATCCGCCAGGACGGGACCGACGACCAGGCGGGTGGCGTCTTCGACGAGGCACCCGACCGTTTCCGGCTCGCGCTCTCCTAGGGAGCCGGTCAAGTAACCGCACAAAGTGTTGATCAACACCGAATGCGGCCGGGCCGACCTGTCGCGACCTGCGGTTCAGCCGAAGGCCGGACACCGCGTGGGCTTTACTTGACCGGTGCTCCGACCTCGGGGCCGTTCGGCGAGCCGAGCCCTCTCGGGGCGACAGGGGGCAGGGGGAAAGGCCGGGGCGTCCAGGGCTCGGCCGAGGTGACAGCCGGGGTGACAGGGGGTCGGATGGGACTGTTCGGTGAGCGTTCACATCTGGCGGTTCGCCAAGATGATCCGGGACAATTCGACCTTGTGACCACTCCCCCCGCTCCTCCGCGAGACGCGCCTCCCGCGCCTTCCGCTCCTGGGCGCGATGTCGCGACGGAAGGGCTGCTGCTCTGGCTGGCCTCCAGGTTGGGAATCGTCGTCCTGGTCGTCATCGGCTCCCAGGCGCTCATGGAGGGGGACGCCCTACCGGCGCCCTTCCTGGAGCGATGGCGCAACTGGGACGCCAACCTGCTCATCACCATCGCCGAACACGGGTACGGCGGGCCTCCGGGCAGCGAGCCCGACAGAGGGTTGCCCGCCTTCTTCCCCGGAATGCCGCTGATGCTCCGCGCGGTGCATCTCGTGATCGACGACTGGACGCTCGCCGGGCTGCTCATCTCCCTGGTGGCCGGCGCCGTCGCGATGACGGCGCTCGCCAGGCTCGCCGAGTTCGAGGGGCCGCGGGGAGCGGGCCGGTACGCGGTGCTCGCGCTGCTGCTCTGGCCGATGGCGGTGTTCCTGTTCGCGGGCTACAGCGAGGCGCTCTTCCTCGCCTTCGCCATCCCCGCCTGGCTCGCGGCGCGTCAGGGCCGCTGGCCGCTCGCCGCGGCCCTGGCGGCGGGCGCCTCCTGCGTGCGCATCACCGGCCTGTTCCTCGCCGTCGCGCTGATCGTGGAGTTTCTCGTCCGCAGGCACCCGCTACGGCAGGTGGGGTGGCTGCTCCTTCCGTTCGTGCCGCTCGCCCTCTACTCCGCCTACCAGTACTCCCGTACGGGTGACTGGCTGGCCTGGAAGACCGCGCAGGAGGCCGGTTGGGGACGTTACATGGTCTGGCCCTGGGAGTCGTGGAACACGACCTTGGGCGCGGCGATGGGCGAGGGGCGGATGGCCTGGGCGTTCCGGCTGGAGATCGCGGGGGCGATCGTCGGGGTCGCGCTCGTGCTTCTCCTGCTCTACCTGCGGAGATGGAGCGAGTTCGTCTATGTGGGACTCCAGGTGGGCGCCCTGGTGTGTTCCGCCTACTACCTGTCGGTACCGCGCTCGGCGCTGCTGTGGTGGCCGCTCTTCGTCCTGATCGGCAGGGCGAGCAGCGGTCCTGAGCCGTGGCGACGATGGATCATCCTCGGCTACGCCCTGGTGCTGGGACCGTTGATGGCGCTCAACGCGTTGATCTTCGCCGACGGCGCCTGGGTGGGCTGAGCCGCAGGGGTTGCCCCTTTACCCACTCTCCGGAAAAAGTAATCCCATGAAGTTATCCACAGGCTGTGGATCAACAGGCTGTGGATCGGCTTTCGCCCACCGGCGAGACGTTCTCCGCGGTGCCGCCGTCCGGCGGCACCGCCACCCGGGTCCCGGAACCTCGCCTCAGAGCTTCGTCCGGAGGAAGGCGATGTCCTCGGCCTGACCGTCGAAGGGGGTCTCCACCACGATCGGCGCGTTCGCGCTCCGGCACACGCCCAGGATGAGCTCGGGGTCGATCTGACCCGCACCCAGGCTCGCGTGCCGGTCGGCGCCGGAGTCGAAGGCGTCGCGCGAGTCGTTGCAGTGGACCAGGTCGATCCTGCCGGTGATCGCCATGACCCGCTCGACCACGTCCGCCAGGTCCTCACCACCCGCGTGCGCGTGGCAGGTGTCGAGACAGAAGCCCACGTCGAAGCCGTCGAGCGCGTCCCACAGCCGGGCGATGCGCTCGAGCTTGCGCGCCATCGCGTTGCCGCCGCCCGCGGTGTTCTCGATGAGGACGGGGACCCCGTGCTCCTCAAGGCGCTCGAACACCTTGCGCCAGTTGTCGAAGCCCTTCTGCGGGTCGTCTCCGGCGCCGACGTGCCCGCCGTGGACGATCAGACCCCGGGCGCCCAGCTCGGCCGCCGCCGCGAGGTGCGCGCTCAGCAGCTTGCGGCTGGGAATGCGCACCCGGTTGTTGACGGTCGCGACGTTGATCACGTAGGGGGCGTGGACGTAGACCTCCACGTCCGAGTCCTTGATCTCCCGGGTCTTCTCGCCGATGACCGGGGCCTTCCACCCCTTCGGGTCACCGAGGAAGAACTGCACGACCTGGGCGTCGCGTGCCCTGGCGTGGGCCAACGGGTCGTCCTGGTCGACGTGAGCTCCGATAAGCGGCATGTATCCGAGAGTAGCCGTTTCAACGCCGAGGGCAGGGGCAGTCGCAGGTCGCGCCCCACCGCCCGCCCCCACGGGCCGACCCCAAGGAGTTCCAAGTGGCTGCTCGCTATCGCAGAGGGATCAGTCTCATCGGTCTCATCTACATCCTGATCGGCATCTACGTCGCCTGGTTGTACGACTACATCACCCCCGCGCTCCTGAAGGACATCGCCGAGGCACTGCTCGCCGTCTTCCTGTGGTTCCTCATCCTGCTGGGCGTGGATCTGCGCCTCGGCTGATCCCGCGTCCCGTACGCGCCCCCCGATCGCATCGGATCGGACACGGCCGCCGACCCGCGGCGAGGCGGCACGTACCGAGGACGGGGCCGGTCGTTCCCCGCTCGCGTTCGAGATCTTCCAGGGCCGCTCGCGGCCCGGTCCTCGTCGGTGTGGCCCTCGTCAGGTTCGGGACCCTACGGGAGGAAACCCCCGTTGCGGATGCCGAAGGCCACACCGACGAACGAGGCCACGATGCCCACGATGTTCAGCGCGCGCTCCGGTGTCGTGGCGGAGACGTACTGGGAGTAGAGACCTCCGCAGAAGCCGAGCACCCCGAGCCACGACGCGACGGGGTGCGCGGAGGGGATGAGCCCGGCCACGAAGGCGACCAGCCCGCAGAGGATCGTGCAGACGCTCAGCACGTTCTCCAGGGGATGACGCCGCCCGTCGCTGTTCAGCCTGAACCGGAAACGCCCGCTCGGGCTCTGTCCGGACACATGAGGCACCTTCATCGCCCCCTTTCCCATGAGGGCGTGTCCTGGAGAGGACGAACCCGTTTCCTGTGTGGGGACGTGCCCGGCGAGGCGACGGCCCAACCCTTGACGGGCTGGTAGGCTGGCACGGCTACGTCGAATGGGTGTGTCATGGCCCACCCTCCACCCCGAGCGCCGAAATGGGAGTTCCGGGGTGAAGCACGTCAGCGTCCTCCTGTCACGGCACGGTGTCGTGACCGCAAGAGTCCAGAGGAGGTTGGAAGTCAGCATGCGCCGTTACGAAGTGATGGTCATTCTTGACCCCTCGCTCGATGAGCGTACGGTCGCCCCTTCCCTCGACCAGTTCCTCACGGTCGTCCGCAACGACGGCGGCACCGTGGAGAAGGTCGACGTGTGGGGTCGCCGCAAGCTGTCCTACGACATCGCGAAGAAGCCCGAGGGCATCTACGCCGTCATCGACCTGAGCGCCGAGCCCGCCACGGTCAAGGAGCTCGACCGGCAGATGAACCTCAACGAGGGAATCCTGCGCACCAAGGTCCTGCGCCCGGACGTGCACTAATCTCCGGCATTTTGTCGGACGGCAGCCGTACTCTGAGCCGATAACCAGCGAAGGCCGCAGGAAGGGCAGCGCTAGCCATGGCAGCAGGCGACACCACGATCACCATCGTCGGCAACCTCGTCGACGATCCGGAGCTGCGCTTCACCCCCACGGGGCAAGCGGTGGCCCGGTTTCGCATCGCGTCCACTCCGAGGTTCCTCGACAAGACGACCAACGAGTGGAAAGACGGCGAAGGCCTGTTCCTGACCTGCAACGTGTGGCGGCAGGCGGCGGAGAACGCCGCCGAGAGCCTCCAGCGCGGCATGCGGGTCATCGTTCAGGGACGGCTCCGCCAGAGGTCTTACGAGACCAAGGAAGGCGAGAAGCGCACCGTCTACGAGGTCGAGGTCGACGAGGTCGGCCCCTCCCTGAGAAACGCGACCGCCAAGGTCAACAAGACCGCCCGTCAGGGCGGTGGCGGTGGCTTCGGCGGCGGTCCCGCCAACGACCCGTGGGCCTCCGCGGCGCCGGCCGCACCGCAAGGTGGCGGCTTCTCCGGCGGCGGCGGCAACAACTACGGTGGCGGCGGTCAGCAGCAGCAGGGTGGCGGCGGCTTCGGCGGCGGCGACTTCAGCGACGAACCGCCTTTCTAGGGACGCTCCTCCGGGACGGTCACGACCGCGCCCGGCATCCCGCGTCCCAGTCCATATCCGCAGCGACCATTCCCGCCTGACGGCGGGGCTCTGAAAGGAGCACCACGATGGCCAAGCCGGCACTGCGCAAGCCCAAGAAGAAGGTTTGCCTGTTCTGCCACGACAAGATCTCCTACGTCGACTACAAGGACACGGGGCTGCTTCGGAAGTTCATCTCCGACCGCGGCAAGATCCGTGCCCGCCGGGTGACGGGCAACTGCACCCAGCACCAGCGTGACGTGGCGACCGCTATCAAGAACGCTCGTGAGATGGCGCTCCTGCCGTACATGAGCACCGCGCGCTAAGGAGGTCCGGACAGATGAAGCTCATTCTCACCAGTGAGGTCACCGGCCTCGGCGCCCCCGGCGACATCGTCGAGGTCAAGAGCGGTTACGGCCGCAACTACCTGCTTCCCCGCGGCTTCGCGATCCTCTGGACGCGCGGCGGCGAGAAGCAGATCTCCTCGATCAAGAAGGCCCGCGACGCCCGCGAGATTCGCGACCTTGGCACCGCCAAGGAGGTCGCCGGTCAGCTGCAGGCCCTCAAGGTGGTCCTGAAGACGAAGGCCGGCGAGTCCGGCCGCCTCTTCGGCTCCATCACCACGGGTGACGTCGCCGAGGCCGTGAAGGCCGCCGGTGGCCCCCTGCTCGACCGCCGTCGCATCGAGATCGCCTCCGCGATCAAGAGCCTCGGCTCCCACCGGGTCAGCGTCAAGCTGCACCCGGAGGTCTCCGCGTCCCTCGATGTCGAGGTCGTCGCGGCCTGACAGGCCCCGTGAGACAAGGGCTCCTCTCCGTTCGCGGGGAGGGGCCCTTGTCCTTTCCCGGTCCTCCCGCGGATCCGGGCAGCGCTCTTTCCCGTCCTCCGGGGAGCCCGGGGGACCGATGAAAGTCCCCTTTCCCGCCGGGAAGAATTCATATGCTGGTACCCCGTTACCCCAGGTCACCGCGAATACATACAATTCGGAAATCGTTGCTTCGCCCTGGAGGTTTTGTCATGGTCCGTCCCTCGATGCTGTTCGCGCTCGGTGCCCTCGCGGCGACCGCGGTGGCCTGTGCGCCGGCTTCGGAAACGGCGACCCCGGCGAGCCCCGCATCCTCAACGTCCGGCGACGCCTCCGCGGCCCCCAGCGCCTGCGCCAAGGACAGCCCCGCGCTGAAGACCCCCGGGAAGCTGACCATCGGCACCGACAAGCCCGCCTACGACCCGTGGTTCAGCGACGACGACCCCACCAACGGCAAGGGCTTCGAGAGCGCGGTCGCCTACGCCGTCGCGGACCAGCTGGGCTTCGCCAAGGATGACGTCACCTGGGCCACGGTGAAGTTCGACTCCGCGTTCGCGCCGGGCGCCAAGCAGTTCGACTTCGACGTGAACCAGGTCTCGGTGACCCCCGACCGGGCGAAGGTCGTCGACTTCAGCAAGGGCTACTACACGGTCAAGCAGGCCGTGGTCGCGCTGGACGGCTCCAAGATCGCCTCCACCACGGACCTCGCGGGCCTGAAGGACGCCAAGATCGGCGTGCAGATCGGCACCACCTCGCTGCAGGCGGTCAAGGACGTGATCAAGCCCTCGTCCGAGCCCAACGTCTACAACGAGCAGATCGACGCCGTCAACGCGCTGAAGAACAAGCAGGTCGACGCCGTGGTGGTGGACCTGCCCACCGCCTTCTACGTGACCGCCGCACAGGTCGAGAACTCCAAGATCGTCGGTCAGTTCGGCGCGGCCTCCGGTGAGCCCGAGGTCTTCGGCGCGGTCTTCGAGAAGGGCAGCCCGCTGGTGAGCTGTGTGAACGAGGCCATCGACAAGCTGACCGCCTCCGGTGAGCTGGCGAAGATCGAGACCGAGTGGCTCGGCTCCGCCGCGGGCGCACCGGAGCTGAAGTGACCCTGAAACACCCTCCGACACCGCCCGCGACCGGACCCGGCCCCGGAGCCGACGCGGACGCCCGGGTCTCGCCGCGGGCGCGGCGCGCGTACGGTCCGCGCCACGGCGGCGCTCGATGAAGAACGACGAGCGCCTGCGGGTTCCCGTCGACTGGCAGAAGAGCGAACGGCAGCTTGAGCGCGAGCGGCTCCGCAGGAGGGCGTCGATCCGTTCGAGCTCCGTCGCGACGGTCTCGACGATCCTCGTGATCGTCCTGCTGCTCTGGCTCTTCACGGCCTCCCCCGGCTGGCCGAGGGTGCGGGAGACGTTCTTCGACCTCGACCAGTTCACAGGGGCGCTGCCGGACGTGCTGAGCGGGTTCCTGCTCAACGTCAAGATCTTTCTGATCGCCGAGCCGCTCATCCTCATCGTGGGACTGCTCGTCGCGCTCGCCCGCAACCTCACCGCGCCGGTGTTCTTCCCGCTGCGTGCCCTGGCGGTGATCTACACCGACGTCTTCCGCGGCGTGCCCACGATCCTCATCATCTATCTCGTCGGTTTCGGCCTGCCCGCGCTCGGCCTGCAGGGGACACCGACGGACCTCGCGACGCTGGGCATCATCGCGCTCACCCTCTCCTACGGCGCGTACGTGGCGGAGGTCTTCCGTGCGGGCATCGAGTCGGTGCATCCCAGCCAGCGGGCCGCCGCCCGGTCCCTCGGGCTGAGCCACGGCCAGACCATGCGCCACGTGGTGGTGCCGCAGGCCGCGCGCAGGGTGGTGCCGCCGCTGCTCAACGACTTCGTCTCACTGCAGAAGGACACCGCGCTCGTCGCGACGATCGGCCCCCTGGAGGCGCTGCGGCAGGCGCAGATCCACGTCGCCAGCACCTTCAACTACACGCCGTACCTCGCGGCGGCGCTGCTGTTCATCCTGCTCACCATCCCGATGGCCCGCTTCACCGACTATCTGGCGGCTCGCTCGCAGAGACGGCGGGGCCAGTGAGCGTGCGTACCCCGGCGTACGGCGGCGTCCCGTCGCCCGGCGAGACGATGACGGCACGGGAGGAGAGTGCATGAGCCTGCTCACCATCGAGGGGCTGTGGAAGAACTACCACGGCCACAACGTGCTGCGCGGGATCGACCTGGAGGTCGAGTCGCACGAGGTGGTCTGCCTGATCGGCGCCTCGGGCTCGGGCAAGTCCACCCTGCTGCGCTGCGTCAACCTGCTGGAGACCGCCGACGACGGCACGATCACCCTGGACGGCGAGGAGATCACCGATGCCAGGGTCGACCCCGACGACGTGCGCAAACGCATCGGCATCGTCTTCCAGGCGTTCAATCTGTTCCCGCACATGAGCGTGTTGGACAACATCACGCTGGCCCCGCGCAAGGTCCACAAGGTGAGCGGGAAAGAGGCCGAGGCACAGGCCCGCGACCTGCTGGCCAGGTTCGGCCTGGGGGACAAGGCGGACGCCTACCCCGACCAGCTCTCCGGCGGCCAGCAGCAGCGTGCCGCCATCATCAGGGCGCTGGCCACGCGGCCCCGCCTGATGCTGCTGGACGAGGTCACCTCCGCCCTGGACCCCGCGCTGGTCAAGGAGGTGCTCGGGATCATCAGGGAGCTCAAGGAGGGGGGCATGACCATGGTCCTGACCACCCACGAGATGGGTTTCTGCCGGGAGATCGCCGACACCGTCTGCTTCCTCGACGGCGGCGTGCTCCTGGAACGCGGCACCCCTGAGCAGATCTTCACCGATCCTCGTGAGCCCCGCACCAGGGAGTTCGTGCAGAACGTGATCGACGCCCGGCGTCTCTGAGCCCTTCTCGCCCGCCCGTCCCCGAAGCCGCACGAGGTCGTGAGGTCCACGGGCGTCTCGGGGGCCCGGCGGGCCTCATGGCCCGCGCGGTGGACGGTCCGCTCAGCGCCGGTGCCTGCCGCGAGGTCCGGCCGTGGGCCCGGGGCCGCCGGGCCGGCCGGGAGGGCCCTGTGCAGGGTCGTACCGCCCCGGAGCGGGGTCGGCGGGAGCCTCGGGGACGGGGCGCGCCATCGTGGCGAGCACGCTGTTGCGTCTGCCGTACACCAGGTAGACGAGCACACCGAAGGCCATCCAGATGATGAAGTACAGCCAGGTGATGAGCTGGAGGTTCACCATGAGCCACAGGCAGGCGAGGATCGTGGCGATCGGCAGGCCGGGAGAGAGCGGGGTGCGAAAACCTCTCGGCAGCTCCGGCATCGTCTGCCGCATCCGGATCACCCCGCCGGCCACGACGATGAACACGAACAGGGCACCGATCACGACCAGTGGTTCGAGCGTCAGCACGTCCACGAGCTCGGCCAGCAGGATCGCGACGAAGCCGATGACCAGGGTGACCCTTGTCGGGCTGTGATAGCTGCGGTTGATCTTGGAGAGCGGGCGGGGAATGAGCCCGTCGCGCGCCATGGAGAACATCACCCGGGTCAGGCCGACGAGCAGCACCAGGATGACGGTGGTGAGGCCGAGCACCGCCCCGATGTTGATGACGTGCACCATGAAACCCACGCCCGCGTCGCGGAAGGCGCTGGCGAGCGGTGCGTCCGTGTCGATCTCGTCGTACGGGATCATCCCGACCATGACCACCGCGACCGCGATGTAGATGACCGTGGTGATCACCAGCCCGCGGATGATTCCCTTCGGGATCGAGCGCGGGGCGTCCTCGGCCTCCTCGGCGGCGGTGGCCACGACGTCGAAACCGATGTACGCGAAGGTGATGGCCGCCGAGGCGGCGAAGATGCCGAACCAGCCGAACGCGCCCGTCTGGCCGAAGAGGAGACCGAGCAACGGGGAGTGCAGGGCGTCCTCGGCCTTTCCCCCGGGCGTCGCCGGCACCGGGATGGCCGCGAGGTTGCGCCGGTCGAAGTGGAGGGCGCCGATCACGATGACCGCGCCGATGGCGAGCAGCTTGGCGATCACGATGATCCACAGGGTGCGCAGTCCGACACGGGCGCCCAGGGCCACCACGGCGGTGAGGATCACCAGAATGAACAGCGTGAACAGGTCGAAACCCATGCTCTGGCCGACCATGCCCGCGACCGCCCCGGGAAGGTTCACCCCGAGGTCGGTGAGCATCTGGGCGGCGTAGAGCGACCAGGCGCGGGCCACCGCCGCCGCGGCGAGGAGGAGCTCCAGGATCAGCGCCCAGCCCACGACCCAGGCCCAGACCTCACCGAAGATGACGTAGGCGAAGGTGTAGGCGCTTCCCGCGGTCGGCATCGCGGAGGCGAGCTCGGCGAAGCAGAAGGCCACGAGCAGGCTGGTGATTCCAGCGATCATGAAGGAGAGGAACACGCCGGGTCCGGCCATGCTCGCCGCCTGGCGGCCGGCGAGGCCGAAGATTCCCGCGCCGATCATGACACCGATGCCGAGGACGATGAGGTCCGCCCCGCGATAGGCCGTGGGGAGGCCGTGGCGCGCACCGGTCCACCGGTCGGTGGCATGGCCCGGCGGCATGCGGCGAACGATCGAGGGGGAAGGGCCTTTGGGCACGACGTGACCAATCGTGGTGGGCTTTTAACCCTGTATCGAGGGACTTGTCTCACAGTGCCGCAGGAGAGTTTCGCAGGTCAAGGGCTATCCCATCACGTGGTGGACACCACAGTGTCACGCAAGAATTACCTGTCCGCCGGATACGATGCGTTACTTTTTGACCACGCGTGGACGCTCGACCGTCTCAGCCGCCGACCACCAACCACGCCGTGCCGTACGCCCGCGTCGACAGGGTCACCAGCCGGGCCGCCATCCACAGCCCGAGCGCCAGCCAGAGCGCGACCAGACCGCCGCCCTGGAGATCCACCAGGAACGCGGCGGGCAGATAGGCGAGCGTCGTCCACACCCCCGCCCAGGCGAGGTAGCGCCGGTCTCCGGCACCGATCAGCACGCCGTCCAGCACGAACACCACCCCGGCGACGGGCTGCAGGGCGGCCACCACCCAGAGCAGGCCGAGCAGTTCGGCGGAGACGACGGGGCCCGCGTCGAACAGCGAGGGCACGAACGGCCTGACCACCACCACGAGGAGGCCGAGCAGCACGCCCGAGCCGACTCCCCAGGCCACCATCCTCCGGGTCGCGCCGCGGACTCCCGCCACGTCACCGGCGCCCAGCGCGCGGCCGGTGATCGCCTGCCCGGCGATGGCTATCGCGTCCAGGGCGAACGCCATCAGGGTCCAGATCCTGATGGCGACGGTGTGCGCCTCGATCTGCTGCTCCCCCATGCGGGTGGCGACGGTGGTCGCGACGGCCAGCACCACCTGAAGGCACGCCGTGCGGATGATCAGGGCGACCCCCGCCGAGCCCGCCGCCCGTACGCCCGCCAGGTCGGGGCGGAACGGCGCGCGGTACCGGACGAGGATGAGGAGGAGGTAGACGGCGGCGGCGAGCGACTGGGCCAGCACCGTGCCCCAGGCCGAGCCCGCGATCCCCCAGCCCAGTCCCAGAACGAAGACGATGTTGAGCACCGCGTTCAGTCCGAAGGCTCCCACCGACACCAGCAGGGGGGTCGTGGTGTCCTGCATGCCGCGCAACACGCCCGTGCCCGCGAGTACCAGCAGCATGGCGGGGACGCCCAGCAGGCTGATCCGCAGGTAGGTCACCGCCTGCCGGGCGAGCTCGCCCTCGGCGCCGATCAGGTGGACCAGCGAGGGCGCGAGGGGCCAGACGACCACGATGATCGCCAATCCCACCCCCGCGGCCAGCCAGAGGCCGTCCACCCCCTGCCGCAGCGCCCGGCCGGTCTCACCCGCGCCGATCTGCCTGGCCACCGCCGCGGTCGTGCCGTACGCGAGGAACACGCACAGCCCCACCAGGAAGGTCAGCACCGTGCTCGCCACTCCCAGGGCGCCGAGCGCGGGGGCGGGCAGCCGGCCGACGACGACGCTGTCGGTCAGCAGGAAGAGCGGTTCGGCGACCAGGGCGCCGAACGCGGGCAGCGCGAGCCGCAGGATCTGCCTGTCGTGGTCGCGCCCGGAGCCGCCGGGCCGATCGGCTCGACCGATCTGACCTGGTTTGTCGGATGAGCCGGAGCCGGACCGACCGGACCGGTCGGGTCGATCGGCCTGGTCGGCCCTATCGGGTCGGCCGGATCGAGGGGTAAGAGGCACCTATCCATTGTGCCTCTTACCTCCCAGCGGATCTCCGGCGGGATGAACCTCTCAGGACATGCCATCTGGGGCGACTTTCAGCGTGTCGCCCCAACTTTCTTTTCTCCACAGGCGGTGGATGGAGTTTTCCCTGGTCAGAGCGTTATCCACAGCTGTGGACAAGAGTTATCCACAGAACTGTCCCCAGGGTGCCCACACCTCTGGGGAAGAAGTGCACAGCTTATCCACACCTCTGTCGACAGGTCGCGTTGCCAGCCGGGCGTGGAGCCGCGAAACTGTCACAGCGGTCCGCTACAAATAGAGATAACGTAACTGTGTTCGAAAGAGGGGGTGTGTGGTGAGCGTCGCGGAGCCGCCGGTCTTCGAGCCGAGATTCGAGCGCACCCCACCGAACAACATCGAGGCCGAGCAGTCGGTCCTGGGCGGCATGCTGCTGTCCAAGGACGCCATCGCCGACGTGGTCGAGATCCTGCGGTCCGACGACTTCTACCGCCCGGCCCACCAGATCATCTACGACATCGTCACCGACCTCTACGGCCGCGGCGACCCCGCCGACGCCATCACGATCCTCGACGAGCTGCAGAAGCGGGGCGAGGTCGCCAGGATCGGCGGTGGCGCCTACCTCCACACGCTGACCGCCATCGTCCCGACCGCGGCCAACGCCGGTTACTACGCGAGGATCGTCCGCGAGCAGGCCATCCTCCGCCGCCTGATCGAGGCCGGCACCCGCATCGTCTCCTACGGCTACGGCGGTCAGGACGAGGAGGTCGACGACCTCGTCGACCGCGCCCAGGCGGAGATCTACAAGGTCACCGAGCGCCGCACCTCCGAGGACTACGTCCCCCTGGCGGACATCATGCCGGGCGCCCTCGACGAGCTGGAGGCCATCGGCGGCCGGAGCGGCCAGATGGTCGGGGTCCCCACCGGTTTCCAGGACCTCGACTCCCTCACCAACGGCCTGCACCCGGGCCAGATGATCGTTGTGGCGGCCCGGCCCGCCATCGGCAAGGCGCTCGCTCTCGACACGCCGCTGCCCACTCCCGCCGGCTGGACGACCATGGGGGAGGTCGAGCCGGGTGACCACCTGATCGGTGCGGACGGCAGGCCGACACGGGTGGTCGCGGCGACCGAGGTGATGCACGGACGGCCTTGTTACGAGGTGGAGTTCAGTGACGGCACCGTGATCGTCGCGGACGCCCGGCACCAGTGGCGGACGACCACGCGCGCGCGTCGCCGGCAGGACTCGGAGAGCCACCTGCCCGCCGAATTCATCGAGCACGTCGGGAGCGCGTACGAGACGTCGACGGCGGAGCCGACGAACGCCTCCGCGACCGCCGCCCACGAGGACGTCGTGACGACCGAGGAGATCGCCCGCACACTGCGCTGCGCCTCGGCGGACAGGCGACCGAACCACGCCGTCGCCGTCGCGGCGGCGTTCGACCTGCCCGAGCGGGATCTGCCGTTGCCCGCCTACGCGCTCGGAGTATGGCTTGGCGACGGTCACCCCGACGGTGCCGGGTTCACCACCATCGACTCGGAGATCGCTCTCAACCTGGAGGCCGAAGGGGTGCGGGTCACCCGTACGAGCTCCGACCTCCCCTACGCACTCGGTCTGCCGCATCCGTCGCCCGTGACGGAGCGGCCCTGCACGGTATGCGGTGCCCTGTTCGTGCCCCGGATGTCCCAGGCGCGGACGTGCGGTCGCTCGTGCGGCGGAAGGGCCCGTCCGGTTCCGGCGACCACGTGTCCCGACTGCGGTGGTCCGTCCAGCGGTCTGCGGCAGTGCCAGGCGTGCCGGAACGGTCATGACACGGTGCGGGCCATCCTGCGCACCCTCGGTGTCCTCGGAGACAAGCACATTCCCCAGATCTATTTGCGAGCCTCCGAGAAGCAGCGGCGTGCCCTGCTCGCCGGTCTCCTCGACACCGACGGACACGTCGGTCGCGACGGCCGGATCCAGCTCGAGGTCACCGACAGGAGACTGGCCGAGGACGCCTGCGAACTGGTGCTGAGTCTCGGCTACCGGGCGACGACGAGGACACGGACGGTCAAAGACGGAAGCGTCGGCTCCTCCACCTTCTACATGATCGACTTCACGGCGGCGGACAAGGTGTTCCGGCTGTCCGGCAAGGCCGTCCGGCAGGTGACCACCCCTCATCCGTCGGCGCTCGTTCGATACATCGTCGACGTGCGGCCGGTGCCCTCGACGCCGGTGAGATGCGTGGAGGTCGACAACGCCGACCACATGTACCTTGCCGGAAGGACCTGCATTCCAACGCACAACAGCACTCTTGGCCTGGATTTCGCGAGATCCGCCGCCATCAAGCACGGCATGACCACTGTGGTGTTCTCGCTGGAAATGTCGCGCAACGAGATCACGATGCGCCTGTTGTCGGCCGAGGCGCGGGTGGCGCTGCACGCCATGCGGTCGGGCACGATGACCGATGACGACTGGGCGAAGCTGGCCCGGCGGATGGGCGAGGTGGCCGAGGCGCCGCTGTTCATCGACGACTCGCCCAACATGTCGATGATGGAGATCAGGGCCAAGTGCCGTCGCCTCAAGCAGCGCAACGACCTGCGGTTCGTCATCATCGACTACCTGCAGCTGATGTCCTCGCCGAAGAAGACCGAGAGTCGCCAGAACGAGGTCTCCGAGATCTCCAGGGCCATCAAGCTCCTCGCCAAGGAGCTGGAGGTCCCGGTGATCGCGATCTCCCAGCTCAACCGTGGCCCCGAGCAGCGAACGGACAAGAGGCCCATGGTGAGCGACCTTCGCGAGTCAGGGAGCATCGAGCAGGATGCGGACATGGTCATCCTGCTGCACCGGGAGGACGCCTACGAGCGCGAGTCGCCCAGGGCGGGTGAGGCCGACCTGATCGTGGCCAAGCACCGTAACGGCCCCACCGCGACGGTCACCGTGGCGTTCCAGGGCCACTACAGCCGTTTCGTCGACATGGCTCCCCACTAGACCTCGCCGTAGGGGGGCCGCGACCGGTGAACCGTTCCGCATGGCGTGCCCCCACGTGCCGGAGGGATCTGGAGGGACCCGCCCCAGACGGCGGCATTCTCAAATGGCGCGCAGGCCACGGTCGGTGAAGGCGATCAGCCACTCGAAGCTTTCCTCGATGTCCGCGCTCATCTGGAAGCCGTGGGCCGCCTGCAGGGTGGCGAAGCCGTGGCAGAGGCTGCGAAGCATGCGCAGGGCGTGATCCATGTCGGCCTCTCCGATCTCGTAGCCGCGCAGCACCGCCCTGAACGTGCCGAGCGATCGCTGAGCCGCGGTGATCAGCGGATCGTCCGGATCGGACGGTTTCAAGCCGATCGTCGCGGCGTACCGGCCGGGGTGATTCAGGACGAAGGCGCGGAAGGCGTGCGCCGCGGCCGCCAGGGCGTCACGACCCGCGTATCCCTGGATCGCGCCGCCGATGGCGTCGGCGACCTCGTTCAGCGCCAGGACCGCGATACGACGGCTGAGGTCTTCCTGTCCGCTCACGTGCTTGTAAAGGGAGGGGGTGCGCACGTTCAGTCGTTCGGCCAGCAACCCCATCGTCAGGTTGGCGAGGCCCACCTCGTCGGCGAGGGCGGCACCGGCCGCGACCACGGTCGCCGGGTCCAGACCGGCCCTAGGCACGAGCGGCGTCCGAGCGGAGGAAGGCGAGCGTGAGCGAGACCACCTGGTCGGGGAACTGGTCGTGCGGGTAGTGCCCGGCGCCCTCGATCATCTCAAGGCGGCCGAGGCCGGAGGGCAGGTCCTCGATGATCGCCGAACCTTCGGCGTGCGGATCGGCCCAGTCGGGGTCGAGCGTGCCCATCACGACGAGGACCGGGCAGCGGATGTTGCCGAGCTGTGCGCCGGCGTCGGTCGGGGCGCTGCGGCCCATGGCCTGCAGGGCCTTCATCCGGCCCGGCTCGCGCATCAGGGAGTCGACGCGGCCGATCCGCTCGGCCCAGTGGGCCGGCTTCGCGCCGGGGTAGGCCACCTCGAGGTACGAGCGCCAGAGCCGCACGCTGCCGAACACAGCGGTGCCGAGCAGCCGCAGCATGCCCTGCCGGAAGCGTTTCGTCCGCAGGTCGCCGACGCGGATCGACTGCTTGCGGGTGAACGGCGCCAGCTCGACGACCGCGGTGATCAGCGATGGCTCCTGCGCCGCGGCGATGGTGGCGGCACCGCCGGAGAACGAGTGGCCGACGAGCACGGCCGGACCGCCCAGGTGACGGATCACGGCGAGCAGGTCGCCGGCGGCGGCGGTGCGGCTCCAGGACGGCCAGTCGACGCTGGACTCGCCGCAGCCGCGCAGATCGACCGCGGCGACCCGGTATCCCGCCGCCGCCAGCGACGGGATCATGGCGCGGTACGCGGCGCGGCTGTCGCCCATGCCGTGAGCGAGAACGATCAGCGGGCCGGATCCGGTCACCTCGTAGGCGATCGTGCCGCCGTCGACGGCGAGGTGTTCGGTCATGTCATCCTCCGGGTTTGGCTAATTAAGTTAGCTAAAAGCTAATCTGATTAGCCTATCCTGTCAACTACGAGGCCCCGGAAGTCTGTTCGATCGCCCCCTGTCGGAATGTCGTGTACCGCAACCGTTGGGGTTCAAGGGCGCGGGTGGCGCCTCGCGAGCCGACGGCGAGCGTGGTGTCCTGTCTCGATGGGGCTCAGGCTGATTTGTCGTTTATACCCCCCTGGGTATAGTGAGGCCATGGAACTGAAAGAGTCGATGCTTGGCGACGCCGTCACCCGCTTGCGCCGGGCTCAGGGGCAACTCGGTGGTGTGATCGCGATGATCGAGGCCGGCGAGGACTGCGAGAAGGTCCTGACCCAGCTCGCCGCCGTTTCCAAGGCGTTGGACCGGGCCGGGTTCAAGATCGTGGCCACCGGGATGCGCTACTGCGAGGCGGCCGAAAGCCGCGGCGAGCAGGCCCCTATGGACAGAGCACAGTTGGAGAAGCTGTTCATGGCGCTCGCCTGAACCCTCTCCTGGCCGGGCCTGATCGACTTCGGGTTCGACCGTGTCTCTCATATACCCCCCCGGGTATATGAGGCGCCTCCGTCGCTGGAGCGCCGCCGCTCGGCGCCGGGCCGAATCCCGGCCGATAGGGCCGACAGGCGGGACATTCGAGCAGGCTGTTCCTTTTTTTATCCTTTGTATACCCCCCGGGGTATAAGAAAGCGAAAGGTGTACCTCATGGAAGTCGTCTCCTTCCGCACTCCTGGACTGGGCGACCAGACCTACCTGCTCACCCACGAAGGTCAGGGGGTGCTGGTCGACCCCCAGCGCGACATCGACCGCTTCCTGACAGCCGCCATGGAGCGCGACGTGAATCTGCGCTTCGTGCTGGAGACCCACCTGCACAACGACTACGTCTCCGGCGGTCAACAGGCCGCTCGCCGTACCGGCGCCGAACTCGTGCTCCCCGCGGCGGCGGCGGCCGCCTACCCGCACACGCCCGCCTTCCACCTGGAAGACATCTCCGGCGAGCGCGGCCTGTCCCTGCGCCCTATCCACACCCCGGGACACACCCCTGAGCACACCTCCTACCTGGTGCTGATCGACGGCGAGCCGATGGCCGTCTTCTCCGGCGGCAGCCTGCTGGTCTCCTCAGCCGGGCGCCCGGACCTGCTCGGGCCAGAACGGGCACGCACCCTGGCTCGCCACCAGTACGGCTCGCTGCACCGTCTGGCCGGCCTGCCGGGTGACGTCCGGCTACTGCCCACCCACGGTGAGGGCTCCTTCTGCACCACCACCGGCGCGGGCCGCTACACCTCCACCATCGGCGAGGAGAGAACCGGCAACCCGCTGCTGGCCATCGCCGACCCCGAGAGCTTCGCCGACCATCTGCTGGCCGCCCCCATGCCGATCCCCACCTTCTACCGGCACATGGGGCCCGCCAACACCCTCGGCGTGCCCCCCATGCCCGCGACCGACGTGCCGGTACTCATCCTGGAGCAGGTCCCCGGCCGAGCCCGCCTACTGGACATCCGCCCCCGGGCCGCCCAGGCCGCGGGCCTGCTGCCCGACTCCGTGGGCATCGAGCTCGGCGCCGACTTCGGTAGCTGGGCCGGCTGGCTGCTGCCCTATCGGGTCCCGATCGTCCTGATCGCCACCCCCGGCCAGGACACTCGCGAGGCGGTCACCCAGCTCGCGCGGATCGGTATCGACACCGTACTCGGTGTCGTCACCGACCTCGGCCAGGCGGTCACCTCGAGTTTCGAGCTGCTGGATCTGCCCGCCTTCGCCGACCGGCTCACCGCGCCCGGCGCACAGCTGCTGGACGTCCGGATGCCCGGTGAGCAGCGAGCCACGCCCATGCCCGGGGCCGTCGAGCGTTTCCTGCCCGACCTGGTGTCCGACGGCTTTCCCGCCGAGCTGGACCGGGAACGGCCGGTCCTGATCGCCTGCGGCTCAGGCAGGCGTGCCTCCATCGCGGCCGGACTGCTGCTTCGGTCCGGTTACCGGCCGATCGTGCTGAACGGCGCAGGCGTAGCCGAGCTGCGTGAACGGCTCGCTGCCACCTTCACCACCACCTGACCTCCATTCCCCTTGAACGACAAGGATCTCGAACGCATGACCTCCACCCCTTCCCTGGACGTGTCCGCCGCCCGTGCGCTCATCGCGGCCAATCCCGACGTGCTCGTGGTCGACGTGCGCACCCCGGGCGAGTACGCCACCTGCCACATCCCCGGTGCCGTCAACCTGCCGCTAGACCAGGTCGACGTCCACCTGAACCGGATCGTCGCCGACGCCGGCGGCCAACTGCTTCTCGTCTGTCAGGCCGGTGGCCGCGCGACCCAGGCCTGCGCCAGGCTGACCGGCGCCGGCCTTGAGGGCTCCACGATCCTGGCCGGCGGTATGAACGCCTGGAACGCGGCCGGTGGTCCCACCTCCGGCGCCGATGACGGCGGCAGGCCGCGCTGGAGCCTGGAGCGGCAGGTGCGCCTGATGGCCGGAGGTATCGTCGCCTCCTCGGTGCTGGCCGGCGTCTGGTGGCCGCCGGCCGGCTATCTGGCGGGATTCATCGGTGCCGGACTGACGTTCGCCGCCATCACCGACACCTGTGCCATGGGCATGGCTCTGGCGAGGTTGCCCTACAACAGAGGACCGCGCTTCGACGCCGAGGCCACCCTGCGGCGGCTGCGTGGCGAGCACCCGGACGGCCGGGCTACCTCGTGACCACCACCCTGGCGCTCACCGCTGCGGCCGCCGTCGCGGTGGGGGTGGCACTCGGTCTGTTCGGCGGCGGGGGCTCCATCCTCATGGTGCCCATGCTCATGTACGTCGCCGGAGTAGCGGGCAAGAGCGCGATCGCCATGTCCCTGCTGGTGGTCGCGGTCACCAGCGCCACCGCCCTCCTCTCGCAGGCCCGCACGGGCCAGGTGCGCTGGCGCACCGGACTGATCTTCGGTGCGGCAGGCATGGCCGGAGCCTACGGCGGCGGCCTGCTCGGACCGCATCTGCCCGAGCAGCTGTTGCTCGGCGCATTCGCGGTGATGATGGTGGCCACCGCGATCGCCATGATTCGCGGACGCCGGATCGCAGACGGGAGAACGCGGGAGCATCTGCCTCTCGGCAAGATCATTCTGGATGGGGCGGTCGTCGGCGTCGTCACCGGCCTGGTCGGCGCGGGCGGCGGCTTCCTCGTGGTGCCGGCGCTCGTCCTGCTCGGCGGTATGCCGATGGCCGCCGCCGTCGGCACCTCGTTGCTGGTCATCAGCATGAAGTCACTGGCAGGGCTGGCCGGTTACCTGAGCGCGGTCGGCATCGACTGGAGTCTGGCCACCGTGGTCACCGTCGCCGCAGCGGTGGGCGGACTGCTCGGCGGCCGATACGCCGGACATGTCGACCCTGATCGGCTGCGCAAGGCGTTCGGCTGGTTCGTCCTGGCGATGGGCGTGTTCGTGATCGCCCAGCAGGTCACCGTGCCGACGTGAGCGGGCGGGGAGAATCACGCCGGAAGGGCGCCGCCACCGCCGTGGACGCCGTGGGCGGGGGCAGCCGATGCCGATGGGTGCGCGGTTCCGGCTTGACGTGAACCAAGGTTGAGGTACGAACCTGTTCGTACGGCGCCGCGAGGGCGCGGACAGACCCACTGTGACCAGCAAAGGACCGTCATGCCCGAAGAGCAGATCCGGTTAGCGGTGATCGTCGGCAGTGTCCGCGAAGGGCGGCTCGGCCCGACCGTCGCGGAGTGGTTCGCGGGCCGGGCCCGGCGGCACGAGAGCCTGGACGTCGATGTCATCGACCTTGCCGAGACCCCTCTGCCGATGGTGATGCCCCGCTTCGGGGCCGCGCCCGCCGCGGAGGTGGCGCGGGCTCTGGGGGTGCTCACCTCGCGGCTGGCCAGAGCCGACGCGTTCGCCATCGTGACGCCCGAGTACAACCACAGCTTTCCGGCCTCGTTGAAGAACGCCATCGACTGGCACGACCGGCAGTGGCACGCCAAACCAGTTGGTTTCATCTCCTATGGCGGCATCTCCGGTGGCCTTCGAGCGGTCGAGCAGCTCCGCCTGGTCTTCGCGGAGCTGCACGCGGTCACCATCCGAGACACCGTCAGCTTCCACGGCGCCCGGAGGAATTTCGACGACAAGGGGGAGCCGGTCGACCCGCAGGGCTACGACGGCGCGGCCAAGGTCCTGCTCGACCAGCTGACCTGGTGGGCGCGGACGCTGCGTGAGGGAAGGACCGCCCGCCCTTACGTCACCTGAGCCGAGGGGGACGGTAGGTCAGGGGATCAGGACGATCTTCCCGGTGGTGCGGCGGGTCGACAGGAGTTCGTGCGCCTTCGCCACCTCGGCCAGCGGCAGTGTCTGATCCACGTGAACCCTGAGCCGTCCCGACTCCGTCAGCGCCGTCAGCCGCGACAGGTCGGCCGCCGAGGGACGCACACTCACCACCGCGAGCCGTATGCCCAGCTCGGCCGCGCGTTCCGGCGTGATGCCGAGGTTGCGTCCCAGCGCTCCGACGAGCAGGCCGCCGGGCTTGAGCGTGGCGGCGGAACGTTCTCCGTACTCGCCCCCCACCAGATCGAACACCACGTCCACCGGCTCGGTCTCCGTGACGAAGTCGACGGCGGTGTGGTCGATCGGGGTGTCCACGCCGAGCCCGCGCAGGAAGTCGTGCTTGGCGGCACGGGCGGTGCCGGTGACGTGCGCCCCGAGGTACGCGGCGATCTGGACGGCGAGGTGGCCGACCCCTCCCGCGGCGGCGTGAACGAGCACCCGCTGCCCCTCGTCGAGGCGGGCGATGCCGACCAGCGCCTGCCAGGCGGTGAGCCCGGCGAGCGGGAGTCCTCCCGCCTGCTCCACGGGCAGGGGCGCGGGCCTGTGGACGATCTCGTTGGGCGAGGCGAGCACGTAGTCGGCGTAGGCGTTGCCGGCGTCGGGGAAGGCGAGCAGGCCCAGAACCTCGTCACCGGGGGCGAACGCGGACACGCCGGGTCCCGTGGACTCGACCGTGCCCGCGACGTCCCAGCCGAGGGTGAAGGGCGGCGGGCCGAGCAGTGGGATGAGCCCGGCGCGGACCACTTCGTCGACCGGGTTCACCCCGGCGGCGCCGACCTTGATCAGGACCTGTCCGTGATCCGGCTCCGGCCGGTCGACCTCGGCGACATCGAGTACGGAAGGGGCGCCGACGGCGGACTGGGTGATGACACGCATCGTGATCTCCTCTGAAGGGAAGTTTGTCGAGATCAATCTCCCTGGAGTCGGTATCTATATGGAAGAAGGCACCTTTTAGCGATATAGGTACCTTATGGAAACCACTTCTCACCTGCGAGATCACGGCGCCGTCAACGCGTACCTGAAGGAGTGCGGCTCACGGAAGGTCCTGGAGGCGATCGCGAACAAGTGGACCTGCCTGCTGGTGGACGCCCTGCGGGACGGTCCGGTCCGGTTCGGCGTGCTTCGCCGCAGGCTCGATGGGATCACCCAGAAGAGCCTCACCCAGACACTGCGGAACATGGAACGCGACGGGATGGTGATCCGCACGATCTACCCGACGATCCCGCCCCGGGTGGAGTACGAGCTCAGCACGCTGGGGCACAGCGTGGTCGCGCTGATGGAGGGCATCAAGAGCTGGTCGGAGAAGCACGTGGCCGAGATCATGACCGCTCGCGAGCGCTACGACCTCCGTACGGCCGAGGAGCCCAGACCGGTCCGGACGAGCTGAGCGGACCCGGCGTTCGTCTGCGGGGCGAGCGTGCGCGGCCCCTGGACGAACCGAGCGGATCTCGGCCCGTCCAGGACCCGGGCGTGCGCGGTCCCCGTCCGGGATCCGGGCCCGCCGCCGGTCACCACGCGCGGCGGCGCCCGCCACGCGGAACGAACTCCGTGTGGCGGGCGCCGTCGTCTCCGGGGTCACGGGTGATCTGTGACGACCGTGGATCCCCTCCGCGTCCCGGACTCACCGCCGCGGCGCGATCCCCGGACGTCGGTTCACCAGCCGCCGCCGGACCTGTAGAGCTGACCGCGCACCGCGCCGCCGCCGAACTCGGTGGTGTGCAGGTTGGTGTACCAGTTCTTCGGGTTCTTCTTGATGCCCCGGGCGATGTCGGGCTTCACCGACGCGGTGCCCGCGATCCCGGTGACGCCCTTGGGCAGGCCGTTCGAGTCGGCGAAGAAGTCGATCACGACATCGCCGTTCTTGCCCTTCTTGCCCCGGTGGATGTGCCCGTTGGTGGGGGCGGCGAGCTTCTCCCAGATGGTGGCGTAGTAGACCTTCGAGCCCTTGATGCCGACGAGCCATTCGGCGCGACCGTTCGGGTCGCCGACCTTCTTGCCGGGGACCGGGACCTCCTGGCGGCCATCGGCGTTGGAGTGGTAGACGGGACGCACGCCGGCGGCGAGCACGTTGGACAGGTTGGTCGGGCTGATCCTGTGCATCTGGGCGCGTACCGCGCCACCCGGGAACTCGGCGGTGTGCAGGTTGAGGTACCAGTTCTTCGGGTTCTTCCTGATCCCCGCCAGCAGGCCGCCGTCGTTGATCCTGACGCTGCCGAGGATGGCCTTGCTGCCGCCGGGCAGGGCCTCCATGAAGAAGCCGACCTTCACGTCGCCGTTCTTGCCGGCCTTGCCCTGGTGGATGTGGAACGCGGTGGGGGTGTCCGTCCCTTCCCACCGTACGGCGTAGGAGACCTCGTTGCCGCGGATGCGGACCACGGCGACGGCCTTGCCGTCCTTGTCACCGACGGCGGGACCGCCGCTGGTCGGCACCTCGTTCTTGCCGAGCAGGGTGCCCGCGAAGTAGGCGTCCGCGGTGCTCGCGGTGCCGGACGGTGTGGCCGCGGTCGTGCCGGCCTGCGCGACCGGGGCGAGGGTCGCGGAGAGTGCCGAGAGCATGGTCGCGGCGATGGCCACGCCGGAGACGGTGAGGGTGCTGCGCATGGACCGCTTGGACATCGTGGACCTCTCGTAGCTGTAAGGGGCTGCTGCGTTCTTCAGCCGGTTGTACGGCGCCACGTCCGACGATGGTTCAACATTCAAATACGTAAAAATACGCAGAGGGAAACGGCCGGGAAAAAGCCCCCCCGCAGAACGGGAGGGCTACAATGCCCGGTCAGACCGCGACGGTGAGCAGCGTGTCCCCGCCGTTCGTGCGCACCTCGAAGTGGTCTATCCCCGCAGGTCCCCAGGCGACCCCGCCGTGCACGTAGAGCGGTTCCGGGGAACCGGGAACCCCGTATCCCCGCTCGGGCACCGCCCATCCGGTGACCACACGCCGCTCGCCGGTCGGGGAGACGGCGACCAGTTCGCACTCCAGCGGCCCCTTGACGCCCTTGAGCTCCAGGACGGCGTGGGTGCCCCAGCCCTTCGCCTCCAGCACCAGGCCGCCGGTGACCCCGGAGGCGCCCTTACCGGCGAGCGGGGTGCCTGTCCGATACGCCTCTTCCGCGGGACCGTGCGCGGAGTGACCGACGGGGACGCTGCCACCCTCGCCGGAGATCGCGGTGCCCGCCGCGATCCCTCCGGCGACAAGGGTGACGGCCGCGGCGGCGCCGATCACGAACGTGCCCCTGCGGGCACGCCGGTCAGCCGTCCTGCGGCGGCGCAGCAGGTTGACCACCTCGGTGGGATTTCCCTCGCCGGCACCCGCGACGTCGTCCCTGAGGGGACCGATGCCGGCGAGCGCGTCCGCCACCCCCGACAGCTCCCGGAGCTCCGCGGTGCAGGACGGACAGGTGGCGAGGTGGTCGGAGAAGGCCGTCCGGTCGGGCTCCCCGAGGATGCCCAGGGCGTACGCGCCCACATCGGTGTGCTCCACCCGCGAGGTCATGCCGTCACCCCTCTCTCCTCAAGGGCGACGCGCAGCGCGCGGAGGGCGTAGTACGCCCTCGACTTCACCGTGCCGACGGGGATGCCGAGCGCCTCGGCGGCGTCGTTCACCGACCGGTCGCGCAGGACGGTCTCGTTGAGGATCTCGCGATGGGCGGGGGACAGCGAGTTGAGCGCGTCCGACACGACGACCTGTCGCAAAAGATCTTCCATCTGATCGGGCATGGGCACACTCTCCAGTGGTCCCTCACCCGCCTCGTGGGGACGCGCGTCCTTACGGCGTTGGTCATCGATCACGATATGTCTGGCGACCGTCGCGAGCCAAGGCATCAGGGACGACGCGTCGGCGTCGAACCGGTCCGCGCTGCGCCACGCGCGCACCATGGTCTCCTGCACCACGTCCTCGGCCCACTGCACGTCGCCACGGGTGAGCCGTACGACGAAGGAGAGCAACGGCCGACGGTACGTCCGGTACAGCTCCGCGACGACCAACTCGTCGTCGGGGGCGTCGACCGGTCGCAGGCGATGGGAGCGGCGCGGCCGGTCACCGGACCGGGAGGAGGCTTTCACGATGGGGTCTTCTCCGGGGGAATCGGCCGACAGGGAGGTACAGGCGCCTTGCCGGGTCACCACGCGCTTCCCGCGGTTCGCGCCGGGCGGCCGTGACCGGAGCGCGGGGTGGCGTCGCCCGCCGCTTCGCGGTCGCGGATGCCGGGCTGCGGTTCCGCGATCACGGCTGTGCTCGCTGGAACGGGCCACCACAGGGCGTCCATGATCACGCTGTGCCCTCCCCGGTTCGGGCGCCGGACGTTTTCCGGTGTCGGCAGGCAGTACGTCGCCGGATCCCCGCGGGTTCAACGGATCATGTGGTTTTCCGATTGTCAGCCGAAAAACCTTCGCACCAGGGGTGAAAGCAGGCTGATTTCCGGTCGCGGCACCACTCCGACAGGACATGCGGGCCGGCCGCTCTCCCGAGGTGCGCGAGCCGCCGGGGACGGGCCTCCCGACGGGAAGGTCAGATCTTCCACGACATACGGCCGTCAAGTGGCCGGGTCTCCTGGAGCGTACCGCTCAGGCCGCGGCACGCCGTGAGGGCGGGCCGCGGCGATGTCACAGGACCGGACGGACGTGGGTGACGAGACGGCCACCGTCGAAGACGTGAATGGCGATCTGCGGCGGCAGGTCGTAGTCGACGGGGATCGGGATGTCGAGCTCCTGGCTGAGCCGCAGCGTGGAGACGACCCCCGGCGCCACCGAGAGCGGCAGGCCCGCGAAGACGGTGCTCGCCGCGGTGTGGGCGTGGCCGGTGATGACGGAAACCACCTGCGGGTGCCGCCGTACGACCGCTTCCAACCGCTCGGGGTTCCGTAGCCGGATCCCGTCGACGTACGGGATGCCCAGGGACACCGGCGGGTGGTGCATGCCGACGAGGGCCGGGGTGTCCGGAGCCTCGGCGAGCACGCCGTTCAACCAGGTGATCGTCTCGTCCTCCAGGAAGCCCTCGGGCCGCCCGGGGACGCTGGAGTCGCACAGCGCGACGGTGAGCCCGTTGAGCCTGAGGACCTGGTTGACCGGCCCGTTGCCGCCCTCGTCGAGGCCGAGCAGGGCCTTGCGGAACGCCGGACGGGCGTCGTGGTTACCGGGGCAGACGATCGTCGGATGGCGCGTGGTCAGCAGCTCACGCGCGATCTCGTACTCCTCGATCAGGCCGTTGTCGGCGATGTCGCCGGTCACCACGACCGCGTCCAGGGGACCGGGGAGGTTCTCCAGGTGTCGCATGACGGATCGGGTCCTGTCGATGCTGCGGGGAGAACCGTCGATGTGGACGTCACTTACGTGCGCCAGGATCAGCATCAGTCAAGAGTGACATATCCGGCTTCCCATCGCTGGGCATCCGGAGCGCCGAGCAGGAACGCACCGGGCGGGGAAAGCCGGTGTGAACAGGAGAAGCCGGGGTCCGTCCCTGCCCCTCGCGTGGGACGGACCCCGGCGGACCGTAGGCCGCACCGGCTACTCCCAGCGAAAGAACCGCGCCGCCAGCCCGCCCATGACCAGCACGGTCGCCACCATCACCACCAGGTGCAGCGGCTGCGGCGCGTGTCCCGCCCACGTGGCGCGGAGCGCGTCGGCGAACGGCGCCATGGGCAGGAAGTCCCCGATCCGTCGCACCAGGTCGGGCATCAGCTCCCGGGGAATCCACATCCCCGCCATGAACAGCAGCGGGAACATCAGCAGCGAGCCGATGCCCGGCGCCACCTTCGCGTTGGGCGCCACGGCGGCGATCAGCAGTCCCAGGCTCAGCATCGAGGCCGTGCCGAGCACGAACACCCCCGCGAAGGCGAGCGGGCTCCTGGGCAGGATCGACCCCAGGACGAGATGGCCCGCGCCGACCAGAAGGACGGTGGCGACGATCGCCACCACGAGGTTGTTGGCGAGCTGGGCGACCAGCAGCCGGATCGGATGGACAGGGGTGGTGGACATCCGGCGCAGCACGCCGCTCTCCCGGTAACTCACCAGCGTCGCCGGCAGGACGGTCAGCGCCATCGTCACCACCGCGAGGATCACCATCATGCCGGGCAGCTGCGTGTCGATGACCCGCTCCCCGCCCAGCTCGGGGGTCGCCTCCCGGAAGCCGGGGATCTGCCCCAGCGCGATCAGGAGGGCGAGAGGCAGCAGCATCGCGAAGATCGGGCTGCCCGGGTCCCGCAGGAAGAGCTTGGCCTCGGTCAGGAGCATCTTGTTCATGAGGAGATCTTCTTTCCGGTGAGGCTGAGGAAGGCGTCGTCGAGGGTGGCCTGCTCCACGCGCAGGTCGGTGGGTACGACATTCGCGGCGGCGAGGGCTGTCGTGACCGCGAGGAGCAGGTTGCCGGTGCCGGTGACCGCGACCTGCCCGCCGCTGCGGCTCACCCCGGTGACCTCGGGAAGGGCTTCGAGCCTGGTGTCGTCGAGCGGCCCTGACAACCGGAACCTGACGGTCTGCCGCCCGCCGACCCTGGCGATGAGGCCGGACGGGGTGTCCATCGCGACCACCCGGCCGGAGTCGATCAGGGCGAGCCGGTCGCAGAGCCGCTCGGCCTCCTCCATGAAGTGCGTGACGAGCAGGATCGTCACGCCGTCCTCGCGGATCCGCTCGATGAGCTCCCAGGTGTCGCGGCGGGCCTGGGGGTCCAGGCCGGTGGTCAACTCGTCCAGGATCGCCACGCGGGGGGTGCCGACCAGGGCCAGCGCGATCGAGAGCCGCTGCTGCTGGCCGCCGGAGAGCTTGCCGTAGGGGGTGTCGCGCTTGTCGGCGAGCCCGACGCGCTCCATCAACTTCACCCAGTCCGCGGGCCTCCGATAGAAGGAGGCGTACAGGTCGAGTGCCTCCCACACCTTGAGTTTCTCCGGCAGCGCGGAGCTCTGCAGCTGGACTCCCAGCTGTTCCCTGAGTTCGGTGCGGTGCAGGCCTCCGAGCACGTTGACGGTGCCGGAGTCGGGGACGCGCAGGCCCGCGACGCACTCCACGGTGGTCGTCTTGCCGGCGCCGTTGGGGCCGAGAACTCCAAAGATCTCGCCCTCCTCCACGGTGAACGAGACGTCGTCCACCGCGAGTTGGTCGCGGTACCGCTTGCGGAGGTTGCTGACCTCGATGACCTTCATGCTCACCGACGCTACGAGCCGCGCCGCACGCGGAGAATCCGTCTACACCCCCGGCGGGGGCGGGCCAGGCACCCGAGGGGGGTGTGGCTACCCCCACCCCCGCAGGGCACCCTCCACCACTGGGCACATATTGGACGTATCACCGACACTTGACCCATGAAGACGTACGCGGTGACGGTCGGCAGGGCACTCGTCCTGGGAGCGATGGCGCTGCTGGACGCGGCCCTCGTCGTCGTGATCCTGGTCACGTCCTTACTGACGTTCGGGCTGGGAATGATCTTCTTCTTCCCGCCGATGGTCCGGCTGCTCAGGTTTCGCACGGGGGTGGCGAGGAGGCTGACCGGCGGGTGGCTCGGGATCGCGGTGCCGGTCCCCTACCTGCCGTCCCCGCTGCCGGTGCGTCCCCAGCCCGACGGCTGGTACCGCTACGAGCGCCAGCTCTACAAGACACCGCGGTGGCCCGACTGGAACAACCGCCTGAAGTGGATGTTCGGCGACCCGGCCACCTGGCGGGACGGGCTCTGGGTCTTCTTCAACCCGCTGGCCGGCACCATTCTGCTGCTGCCCTTCCTCCTGGCCGGGTACGCCCTGCTCACGCTCCGGTCCGATCTCCCCGCGGCCGGCTCGCCGCTCCTGGTGCTCGCCGCGGCCCTCACGCTGCTCGCGACGCCCATCTTGCTGCGGGGGTACGCGCGGTGGAACCACCTGCTGCTGTCGCCCACGGCCAAGGCCGTGCTCGCGGCGCGGGTCCAGCGACTCGACCAGGCGCGCCTGGCGACGGTCGACTCCCAGGCCTCCGAGCTGCGAAGGATCGAGCGCGACCTGCACGACGGGGCGCAGGCGAGGCTCGTCGCGATGGGCATGACGCTCGGCGCGGTCGAAGAGCTGATGGACAAGGACCCCGCTGCGGCCAAGGCCCTGCTCGGCAAGGTCAGGGAGGCCTCCTCCACGGCGCTCGTCGAGCTGCGCGACCTCGTCAAGGGCATTCACCCCCCGGTCCTGGCCGAGCGCGGCCTCGGGGACGCCGTGCGGGCCCTCGCGCTGGACAGCCCGCTGAAGGTCACCGTCACCGTGGACCTGGCAAGTCGCCCCGACTCACCCGTGGAGTCGGCCGCCTACTTCTCGATCAGCGAGCTCCTCACCAACGCGGCCCGTCACGGCGGCGCCGAGCGGGTGTGGATCGACATCAGCAGCAACGACCGCGCGCTGCGGGTGGTGGTCACCGACGACGGCTCGGGGGGCGCCGATCCGTCCCTCGGCAGCGGCCTGCGCGGCATCGAGCGCAGGTTGGCGGCCTTCGACGGGGTGCTCGTGGTCAACAGCCCGAAAGGTGGCCCGACCACCGCCACGTTCGACCTTCCCAACGCCCTTCTGGGGGAGAACGGGCCGGACCACAAGTCGTCTTTGCCCCGAGGCAAGGCGATCATCGTCGGGATCTGCTGGGGGATCGGCTGGCTCCCGCTCTTCCCCCAGGGGCTGGTGACGATGTTCATGAAGATCTTCGGCGCGGAGTATCGCAGCTGGTTCCTCGCGCTCTACCTGCCCGAACCCCTGCAGTGGCCGTTGATCGTCTTCAACATCCTCCTGGGCCTGTCCATGTACACCGCGGGCACGCTCATCCCCGTCATGCACGCCCGCCAGCAGCGGCTGGCGGAGGTCCTGCCGGCCCGCCTATGGTTGGGCCGATGAGCCTGAGAGTCGTCATCGCCGAAGACCTGTATCTCCTGCGGGACGGCCTGGTCCACCTGCTCCAGGCACACGACTTCGAGGTGGTGGCGGCCGTCGAGTCGGGGCCGGAGCTGCTGGGAGCGCTGACCGGGTTGCGACCCGACGTCGCGGTGGTCGACGTGCGCCTTCCGCCCACGTTCACCGACGAAGGTCTCCAGGCCGCGCTGGCGGCGCGCCGGGCCGTCCCCGGACTGCCGGTGCTCGTGTTGTCCCAGCACGTCGAGCAGCTGTACGCGCGAGAGCTCCTCGCCGACGGCTCGGGTGCGATCGGCTATCTCCTCAAGGACCGGGTCTTCAACGCCGAGCAGTTCGTCGACGCGGTCCGCCGGGTGGCGGCGGGGGGCACCGCGATGGACCCCGAGGTGATCGCGAAGCTGCTGGCGAGCACCGCCAGGCACCAGCCGCTCGGCGCGCTCACCCCACGCGAGCGCGAGGTGCTGGAGCTGATGGCCGAGGGCCGCTCCAACGCGGCGATCTCCCAGCGGCTGTTCCTCAGCGAGAGCGCGGTCGGCAAGCACACGGCCAGCATCTTCGCCAAGCTCGACCTCGCACCCTCCGACGACGACAACCGTCGCGTGCTCGCCGTCCTGACCTACCTCAACGCCGCCCGCGGCTGACTCACCTCGACGCGATCTCCCCTGACGTCCGCGCGGTCGACCTGCCGAGCCCGTTCCCGGCGAGCGCGTCGCGCACCGACGAGCCGGCTCATCTCGGTGCCCGCGCGGACGATCCGCTTTTCTTCGGCCGGGTACCGGTTCTGTCGGTCTCAGCGGATAGCGTGCTGTTGAAGTACGGCTTCCGCGCCCGGTGTGCCGTTCGGGACGAAGGGATGATCAGGTGAAGTTCCAGGTTAACCGTGATGTCCTGGCCGACGCCGTGGCCTGGGTGGCCCGGGTGCTGCCGAACCGACCGGCGATCCCCGTCCTGTCCGGCCTGCTCCTGGAGGCCGACGACGGCGACCTCGTGCTGTCGGCCTTCGACTACGACGTCTCCGCCCGCGTCTCGATCGAGGCCGTCGTGGCGGAGCCGGGCCGGGTGCTGATCCCGGGCCGGATCCTCGCGGAGATCACCCGCAGCCTGCCCGGCGAGGTGGTGGAGGTCCTCACCAGCGGCTCCGAAGCGGTTCTGACCTGTGGAAGCGCGGAGTTCGGCCTGCTGACCATGCCGGTCGAGGACTTTCCCTCCCTGCCCGAGATGCCGCCGAAGATCGGTGCGGTCGGCGGTGTGGTCTTCGCGAGCGCGGTCAATCAGGTGGCCCCGGCGGCGAGCCGCGACGAGAGCCTCCCCATGCTGACCGGCATCCGGGTCGACATCTCCGGTGACGACGTGACCATGGCCGCCACCGACCGCTATCGCATCGCGGCCAGGGAGTTCGACTGGCGCCCGGAGACGGCCGGCACCACGGCCGCCGCGATGGTGCCCGCGCGGGTGCTCGTCGATGTGGCCAGGTCGCTGCGCGGCGGCGAGGTGTCGGTCGCGCTGGGCGACGGCGTGGCAGGTTTCGAGAGCATCGGCCGGGCCACCACGGTCCGCCTGCTCGACGAGCAGTTCATCGACTATCGCTCGCGGCTCACCGACGACTGGTCGATCAGGGCCGACCTGCCGGTGACGCCGTTCATCGACGCGATCAAACGGGTCGCGCTGGTCGCCGAGCGCAACACCGCGGTCCGGCTCTCCTTCGCCCAGGGGCAGGTCCTCATCCAGGCGGGCGGTGGTGACATCGGCCGGGGCACCGAGGTCGTCAACGCGGAGATCTCCGGTGGCGACATCCAGATCGCCTTCCAGTCCCAGTTCCTGCTCGACGGCCTGCACGGGGTCGAGACCGAGCTCGTCAGGCTCAACATGGAGTCACCGAGCCGACCGGCCCTCATCACGGAGGTTCCCGGCGATGCCGACCCCGCTTTCCGCTACCTCGTGATGTCCCTGCGCCTCACCTGATCGGACCCTGCCGCCGGCCGCGCCGTTTCGAGACGAGTGCTCGATACGAGCGCTCTCCGCGTCCGTCCCGAACCCATACCGGCCTCTCCTGCCGGGTGCCCTCGCGCATGTCAGGCGCTCTCATGTCGCGGGGGGGCCCCCCCCAGGGGGGGGGGGGGGCGGGCCGGGTAGGGTGATGAAGGGGGTGGGGCGGGGTGTCGGGGGGTCGCCCCGTTCGCACGTGTTTATTG